>NZ_JBYOJU010000048.1:0-72059 GCF_057798855.1 Cupriavidus sp. 96C5-1 | reverse complement strand
GGGCGGCCCCTTGCCATCAGGAAAGCGCATGCGCATGCGCTTGAAGTTGATGTCGGCGCTCATCTGTTTGACGAGGGCGAGGTCTTCGGCTTCTTCGGTCAGTCGCTTCTGGAAGGCATAGCGGTGCAGGTTGTTCTGCAATTGCAGCAATGCCCAGTTGATGCGCGCCTCGCCACCCCAGCCGGCGGCGGCACCTGCAGCGGCATGCAGGCCCACGCCGGCATCGCCGACGCCCTTCCAGAACTCGGTGCCGACGCCGGGGACGTAGGTACCGAATCGGTACTGGCGGTCTTCACCTTCGCGACGCAATTCGTCGAAAACGTCGTACAGCCGCGCGACATTGCTATGCGACTTGGGCTCCGTGTCGTACTTACGGTTGTTGCGTGTACCGTCGAAGAAGAAGCCGAGATACAACGTGCGCTGGCACGACATGGCGTCATCGGGCGACTCGGTGCATGTAATGCCTCGGCGCTCGTTCTGTGTGAGTGCCCACGGGTTCTCGCTCACGTTGTCGGGTAGCCGCGAAACGGTCATGGTTTGACTTCCTCCTTGCGTTGGCTCGGGTTCTCCATCCATGAAGAAGTGGGTGGAAAGCACTTGGGATTGCCTGGGAACTGTCGGCGGCACTCGAAGGCGGGTTCCAGCAGTCCCTCCGGGAAATCCTCATGACCTGGGTCGACACGGGTTGGAAAGAGTCGCAAGACCCCGTTTGGAAAGAAGGCGACCCACAGCATCGTCACGCCGCCAGGTCTGTACTGTTGATACGGCTCCGTGGCCACCTCGCGCTTGTATAGGGCGTGGTGGTCTTTGTTGTAGAGCGACTCGTCGCGCCAGCGGATGGTCAACTTGTAGTTTGGATCCCATTTGTGAGTTACTTCGGCAGAACCTGCAACCTTGCCTCCCCCTGCGTGGGCACTCATGCTGCCGGCCCACGACTCATTGACGTACACCGCATCCAGATAGTCGTCGGAGTAGTTAAGGATGCTGACCCGGAGCGGCACCATGGTGTCTTCGTGTGCCGCAGCAGGCGCATCTGATGGCTTGCAAGCCGTCAGCGCGAGCAGCAGGGCGATTTGCAGGAAGCGTGTCAGAGTGTTACGCATCGCGTTCTCCCGTCAGTGGATGTGCGGGGCGACGCGCGGCCGATGCGGATCAGCTTCGCGTCGTCGGTCGCGCGGCTGCGCCCAGCCGCTGTGGCCGTTGGCCAGTTCCGACATCAACCCTTGCCGCGCTTCGTCGAAGACGTCGTACAGCCGCGCGACATTGCTATGCGACTTGGGCTTCGTGTCGTACTTACGGTTGTTGCGTGTGCCGTCGAAGAAGAAGCCGAGATAGAGGGTGCGCTGGCACGACATGGCGTCGTCGGGCGACTCGGTGCAAGTGATGCCCTTGCGCTCGTTTTGCGTGAGTGCCCACGGGTTGTCGCCCATATTGTCGGGCAGTCGGGAAATCGTCATGGCGTCTTGTCCTCCGTGTGGGCGGCCTTGCCCTTTCTCATGAGGTCCCAGAGTTGGGGTGGACCTTCACAATGCGCACTACCGGGGTGCTCCTTGCGGCATTGCAGTTTTGGAGCAAGCAGTCCCTCCGGGAAATCGGGATGCCCTGGACCCACCAGAGTAGGGAAGAGCTTGGCGACACCTCCGGGGAAAAAGGCCACCCAGAGAAACGTCATGCGCCCGCGCTCATCCAACTGATAGGGTTGCGTGGTCAGCTCCCGCTCATAGAACGCGTCAGGGCTCTTGAGGTAGAGCGGCTCGGTGCGCCAGCGGACGGTGAGCTTGTAGTTCGGGTCCCACTGGCGAGGGACTTCCGCGTGGCCAGCGAAGCCTCCTCCTCCGGCATGCTTGACCATGCCACCGGACCAGGAGCCGTTGACGTACACCTCGTCGATATAGTCATCGGTGTAGTTGAGGATGCCGACCTGCAACGGCACCATGGTGTCTTCGTGTGCTGTTGCGGCGGCGGGGGCATCGGATGGCCTGCAAGCCGCCAGCGCGAACAGCAGGGCGATCTGCAGGAAGCGTGTCAGAGCGTTACGCATTGCGTCCTCCAGTGAGTGGCTTTGCGGGGCGACAGCTTCGCATCGTCGGTCACGCCGCGGCCTTGCCCGCCCAGTCGGTAGCCGCCGCCCACGTCCGAGTGCACGCCAGGGTAGACCACTTCCTCCACGTTGGGCCCGGAGGCCACGTCCACCGGAAACGAGCCGCGCACCTCGTGCCCCGACACCACGCGACGACGTCGAGGTCGATCTTGCCGTCCGTGCCGTGGATGGTGAAGGTGAAGCGCAGGTCGGATTGGGTGGGCATGGCCGCTTCCTTGAGCAACGCGTGGACGACCGGCAATTCAGCCGGTCGTCCGGGTCAAGCCGATGTGATCGCCGAAGGCGACCGCAGATGTCCGCGGACGCCTTCGGTGCGTTTGCGCTTATGCTTCCTGGGGCTTGCGCCAGTCATCCGAGGCTTCGGTGCCGACGATGGCGTGGGTCCAGGTGATCTTGCGATAAGCCATGGCGACCTTGACCAACTGGGTGTACTCGGCTTTGCTCGCGTCCTGCGCATGCGGCAGCACGGTGTTGATGTTGACGATGGTGGCGTCTTCGAGCTTGGTGGTGAAGAAGTGCTCTTGCTTGCCTTCGGTCGAGGTGCGGTACCACTTCACTTCCACTTCGGGGAGCATTTCACCGGAGGCCAGGGCCTGGTACAGCAGCGGCGTGGCCTTGTTGAGCGGCGAGGTGAAGGTGAACGGCTTGTGCACACGCTGGCCGGACGGCTGGCCGCTTTGCGGGTCGGTCGGCGTCGCGATCAGGTGCTCGACTTCCTGGACCAGGATCTGATCTTCGTGACCTTCCTGATAGACGTTGCCCACCGAGTCGGCGGTGAAGGCGCCCTGCGTGATGTTGCCTTGGGTCTTGCCCTGGATGCTGATGTAAGCGGGTGTCGGCATGGCGGTGACTTCCTTTTGCGTGTTAGCGATGAGAGAGAGGCCGGGAGGCCGTCTTGCCAATGAATGGCAGTACCCCATAAGGCAAACACCGTGCCAATGGCGGTGATCGTCGTCTTTATCCTATATAAATCAATGGTTTGATAAGCGTGATGAGCATGCTCAACGCGACGCCGTGGATGTATGCGCCGTGGAAATGCGGCTTTTCTGCGGAAATCGGGCCATTAATGGCCCGGTCAATCGCTAAGGTATTGATTAATAGATGGATATAGGCGGGCCAAAAATGGCTCGCCGGGCCATTTTTGGCCCGCTTTGACGCTTGATGCCAGAGACTTTCTTGCCCGCGTCATAGCCCTTCAGGGTCGCCGTGCCCGTGTTCTTCACGCTCTGTGCGTCCACGATCAAGAACGCGCTGCATGCGTTGCGCCCCAGTCTCTCCCGCGGTGGCCAGCCAGCCGGTCGTTATGGCGGCCCCGCCCGCACCGGTGTACTCGCCGCCGCCGGGCTATTGCTATCGCGATTACGATCGCGCCTATGTCCCGTGCGCGCCGCAGCCGGTACCCTACTACTACCAGCAGGCGCCGGGATATTGAGCTTGGCAGCCCGGCAGCACCATCCCAGGTGCCCTTCCTGACGGTCCGGGCCTGCCGGATGGCCCGTGCGGCACGCTGCCGGTCAAAGCCCTGCTGGCGCCCGCCAGTTGAGCGGCAAGCCGTTAGTTGCGGCGGCTGCCTCCCCTCGCGCTAACTCCACCGTCCGCACCCGCCCGTTCCGCCGGATCGGCATCCGACGCGCTGACTCGGTCAGCCGCACCCACCTCCCGGGCCACGCGCTGGCCTCCCTCATCGATTGCAAAGACTGGCGCAGCCAGCACCGCATCATCCGCGGCACAGCATGGACGCCGCATGAATTTTCATTCAGTGAAAATTTATGGTTAATGTTTGACCTTCAAACTGCCACATGAATAAGATCGGCCAAGAAATATTTCATTAAACGAAATGCCGCGGCGCATTCGCGCACGCGGCAAAACCACGAAGCGCCGCCCTACGGGCCAGCGCCAGCGAGGAGACAGATGAACCGACGCGCCACCCTTCGCCTGGCCGCCATGGCCGGCGCCGCCCTGTGCGCCCAGCTTGCGCTGCCGGCTTGCGCGGCAGACAAGGCCCCCGACAACTACCCGGCCAAGCCACTGCGGCTGGTGGTCCCCTTCACGCCCGGCGGCACCACCGACATCCTCGCGCGCCTGGTGGCGCTGGGGATGGGAGAGGCGCTGGGCCAGACCGTGGTGGTCGACAACCGGCCCGGCGCGGGCGGCAATATCGGCGCCGAAGCCGTAGCCAGGGCGGCCCCCGACGGCTACACCTTGCTGATGGGCACACTCGGCACCCAGGTCACCAACCAGTTCATCTACGCCCGCATGCCCTACGACTCGGCCAAGGACTTTGCGCCGGTGACGCTGGTGGCAAACTCGCCCAATGTGCTGCTGACCAATGGCACGCTGCCGGTCAGGTCGGTGACAGAACTGATCGCGCTGGCCAGACAGCGTCCCGGTGGCCTGAACTATGCCTCCACCAGCACCGGCGGTTCGCCGCACCTGTCCGGCGAACTGCTCGACAGCATGGCGGGCGTGAAGATGCAGCATGTGCCTTACAAGGGTGCGGCGCCGGCCATGACCGACCTGCTGGCGGGCCAGGTCAACCTGATGTATGACAACCTGCCCTCGGCGCTGGCCCAGATCCAGGCTGGCAAGGTCCGCGCGCTGGCGGTGACCGGCCCGCAGCGCGCACCGGTCCTGCCGGACGTGCCCACCGTGGCGGAATCCGGCCTGCCCGGCTACGTGGTGAATTCCTGGTTCGGCCTGCTGGCGCCGGCAGGCACGCCACCGGCACTGGTGGCGCGGCTGCAGCAGACCGTGGCCCGCATCCTGGCCACCCCCGAGGTAAAGCATCGCATCGAACAGCTTGGCGCCGTGCCGGGCGGCGACTCGCCGGCCGCCTTCGCTGCCGTGATCCGCGCCGATACGGAGAAATGGTCGCGCGTGATCAAGCGCGCCGGCATCCAGGCGCAATAAATACGAGGCAATAAATACGAAGCAATAAGCACGAAACGGCCAGCACGGCACGACCAACCAGGAATCCCCCATGGCAGCAAAGACCATCCGTATCGGCTCGGGCTCGGGCTGGTGGGGCGACCGCGTCGAACCCGCGGCGCTCAGCGCGCAGTACGGCAAGCTCGACTTCCTCTGTTTCGAAACCATGGCGGAAGCCACGGTATCGGCTGCACAGGTCCGCAAGCGGCGCGATCCCACCTTCGAAGGCTACGACACCTATCTGGACGAGCGCATGCGCGCAGTGCTGCCGCACTGCATCGCGCAGGGCACGCGCATCGTCAGCAACCAGGGCTGGATCAATCCGCTTGCCGCGGCGCGGCGCATCGCGCAGCTCTGTGCGGAGCTGGGACTGCCCGGCGTGAAGATCGCCGCCATCACCACCACCGACCTGACCGGCAACATCTGCGACGCGCCGCTGGACATACTGGAAAGCGGCGCTCCCATCGCCACGCTGCGCGACTCGCTGATTTCCGCCGAACCGTACGAGGGCGCGGAACCGATCGTACGGGCGCTGGAAGCCGGCGCGCAAATCGTGGTAACCGGCCGCGTGGCGGATCCTTCGCTGTTCCTGGCGCCGATGATGCATGCCTTCGGCTGGATGCCGCAGGACACGGCATTGCTGGCCCGGGGCAGCGCCATCGGCCACCTGCTGGAATGCGGCGCACAGGTGACCGGCGGCTACTTCGGCGACCCCGGCTACAAGGATGTGCCCGAGCCATGGAACCTCGCCTTCCCCATCGCCGAGGTGGATGCCAGCGGCACCGCCGTGATCTCCAAGGTGGCGGGCACCGGCGGGCGCATCGACCTGCAGACCGTGAAGGAGCAGATGTTCTACGAGGTGCACGACCCGCGCCGCTACATCACACCCGATGTGGTGGTGGATTTCACCACGGCGCAACTGGAACAGGTGGGACCTGACGAGGTACGTATCAGCGGCGTGAGCGGAACGCCGCGCACCGCTACGCTCAAGGTATCGCTGGGCTGCACCGAAGGCTTTATCGGCGAGGACATGTTCTTCTACGCCGGGCCCGGCTGCCTGGAAAAGGCCCGGCTGGCCAAGACCATCCTGGAGCACCGTTTCCAGCGGGCCGGGCTGGACGCGCAAGCGCTGCGCATCGACTTTCTCGGCGTCGACGCCATCCACGGCGCGGCCTCGCCCGCGCCGGCCTGCGAGCCCAACGAGATCGCCGTGCGCGTGGCCGCGCGCACCCGCACCCGCGCCGAGGCCGCCAAGGTCGGGCGGGAGATCGACAGCATGGCGGTATGCGGGCTGGCCTCCACGGGCAAGCGCGTACCGCACCAGGAACGCACACGCGAGATCATCGGCGTCTGGTCGGCCCTGGTGCCGCGCACGCAGGTCAGCTCCGATATCCATTTCCTTTGATCTTTTCCCCCTTTGACCTGCCGCGAGGCACATGACATGAAAGCTCCACTCAGGCGCCTGGCGCATACCCGCTCGGGCGACAAGGGCGATATCTCCAACACCGCGGTGATCGCCTATGAACCCGCGTTCTATCCTCATCTCAAGGCCCAGCTCACTGCCGAGGCCTTCAAGGCGCTGTATGGCGGCGTGGTCACGGGCAAGGTCGAACGTTTCGAGGCCGACGGGCTTCAGGTGCTCAATTTCGTGGCCCATGGCGCGCTCGGGGGCGGCGTTTCGCGCAGCCTCGCGCTCGACAACTACGGCAAGGCGCTGGCCAGCGCGGTGTTGCGCTTCGAGGTGGAGGTACCGGAGGCGCTGCGGCCGCTGCTGCACGGGCCGGCCAGCTGAAAGGCCGGACACGGCGATGGCGGAGCCATGCGAAACCGCTTTCTGTCGACAAAGCGGAAACGGGAGCAGAAAAAGAGGAATCTTCTGATAATACCGGCGCGCCATGCCCGATATGATTTTCCTATTCATTCCCGGCAAGGACAGGAAATCATGATTTCAGACCGCCTCGACTCCGCATATCAAGAAAAATGCCGGGACATTCTGAATGAGGAGCAGGCGAGAAGCCTCTCGGAGACGAACGGCTGGGAGCACGTTGACCGGGCAAGGGTTCACGCGGACTGGGATGCCTTTTACAAGGATCTATCGAAATTCATCGACACGTCGGATCCGACGGACGAACATATTCAGGGGCTGGTTCACCGGCATCACGAAATCTCCTGCCGCTTTTATACCCCGAGCCGGGAAGCTTATATTGGAATGGCTTTGCTTTACAGCGAAAATCCCACCATGAGAAATTTCCATAATGCCTACCACCCCGGAATGGTAGCGTTCCTGAGCAGTGCCATGCTCGCCTATGCCCTGGAAAACCTCTGAAAATCCTTCAACAGGCGTGGAACGCAGCCGTCCGCCAGCCGTGCATCGGCGCATGCCACGCTAAGCTGGCAAGGCCCGGCGCGCCCAGGCGCTGGTAACCCGTCGCGCCTCCTCCTTCAGCAAGCGCGCCATCCTGGCCTCCCGAGCCAGGATGCGTTCGCTCAGCGCCGCGACGCTGAGCGCGCCGATGGGCCGGCCTTCGTAGTCGAGCAGCGGCACGGCGATCCCGCCCATCTTGTCCACCACCCAGTCCAGGAACAAGGCATAGCCCCTCCCGCGCGCCGCTTCGATCTGCTCCCCGATCACTTCGGGCGTCAGGCGGGGATAGCGCACACGTTGCGCCTTTCCCAGCCGCGCCCGGACGGCGCGCTCGGCTTCCGGCATCCAGGCCAGCACCGCCAGGCTGCCGGCGCCCACCCCGAGCGGCCGGCGCGTACCGATCTCCACATAGTTGGCACGGATCGGGAAGGTGCCCAGTTCGATATCCGCCACCACCGATTCGCCACGGCTGGCCAGCGTCAGAACCGCCGTATCCTCGAACGCTTCCACCAGCCGCTCGAGGCTGGGCCGCGCCAGGGCGCGCAGGTCGACACGGCGCTGCGCCACATCGGCCAGCTGGAAGATCTCCGGGCCGATGCCGAAACGGCGGCTCGCGTCCCTGCTCACGAAGCCTTCCGCCACCAGCAGCTCCAGCAAGCGGGAGGCCGTAGCCGGGTCGAGGCCAGTGGCGCGCGCCACATCGGAGAGGCGGCGAACCTGCGGATCGGACAAGGCCCGCAGTATCCATAGCGCGCGCTGCACGGGCGAGGCCCGGGAGGTGGGCGGTTCGGGTCCGGTACTCATCCCTGGAGCGGATAGATGGGCACGGTAGCCGGAGCGGCAGACAGGCAACACGGCGAGGACATTGGGCTTGAGCGGCTGCGCGTGGGTGAAGCTGGCATTAGAGCGGCAGCCGCGGAGATGGTCAACAAGCCGGCCACCCGACCCGCGATTTTGGCCAAACTGGGGGCGCCCCGGGCCAAAAGCGCCGCTTCCGGCGTCCGTGGCCAGTCCGAAGGACGTATAGTCTCTGCAGACGAAAAGCACCGCCCCGGCACCCCTTGAAGCCGGGCGCGCGCACTGGTTTTCGCCCCCGGACATCGAGCCGGCAGCCAGGCTGCCGCCGCCACCAAGGAACGCAATCATGAAGACCAAAGCCGCCATCGCCTGGAACGCCGGAGCCCCGCTGACCGTGGAAGACGTGGACCTGGACGGCCCGCGCGCCGGAGAAGTGCTGGTGGAGATCAAGGCCACCGGCATCTGCCACACCGATTACTACACCTTGTCCGGCGCCGATCCGGAAGGCATCTTCCCCGCCATCCTCGGCCATGAAGGCGCCGGCATCGTCACCGACGTGGGTCCGGGCGTGAGCTCGCTCAAGCCCGGCGACCATGTCATTCCCCTCTACACGCCGGAATGCCGCCAGTGCAAGTTCTGCCTGTCGCGCAAGACCAACCTGTGCCAGGCCATCCGCAGCACTCAGGGACGGGGCCTGATGCCCGACGGCACCTCGCGCTTTTCCATCGACGGCAAGCCCATCTTCCATTACATGGGTACCTCCACCTTCGCCAACCACATCGTGGTGCCGGAAATCGCGCTGGCCAAGATCCGTCCGGACGCGCCCTTCGACAAGGTTTGCTATATCGGCTGCGGCGTGACCACGGGCGTGGGCGCGGTACTGTTCACCGCCAAGGTGGAAGCCGGTGCCAATGTGGTGGTGTTCGGCCTGGGCGGCATTGGCCTGAACGTGATCCAGGCGGCCAGGATGGTCGGCGCCGACAAGATCATCGGCGTGGACCTGAACCCGGGCCGCGAAGCCATGGCGCGCAAGTTCGGCATGACCCATTTCATCAACCCGAACGAAGTGGAGAACGTGGTGGACCACATCGTGCAGCTTACCGATGGCGGCGCCGACTACTCCTTCGAATGCATCGGCAACACCAAGGTCATGCGCCAGGCGCTGGAGTGCTGCCACAAGGGCTGGGGCAAGTCCATCATCATCGGCGTGGCCGAGGCCGGCGCGGAAATCTCCACCCGCCCGTTCCAGCTGGTGACGGGCCGCGAATGGAAGGGCTCGGCCTTCGGCGGCGCGCGCGGCCGTACCGATGTGCCGAAGATCGTCGACTGGTATATGGAAGGCAAGCTCAATATCGACGACCTGATCACCCACACCCTGCCGCTGGAGCGCATCAACGAGGGCTTCGACCTGATGAAGCGCGGCGAGTCGATCCGCTCGGTCGTGCTGTACTGAGGCCGGCCATGCTCGAACTCCTTTCCGAACACGGTTGCTGCGGCGGCGTACAGCGCTTTTACCGGCACGCCTCCAGCGCCATCGGCCTGCCGATGCGTTTCTCGGTGTTCCTGCCCCCGCAGGCGCTGGCCCGGCCCGAACAGCGCCTGCCCGCGCTGTTCTACCTGGCCGGCCTGACCTGCACCGAGGAAACCTTCATGATCAAGGCCGGCGCCCAGCGCTTTGCCGCCGAGCACGGCCTGATCCTGGTGGCGCCCGATACCAGCCCGCGCGACACCGGCATTGCCGGCGAGGCCGAGGCATGGGATTTTGGCGTGGGCGCGGGCTTCTACCTGGATGCCACGCAGGCGCCATGGAGCCAATACTGGCGCATGGAAAGCTATGTGACGGAGGAGCTGTTCGGGCTGGTCACCACGGCGCTGCCCGCCGATCCGCGACGCGTTGGCGTGTTCGGCCACTCGATGGGCGGCCACGGCGCGCTGGTGCTGGCGCAACGGCATCCCGCACGCTTCCGCTCGGTGTCGGCCTTCGCGCCGATCGCGGCGCCGACGCGCTGCCCGTGGGGTCACAAGGCCCTTGGCCGCTACCTGGGCGATGATCGCGCCACCTGGGAGCAGTACGACGCCAGCGCACTGATGGCGCGCCAGGCGGCGGCACCCTTCCCGCGCGGGATTCTGGTGGACCAGGGCCTGGCGGACAAATTCCTGGCCGAACAGCTCTATCCCGAAGCCCTGGAAGCGGCCTGCGCCGCCGTCGGCCAGCCGCTGACGCTGCGCCGGCACGCGAGCTACGATCACGGGTATTACTTCATCTCGACGTTTATCGAGGACCATATCCGGCACCACGCGGCGCAGCTCTGAACCGCGCTGTTGTGGCGGGGGCACCGCCCCCCGCCGGCCATGCCGCAGCGCTGGGGCATTGCACTGCGCTCCTACTGAAGCGGCGGGCGGGTGCCCTCCGCCGGTCATGCTCTCCCGTTTACCTCCCTCCTTCCCCTGACCGCCAGGCGCCTGACGAATCGGGCAGAATCCGGGGCAGGCCACTCCAGCGCAGCCGGCGCCGCTTGGTAATACCTTGAAACGGGCTGGCTACCGCTGAAACAGAATCCGCCCGGCGGCGCCTTGCACTGCGTCCGGCCGCGCTGCTAGCATCCGGCGAGATCGCGCGCCTGCATCGTCCGAAAGCGGGCACGGCCCCGTGGCCGGCCACCGCGGTAGCGACAATCCCGAAGGATTTCACGATGACCCGCAGCGCCCGCACTCTCCGCCTGATTCCCCTGGTGACCACGCTGTTGCTGTCGCCCGCCGCCTTCGCCCAGGGTTCGCCCGCCGGCGGGGACGAAGCCATGAACGCGATCAACAGCAACTTTGCGCGCATGACGCCGCCGCCACGCACGGTGGACAGCATCAACCAGGAACTGCGGCAAAACCATGCCGCACCGCTCCAGACCGGCGGGCGAGGCGGTGGCCGTGGCAGGGGCCGCCAGCGCTCGCAGGACAGCGGCACCCAGAACGGTCCGGCAGGTGCCGCTGCCGACACCCCGGCAAGCCAGGATGCCGCGCTGCACACCAACGCGCCCGGCACCGCCACCGGCCCGGCTGCCGCGCCTGCCAATTCCGCCAGCCAGTAAGGCCCGCCTAGCCCTGCACGGCCCCGAAGCGCTCGCGATACTCGCGCGGCGTGATGCCCAGCTGGCGCAGGAAGGCGCGCCGCAAGCCCTCGTCGGAACCGAAGCCGGTACGCGCGGCAATCGCCTTGAGCGGCAGGTCGCCTTGCTCCAGCAGCCGCCGGGCGCCTTCGATCCGTGCCGATTCGATAAACGCCATCGGGCTGGCGCCCGCCTCGCGGGCGAATACGCGGCGGAAATTCCGCTCGCTCATCGCGACCCGCGCCGCCATCCCGGCCAGCGTGAAATCATGGGCCAGGTCGGACAGGATCCAGTCCTGCACGCCGCGGATGCCTGCGTGGCTGGTGGCCTGGCTGGCCAGATGCAGGCTGTACTGCGATTGCCCGCCAGGGCGCTTGAGGTACACCACCAGTTCGCGCGCCAGATCCAGCGCCAGTTCGCGCCCCAGGTCCTCCTCCACTACCGCCAGCGCCAGGTCGATGCCGGCGGTCACCCCAGCCGAAGTCCACAGGTTACCCTGCCGGATAAAGATCGCGTCGGCGTCCACCTCCACCGCCGGGAAGCGCTGGCGCAGCAGCGCCGCCACGCTCCAGTGCGTGGTGGCGCGGCGCCCGTCGAGCAGGCCCGCCGCGGCGAGGAAGAACGTGCCCGAGCACAGCGCGATCAGCCGCCCGATGCGCGGGGCCACCGCGCGTGCCCAGGGCACGATGCCCCGCGCCTCGTCCATGGCGCGCTCGATGTCGCGTGCGCCGACGATCAGTGCGATATCAGGCAGCAGCACGGTGTCGAGCCGAGCCGTGGCTTCCAGCGTCATCAGCGTGTCCGAGCGCACCGGACCGGTCTCCAGCGCCACCACGCGCGTGGCATAGGCCGGCGGCTGCCCGCGCTGGGACAGCCGCACATTGGCGTAGTCGAACACCGTCATCGGGCCGACTGCCTCCATCGCCTTGAATCCGGGATACACCACGATATCCACCCGCCTCGGGGCGGCAACTGCCTGCGCTTGCATCGGCCTGTCCGGGATGAAAACCGGCGATCTTACCCCACTACCGCCACCCGCCGCCGCGCGGGTACAAGCATATGCAGCCGCCGCATTAGTCGCTGCGCGTGCAAGCTTGTGCCAACAAATTCGTTCTATTGCAGCGAACCAGTTCTTAGCATGGTGCATATCGTTCACATCCCGCATCCCGCAGCCTACCGAGGAGTGTCATGCATCAAGCGCCAGAGCAGCCGTCCGCCCTCCACCTCCCAACGCCCGCGGGCAGCAAAGGCGGCCTGAGCCGCCGCGGCTGGCTGCGGGCCGCCGGCACACTGGCCATTGCCAGCGGCGCCGCGCCCTTTGTCTGGACCGCCAAGGCCCGCGCCGCCGGCCAGCTCAAGCCGATCAAGCTGGCGTGGAATGCCAGCGGCGTGTGCCTGGCGCCCGTCGCAGCGGCGCTGAAAGAGAACATCTTCCGCAATCACGGGCTGGAGGTGGAACTGATCAACTTCGGCGGGTCCACCGACCAGTTGCTCGAAGCCATCGCCACCAGGAAGGCGGACGCCGGCGTGGGCATGGCGCTGCGCTGGCTCAAGCCGCTCGAGCAAGGCTTCGACGTCAAGCTGACCGCCGCCACCCACGGTGGCTGCATGCGGCTGCTGACCTTGCGCAACTCCGGCGTGACCGACCTGAAGAGCCTCAAGGGCAAGACCGTGGCGGTCAGCGACATGGCAAGCCCGGCCAAGAACTTCTTCTCCATCCTGCTGGCCAAGCGCGGCATCGACCCCGTACGCGACGTGCAGTGGCGCCAGTACCCCGCCGACCTGCTCGGCATCGCCCTCGAGAAAGGCGAGGCCCAGGCCGCCGCCGACGGCGACCCGCGCACCTACCTGCTGCGCAAGGAACGCAACCTGGTCGAGGTGGCTACCAACCTGTCGGACGAATACGCCAACCGTTCCTGCTGCGTGCTGGGCATTCGCGGCAGCCTGATCCGCGAGGACAAGCCGGTCGCCGCCGCGCTCACGCATGCCGTGCTGCAGGCGCAGGACTGGACGGTAGCCCACCCCGAGGAAACCGCCCGGCATTTCGCCGAATTCTCCAAGGCATCGCAAAGCGATGTGGTGGCCATGCTCAAGAGCCACACCCACGGCCATCATCCGGTTGGCGCGGACCTGAAAAAGGAACTGGCGCAATACACCGACGAACTCAAGCTCGTGTCGGTCATCCGTCCGGGCACCGATTCCAATAAATTCGCGGAGCGCATCTATGCCAACGTTCTCAGCTGACGGGCAGCACGGCGTGCTGGAAGCGCCCGCCGCCAGCCAGGCGCTGGCCGGCCACGACGCCTTCGACGGGCGCGATGAATTCCTGGCCCTGCCCGCCGCCGTACCGCGCGTATGGCTGGGCGGCGCGCTGGCGGGGGCGGCCTGGCTGGGGCTCGCCGCCGTGGTGAAATTCTGGCCGGAACCCGAGGACTGGCCGCTGACCCATGAGACCGCCTCCCTGTTCGCAGGCATCGCCGCCGTGCTGCTGGTGCTGGCCTTCGTGCAGCATCGGCTTGGCGGTATTGGCGCCACCCTGCGCCGCGCCGGCCCGTGGCTGCTGGTGCTGGCGGCACTGACGCTGGCGTGGGAGCTGGCGACCGCCAAGCTGGGCCTGTTGCCGCGCCCCTTCTTTGCGCCGCCGCAGGCGCTGCTGGAGGTCTTCCTCGAGGACTATGCACGGCTGGCGAAAGCGGTGGCGCATTCGCTGCGCCTGCTGGCCACCGGCTACCTGCTTGGCGCGCTGGCGGGCTTCCTGACCGGTGTCTCGATCGGCTGGTCGAGCCGGGCCGGCTACTGGGTCCATCCGGTGCTGCGCCTGCTCGGGCCGCTGCCTGCCACGGCCTGGCTGCCGATCGTGTTCTTCGCCTTTCCCAGCAGCGCCAGCGCGGCCACCTTCCTGGTGGCGCTGGCGACGTGGTTCCCCGTCACCGTGCTGACCTGGTCCGGCGTCGCGGCGGTGGACCCGGCCTATTACGACGTGGCCCGCACCCTGGGCGCCAGGGAGCGTTTCCTGGTGCTCAAGGTGGCAGTGCCGGCGGCGCTGCCCAGCGTGTTCGTCGGCCTCTTCATGGGCCTGGGCTCATCGTTCTCCGTGCTGGTGGTGGCCGAGATGCTGGGGGTCAAATCCGGCCTCGGCTGGTACCTCCAATGGGCCCAGGGCTGGGCCGCCTACGCCAGCATGTATGCCGCGCTGCTGGTAATGGCGCTCCTGTTTTCGGGACTCATCACGCTGCTGTTCCGCTCGCGCGACCGGCTGCTGGCCTGGCAGAAGGGCGTGGTCAAATGGTAAGCGCCGTGCTCGAGAAACCCGTCCAGGTGCCGCCTGTGGAAGACCCGGCCGGCAACGGCGTGCGCCTGACGATCGATCAGGTCAGCCACCATTTCACGCTGCGCGACCAGGTACTGCCGGTGCTGAGCCGCGTCAGCCTGACCGCCGAGCCGGGCGAGTTCGTTGCCCTGCTCGGCCCCAGTGGCTGCGGCAAGTCCACCCTGCTGCGGCTGGTGGCCGGACTGGAGCCGCCACGGCGCGGCACGCTGGCGGTGGATGGCGTGCCAATCGCCGGGCCGGACCCGAGCCGGGTGGTGGTATTCCAGGACCCCACGCTATATCCATGGCGCACGGTATGGGACAACGCCGCTCTCGGCCTGGAAGCGCGCGGGCTGCTCGGCACCCAGCGCGCCCGCGTGGACGACGCGCTGGCACGCGTAGGCCTGAGCGACTTCGCACGGGCCTATCCGCGCCAGCTTTCCGGCGGCATGGCGCAACGCGCCGCGCTGGCGCGCGCCCTGGTCAACGAGCCGCGCCTGCTGATCCTCGACGAGCCGCTGGGCAAGCTCGATTCCCTGACGCGCCTGAGCATGCAGGGCGAGCTGGTCTCGCTGTGGCAGCGCTCGCGCTTTACCGCCTTGCTGGTCACCCACGA
Organism: Cupriavidus sp. 96C5-1; assembly: GCF_057798855.1. Lineage (NCBI taxonomy): Bacteria > Pseudomonadati > Pseudomonadota > Betaproteobacteria > Burkholderiales > Burkholderiaceae > Cupriavidus > Cupriavidus sp. 96C5-1. The sequence goes on along the minus strand of NZ_JBYOJU010000048.1, from coordinate 56,840 downwards.
TGTGGAGGAAGCGCTGCTGCTGGCCACGCGCGTGATCGTGTTCAGCGAGCGGCCGGCCCGTATCACGGCGGAACTCAAGATCGACCGCGCGTATCCGCGCCATCGCGACGATCCGGAGCTGATCCGCCTGCGCCGCGAAATCCTTGGCCTGCTGGGGCTGGGCCAGGGATGGTAGCCGCGCGGATCCCGCGGCTCGCGGCGCGCCCCCACCGCCGAGGAAGCCATGCCCGATGAACTCTGGCATCTGCACGGCACGTGGTGGCTGGGTCCGGACTCGATACCGCACCCGGACCGGGACGGCAGGCATAGCGCCGCATTGCCCCGCCTGCCGCCTGGCATCGCCGTGGCAGGACGGCGGGCGGCCCGCGCCATCGCGGCTGCGCTTGTGCTGAGCGCAGGTATCGCCGCCCTGCCCATGTGGCTGTCCTCGGAAGCGCGCCGGCAAGCTGACCCCGGGCCCGGCCCCCTGCTGCGCCAGGCCCAGGCGCGCGGCGAACTGGTGGTCGGCGTGCACGCCTATCCGCGCGCCACGCCGCCGGGCCGCCCGCTGGTGCCGGAGCCCGATCCGGGCGAAGCCGGGCTGGCCGCCGAACTCGGCCGGGCGCTTGGCTTGCCCGTCAGGCTGCGTCATCTGCCGGCGGCGGGCAGCACCCAGTCACCCGGTTTCGATCTTGCCTTCGGCGCGGCGGCGGATAGCCGCCATCCCCGCACGGCCTCCGTGCAGGCGCCGGCCACCGCGCGCGGCACCCTGTTGACGCTGCGCTTCACGCCGGTCGACCGGCTCGATTCACTTGGCGGCAAGACCGCCTGCGTCAGCGAGGGCAGCCCCTTCCAGGCGGCACTGGCCCGGGCCGGGGCCGAACTGCGCCGCTACCCCTCCCCGCTGCAGGCGCTGCTGGCATTTCGCCGCGGCGAATGCGCCGCGGTGGCGGAAGACGCCGCGCTGGCCGGGCGCGTGATGCGCCTGTCCGAATGGCGCTTCTTCGTGGCGGCGCCGCTCGTGCTCAATGGCGAGGGCGCGGCGCTGACGCTGCGCGAGCCGGATGCGCAGTCCGCCCGCTACCTGGAACAGCTGCTGGCGCGCTGGCAGCGCGACGGGCGGCTTGGCCGGCTGCGGGAAGCCGCCGCGGGCGAGGCGGCTTTCAACATGATGCTGGTCGAGAGCGGGCAGATCTGTCATTGAGCGCGGCCGTGCCCCCCCAACAAGGCAGGCACGGCACAACACCACAAGACAACAGGGGAAAGCATGAGCTTGCAGTCCAGCGGTACTACCGCAAGGCGGCGAATTTCCGACTGGCACAGCGAAGCCGGTTTCGCGCCCGCCGTACCGGCGCCAGGTCCCGACGATGGTCTCACACCGCGCCCGCCCCCTCCGGAAGAGGCCTTGCGCGCGCTCTCCGCGCGCTTTGCCGCGCGCGCCGCCGGCCACGACCGCGACGCCACCTTTGCCTTTGAGAATATCGCCGAACTCCACCAGCTTGGCCTGCTCGCCCTCACCGTGCCGCGCACCCTCGGCGGCAGCGGCACTGGGCTGGCGGATGCGCGCCGCGTGATCCAGCACGTGGCTGCGGGCGATCCGTCCACTGCGCTGGTGCTGGTGATGCAGACCCTCGGCCATCGCAGCCTCGCGCAGGATACGCAATGGCCCGCTGCCGTGCGGGAAGCGGTACAACGCAGCGCGGTGGATCGTGGTGCGCTGATCAACTCGCTGCGCGTGGAACCCGACCTCGGTTCGCCCGCGCGCGGCGGCATGCCGGCCACCGTAGCGCGCCGCCATGGCGACGGCTGGCTGCTGTCCGGCCACAAGGTGTATGCCACCGGCATCCCGGCGCTGAGCTGGCTGGCCGTGTGGGGACGCACCGATGAGCCCAGCCCGCGCACCGGCGTATTCCTGGTGCCCCGCGACGCGCCCGGCATCACCGTGCTGCCAACCTGGGACCACCTCGGCATGCGCGCCACCGGCAGCCACGACGTGGTCTTCGACAACACGCCACTGCCCGCCGCCCATGCGGTCGATCTGCGCCAGCCGGAAGACTGGGCGCAACGCCATGACCCGGCCTGGGCCGTCTGGAGCGCCGTCCTGCTCGGCGCGCTGTACGACGCCGTGGCGCGCAGCGCCCGCGACTGGTTCGTCGCGTGGCTCAAGCTGCGCGCGCCCGGCAGCCTGGGCGCACCGCTCGCCACCCTGCCGCGTTTCCAGGAAGCGGTAGGCCGCATCGACGGCTGGCTCCTGGCCAACCGCATACTGCTGGACCGTTTCTGTACCGACGCGGATGCCGGCGCCCCGGCCAGCGCCACCGATGGCGGCCTGCTCAAGCTCACTGTGACCGACAACGCGATCGCCGCCGTCGAACTGGCGCTCAGACTGGCCGGCAATCCCGCCCTGTCGCGCGGCAATCCGCTGGAGCGCCACTACCGCAATGTACTGTGCAGCCGCATTCATACGCCGCAGAACGACGCCGTCCTGGCGGGCGCCGGTGCGCAGGCGCTGCGCGAGACCATCCAGGCCGCCCCTGCCGATCCCGCAGCAGCGGCCGCGCGAGGGTTGGGGAGAGGGGTGGTTTGACTGGGAGCCGCCAACTGCGTAATCCAGCGTGTGCGGCGGCATTTGCAGCTCCCGCCTCCCATCGGGGGGCCGTGGCGGGTTACTGCGCAGCCTTCGGATCGACCACCGGGTCCATGCCGCTGCGCTCGATATCGGCACGCGCTGCGGGAGACGCCAGGTAGCGGATCAGGGCGCGGCCGGCGTCCGGATGCTCGGCATTGACCGGCACGCCTGCAGCGAAGGTGGTGATGCTCTGCACGGCCTCGGGAATCTTGCCCACGAACGTGGTACCCGGCACCGGCAACAGTTCGCTGACCTGCTGCAGGCCGACCTCGTAGTCGCCCTTGGCCACCACGCTGCCCACGGGGGTTTTCTCGATCATATGGGCGCGGCCCTTGACCTGTTCTTCGATGCCCAGCTTCCTGAACATCTCCTTTTCCACGTACACGCCGCTGGCACTGTCCGAATAGGCGATGGAGGCGGCCTTCAGCAACGTGTCGCGGAATGCGTCGACCGTGCTGATATCGGGCTTGGGTGCGCCCGCCCGCACCGCGAGCCCAATGCGTGAATCGGCCAGCGCGACCTTGCTGTCGGGCACCACCTTGCCCTGCCTGATCAGGTCGTCCAGCGCATAGCCCACCATGATCACCACGTCGGCGTGCTCGCCCCGCGCCAGGCGGTTGGGAATGGCTTCGGGCGACTTGCCCATGGAGGGACCCCACGCGGTCGACAGCTTATGACCCGTGGCCTTCTCGAAATCCGGGCCAAGCGCTTTGTAGGCCGCAGTGAAGCCCCCCGAGTTCATGACCTTGACTTCGTCGGCCAGCGCGTTCCCAACGCCCAGGGCAAGGCTGGCCATGCCCGCCAATATCAGGGCCAGCAGGGGCCTGGCATGGGGCTTTACAGCATTCCTGCGGAGTGGGTTGACGGCGGGGACCAGCACGGCGGCGGATGAAATGGACATATGCACTCTCGATGGGCATTGAAGGGAAACCGGCCTGCCACGTTGTCTCCACCGGGCAGGCTGCACATTCTATGCAAGGCCGGCGTGCCGCGATAATGCAAACTTTCTTGGCTTTGATCGTTTTTACGCATCAATACTGCCAGCATCCCGCGTGTCTTCCCGTGGCGGGCGCAAGGCCCGGCCGCGCTTGGGTACGGCCTGCCCGACCAGGTCGTACAGTGCCTGCGCGTGCGGCGGCAGCATCGCTCCACGGCGCCGCAGGATGCCCAGCGTGCGGGATACTGCCGGCGCGCGCAAAGGCACTGCCGCAAGCGCCGCGCCATCGCCGCCGGGCAGCGCCAGGCGGGGCACTGCCGCCACGCCGAGCCCGGCCTCCACCAGCGCCAGCACGCCGCTGACATGGCGCACTTCGTAAAAGGCGGCCGGCCGCACCGGCGTGTCGGCCAGCGCGAGGTCAAGCAGCAGCCGGTTGCCGCTCGATCTGGCCAGGGCCACCAGGGTGTGCTTGCCCAGTTCGGCCCACGCCACCGAGCGCCGCCGCGCCAGCGGGTGGTCGCGGCGGCAGGCCAGTACGAAAGGATCGCGCAGCAGCGGTTCGAACTTGAGGTCTGCCTCCTGGGTACCGATAAAGTTCAAGCCAAAATCCGCTTCGCCGCTGGCTACGCTGTGCAGCACGGCATTGGCGCCTTCATCCACGATCTTGACGCGAACATTGGGATATTGCGCATGAAAACAGCCGATCACCGCCGGCAGGAAATAGTGAGCGGCCGACGGCACGCAGGCAACGGTCACTTCGCCACCGTGCGTCACCGCCGGATCTCCGATGCCCAGCAGCGAGGACTCCACTTCCGCCAGCAGGGCGCGGGCCCTGGCGGCAAACTCCCGCCCCACGAGCGTGAGGGTGACCCGGCGCGTGGTGCGCTCGAACAGTCTCACGTTGAGCGCCTGTTCGAGCTTTTCGATGCGGCGCGAGAGCGCTGGCTGGGACAGGCTGAGCGCTTCGGCTGCGGCGCGGAAACCGCCCTGCTCCACAACCGCCACCATGGCCTGCAGGTCACCGAGGTCGAATCTGATTTGTTGCATCGTGCGCGGGCCAAATGGCTGTGAAGACGAGTATCATGGCGGCGCGCCAGGCCCCGGCGGCAAAGCCGGGACCACGGCCCCGCCAGTGCTGGGCATGGCCGCACCACTTTTATTGATGCGCCGCGCCGATCAAAACGGCATTACCAGCCATTCTAGCGCCGCGCCGGGCGGCCAAGGCTCCGCATACGCGGGAGGGAGTGCGGAGCGGGCCGCCGCGATATTCTCCAGAACGCCGCACGCCGATTGCAACGTGATAGCCAGGCGCCAGGCACAAATCACCAGACCCGGAGGAAACCGTCAGATGTCGGACACGCTCGCCATGCTGGTCGTCACAGCAGCGCTCAGCGCCATGATGCTGGCCATCGTCTGGTCGCTGCGCCGCTGCGGCCAGCCCGGCGTGACGCTATGGTGGCAAGCCAACCTGATCGCCACGCCGGCGCTGGTGCTGATTGCACTGCGCGGCAAGATCCCCGACGTGCTGTCGATCGTGGTGGCCAACGCAGGCCTGTCGTGGGCGCTTGCCTTGTTCCTGGCCGCCACCCTGCGCTTCTGCGGGCGCGAGCCGAACTGGCGAGCACTGGCCGTCGGCACCCTTGCCACGGTTGCCGGCATCGCGACGTGGCGCTACGTATTCAATGACTTCAATACGCGCGTGGTGATCGCGTCGGCCTTCAACGCAACGCTTTGCGCCCTGGTAGGCATCGCCCTGGTACGCCACCGCCCGCGCGGCCGCCCTTCCAGCCATTACCTGACCACGGCCGGCTTCGCCTTTATCTTTGCCGGCGGCCACGCCTTGCGCGGCTTGCTCTCTGCACTGTCGGTCATGGACGATCCCGCAACCTTGACCGCCCCCGGGCTGAATCTGGCCTTCCTGATAGTCGGTGCCCTGGTCACGCCCGCACTGAGCATGGGCGCGGTGCTGATGATCCACGATGCCATGGTGCGCCGGCTGGAAGCCATCGCCAATACCGATTTCCTGACCGGCGCGATGTCCCGCATGGCGTTCGAGGAGGAAGCCGGGCGGGAGCTGGCGCGCGCCGCTCGCGGTGGCCGCCCGCCAGTGCTGCTGATCGTCGATATCGATCATTTCAAGTCGGTCAACGACACTTTCGGCCATGCCGCCGGGGACGCCGTGCTGGCTGAATTCTCCCGGCTGGCAGCGGCCAGCCTGCGCACGCCCGACCGCATCGGCCGCATGGGCGGCGAGGAATTCGTGGTGCTGCTGCCCGGCAGCGCGCAGGGGGAAGCAAGCCACGCGGCCGAGCGCATCCGCGCGCAGGCCCAGGCCAACCGCGTCACCGGCCCCTTCGGCACGGTGCGCTACACCGTCAGCGGCGGCTATGCGGAGTGGCAACCCGGCGAGACCCTGGCTCAACTCACCGCACGCGCCGATACGGCCCTCTATATGGCGAAGCTGTCCGGGCGCAACCGCATGCTGGCCTATACCACGCCGGCCGGCGCCGGCGCGGGAACGCCCGCCGCGGCCGGCGTTCCGTCCGTGCAGCGCTAGATTCCTGAACCAGGACATCAGGCCTGCGCCGGCGTGGCGCGGTAGGCGCCGGGCCGCAGCCCGGTCCAGCGCCGGAACGCCCGGTGGAAAGCCCCCGGTTCGGCGAAGCCAAGCTCGGCCGCGATTTCCGCCAGCGGGCGGCTGGAATGGCTCAAGGCCTCGATGGCCAGGTCGCGCCGCATTTCGTCCTTCAACTGCTGGTAAGTGCCGCCCTCCTCCATCAGCCGCCGCCGCAACGACGATGGCGACATGTGCACGTCATGCGCCAGCCGGTCGAAGGTTGGCCACTGCTCCGGCGCCTGGGCGCGCAACTGGCGGCGCACGCGGGCCATGACGCTGGCGCGGTCGGTGTACTTGACCACCACATTGTGCGGCGCATCACGCAGGAACGCCTTGAGGCTGCGCTCGTCCTGGTGCACCGGCTGGTCCAGCCAGGCCGCGTCGAACACCAGCGCCGTGGCGGGCTGGTCGAACGCGAGGTGGCGCGAATACATCAGGCGGTACTCCGCCGCATAGGGCGGCTCGGGGTAGCTGAAAGCGGCCAGCAGCACGGGCACGCGCCGACGCATCAGCCAGCTCATCAGCCCGTGCAGCATGATCAGCATGGTCTCCTGGGCGAATACGCCGGGCGCGCGGTCCGAGGTCGCGGCCAGTACCAGGGCGGCTCGCCTGCCCCTGCGCGCAGGATCCTCGCTGCCATCCTTTTCCCCTTCGGCCTCGCCCTGGCCGACGCCCTCGCGTTCGAGACGTACGCCGATATCGTCCAGTAGGAGCCGGAAGTACCGGACCACCCGCTCCAGCCCCTGCGCCAGCGTCCTGCTGCCGGCCACCGCATGGCACAGCATGGCAAAGCTGCCGCATTTCATGCGGCGCGAATCCTGGCCAAAGAATTCATCGTCCAGCGCGGCGGCTACGCCCAGCCATAGGGCGCTGTAGCTGGCGGAGGACACGCGCGCCTGCGGCACCGCCAGCAAGGCCGGCGCAATGCCGGCCGCCTGCAGCACCGGCTCTGGCGCAATACCGCGCGAGCGCAGCCCCGCAATGGCGTGATGCACGAAACAAATGGCGACGCTGTGTTTTTCCATGGACGCAACAAAAGGGGATGGGTTGCCCTGCCGCCAAGCCGGCAGTGGCAAACGAGTTCAGCAAGGTTGGCGGATTCTGGCATAGGAGCCGCCCGGCTGTCTTCCTACACTGCTGCCAGGCCCATCCCGGATGGGACCGACGGATACGACAGACACAGCAGGCACGCCTTACCTGCCCCGACCCCGCCTCCACCAGAGCAGCCATGCAACACGAATTCACCGAACAGCAAACCATGATCCGCGACACCGCTCGCGCCTTCGCCAGCGAGCGGCTCGCGCCGAATGCGGCGGCATGGGACCAGGCCAGCCAGCTGCCGGCGGAAGTGGTGGCGGAGATGGGCGGACTCGGCCTGCTCGGCATGATCGTGCCGGAGGAGTGGGGCGGCACCTATACCGACTACATCGCCTACGCGCTGGCCATCGAGGAGATCGCCGCCGGCTGTGCCGCCTGCGCCACGCTGATGAGCGTACACAATTCGGTGGGCTGCGGGCCCATCCTGCACTACGGCACCCAGGCACAGAAAGAACGCTACCTGCCGCGGCTGGCCAGCGGCGAGATGATCGGCGCCTTTTGCCTGACCGAGCCGCAAGCCGGCTCGGAGGCCCATAACCTGCGCACCCGTGCCCGTCGCACGGAAGCGGGCTGGGTGCTGTCCGGCAGCAAGCAGTTCGTCACCAACGGCCAGCGTGCCGGCGTGGCCATCGTCTTCGCCTCCACCGAGCCGGAGCAAGGCAAGCGAGGCCTCTCCGCCTTCGTCGTGCCCACCGATACGCCCGGCTTCGTGGTACACACGCCGGAGCGCAAGCTGGGCATCCGCGCATCCGACACCTGCGCCATCACGCTGGAGGAATGCCATGTGCCGCACGACGCCCTGCTCGGCGAACCCGGCGAGGGCCTGCGCATCGCCCTGTCCAACCTGGAAGGCGGGCGCATCGGCATCGGCGCGCAGGCCCTCGGCATCGCCCGTTCCGCCTTCGAGGCGGCCTGCCGCTACGCTGCCGAGCGTGTGCAGTTCGGCCGCCCGCTGCGCGAGCATCCGCCCATCGCCAATATGCTGGCCGACATGGCCACCGAGCTGAACGCCGCACGCCTGCTGGTGCACCGCGCCGCGCATATGCGCACGGCCGGCCTGCCCTGCCTGTCCGAGGCCTCGCAGGCCAAGCTCTACGCCTCCGAACTGGCCGAGCGCGTGTGCTCCAAGGCGCTGCAGATCCACGGCGGCTACGGCTATCTGGAAGACTATCCGGTCGAGCGTCATTACCGCGACGCGCGCATCACCCAGATCTACGAAGGCACCAGCGAGATCCAGCGCATGCTGATCGCGCGCAGCCTGTGAGCGGCACGGTCCCCCTGGCCGCCCCCAACCATTGCACCACCCAAACCTAGAACCGACGGAGACCTACCCAATGAGTGCCCAGCCCACAACCGCAACCGGCGCCAGCGCCGCCGCGCCCACCGTCAAGCTGCTGATCAACGGCGAATGGGTGGAATCCGCGGCCACCGAGTTCCGCCCGGTGGTCAATCCCGCCACGCAGGAAATCCTGGCGCGCGTACCGCTGGCCACCGCGGCCGAAGTCGATGCGGCCGTGGGCGCGGCCCAGCGTGCCTTCGCCACCTGGCGCCATACGCCGCTCGGCGCGCGCCTGCGCATCATGCTCCGCTACCAGGCGCTGATCCGCGAGCACAGCAAGCGCATCGCCGCCATCCTGACCGCCGAACAAGGCAAGACCCTGGCCGATGCCGAAGGCGATATCTTCCGCGGCCTGGAAGTGGTGGAGCACGCCTGCTCGATCGGCACGCTGCAGCAAGGCGGCTTTGCCGAGAATGTGGCGGCCACGGTCGACACCTACACCCTGCAGCAGCCCATCGGCGTGTGCGCGGGCATTACGCCGTTCAACTTCCCGGCCATGATCCCGCTGTGGATGTTCCCGATGGCGATCGTGTGCGGCAACACCTTCGTGCTCAAGCCTTCGGAACAGGACCCGCTGTCCACCATGGAGCTGGTCAGGCTGGCGGTCGAGGCCGGCGTACCGGCGGGCGTGCTGAATGTGGTGCACGGCGCCCGCGAGGTCGTGGACGCCCTGTGCACGCATCCGGACATCAAGGCGGTTTCCTTCGTCGGCTCCACCGCCGTCGGCACCCACGTCTACAACCTGGCCGGCGCGCACGGCAAACGCGTGCAGTCGATGATGGGCGCCAAGAACCACGCCGTGGTGCTGCCCGATGCGCACCGCGAGCACACCCTCAACGCCCTGGTGGGCGCGGCCTTCGGCGCTGCCGGCCAGCGCTGCATGGCGACCTCCGTGGCGGTGCTGGTAGGGGCGGCGCGCGACTGGCTGCCTGATCTGGTGGCGAAGGCCAGGACGCTCAAGGTCGGCGCGGGCAGCGAGCCCGGCACCGATGTCTGCCCGGTGGTCTCGGTTGCGGCAAAGCAGCGCGTGCTCGGCCTGATCGACGCCGGCGTGCGCGAAGGCGCCACCCTGGCGCTGGATGGGCGCGAGGTGCAGGTGCCCGGCTATCCCGACGGCAATTTCGTCGGGCCGACGGTGTTCGCCGACGTCACGACGGACATGTCCATCTACACCCAGGAAATCTTCGGTCCGGTGCTGCTGGTGATCGGGGTCGACACGCTGGACGAGGCGATCGCCCTGGTCAACCGCAACCCCTTCGGCAACGGCACCGGCGTGTTCACCCAGAGCGGCGCCGCGGCGCGCAAGTTCCAGAGCGAGATCGATGTCGGCCAGGTCGGCATCAATATCCCGATCCCGGTACCGGTGCCCTACTTCAGCTTCACCGGCTCGCGCGGCTCCAAGCTGGGCGATCTCGGGCCCTACGGCAAGCAGGTGGTGCAGTTCTATACGCAGACCAAGACGGTGACGGCACGCTGGTTCGACGACGCCACGGTGAATGATGGCGTGAATACGACGATCAGCCTGCGTTGACGAGCCGCGGGAAGGGCACGGGCTGCATGGAAAATGCCCCTGGCCCGCTCTCCACTCCCGCGCGGCGGGCGTGGGGAGAAACAATCGCAATCCGGAAGTCACCGCGACCTGGTCCGCGTCCGTGACTCTTGATCAAGGAGACAATATGCATATCGCCTTCATCGGCCTCGGCAACATGGGCGCGCCCATGGCCCGCAACCTGCTCAAGGCCGGCCACAGCCTCACCGTATTCGACCTCAACGCCGCCGCGCTCGCCTCCCTGCAGGCCGATGGCGCGGCCGTTGCGCAATCCGCCCGCAAGGCCGTGGCCGAAGCCGACTTCGTGATCACCATGCTGCCGGCTGCCGCCCACGTGCGTGCCGCCTATCTCGATCCGGAAGGCGTGCTCGCCGGCGTGCGCCCGGGCGTGCCGCTGGTGGATTCGAGCACCATCGACCCCGCCACCATCCGCGCGCTGGCCCTGGAGGCCGGCAAGCGCGGCAACCCGATGGCCGATGCCCCCGTCTCCGGCGGCACCGGCGGCGCCCAGGCCGGCACCCTGACCTTCATGGTGGGCGCGGAGCAGGCGCTGTTCGCGCAATTGCAGCCGGTGCTGGCCGGCATGGGCCGCAATGTGGTGCGCTGCGGCGATACCGGCACCGGCCAGGTGGCCAAGATCTGCAATAACCTGATCCTCGGCATCTCGATGATCGGCGTCTCGGAAGCGATGGCGCTCGGCGTGAAGCTGGGCATCGACGCTGGCGTGCTGGCCGGCATCGTCAATACCTCCACCGGCCGCTGCTGGGCCGCCGACACCTGCAACCCCTATCCCGGCGTGATCGAGACCGCGCCCGCCTCGCGCGGCTACAGCGGCGGCTTTGGCGCGGACCTGATGCTCAAGGACCTGGGCCTGGCCGCGGACGCCGCCCGCAGCGTGCGGCAGCCGCTCCTCCTGGGCGCCCTGGCGCAGCAGATCTACCAGGCGATGAGCCAGGCCGGCGACGGCCAGCTGGACTTCTCGGGCGTGATCCGCCAGTACCTCTCGCAACAGGAGCGGGCAGCATGATCGACCACGCGATCGACGGGCATATCGCCCGTCTCACCCTGAAGCGCCCGCCCGCCAACGCCTTCAACGCCGAAGGCCTGGAACAGCTGCGCCAGCTGGTGGCCACGCTGAATGCCGATGCACGCGTGCGGGCCATCGTCATCACCGGAGACGGCAGCCGCTTCTTCAGCGCCGGCGCCGACCTGAACGGCTTTGCCGACGGCGACCGCGCCCATGCGCGCGTGATGGCGCAGCGCTTCGGCGCCGCCTTCGAAGCGCTGCAGAATGCGCGCCCGCTGGTGATCGCCGCCATCAACGGCTATGCCATGGGCGGCGGCCTGGAATGCGCGCTGGCCTGCGACGTGCGCATTGCCGAGGAACAGGCGCAGATGGCGCTGCCCGAGGCAGGTGTCGGCCTGTTGCCGTGCGGCTGCGGCACCCAGACCTTGCCCTGGCTGGTGGGCGAAGGCTGGGCCAAGCGCATGATCCTGTGCAATGAAAAGGTGGATGCCGCGACCGCGCTGCGCATCGGCCTGGTGGAAGAAGTCGTGCCTGCTGGCCATGCGCTCGACGCGGCGCTGCGCCTGGCCGGGCGCGCCTGCAACGTGAGTCCGCGCGCGGCCGCCTTCAGCAAGCAACTGGTGCACCTGGCGCGCCAGGGCGTGGCGCGCGGACCGGCGCTGGCGCTGGAGCGCGAGCGCTTTGTCGACCTGTTCGACGGCGAGGACCAGCGCGAGGGCGTGAACGCCTTCCTGCAAAAACGCGCGCCGCAATGGCGCAACGCCTAGGAGCACGCCATGCCCCCGAACCCCAACGACGCCAGCCAGCAAGCGCATGCCGCCGAACCCGAGGTCCGCTTCCAGGAAATCAACGGCGTCGGCGTGATCACGCTCAACCGGCCGCGCCAGCTGAACGCCCTGTCCTACCCGATGATCGGCGCACTCGATGCGCAGCTTGCGGCCTGGGCCGGGCGCACCGACATCGTCGCGGTGCTGCTGCGCGGCGCGGGCAGCAAGGCCTTCTGCGCCGGTGGCGATATCCGCGCGCTATACGACAGCTTCCACGCCGGCACGCCCCTGCATCGGCAATTCTTCGTTGACGAATACCAATTGGACTACCGCTTGCATCGGTATTCCAAGCCGCTGGTGGCGCTGATGGACGGCATCGTCATGGGCGGCGGCATGGGGCTGGCACAGGCCGCGCATCTGCGCGTGGTCACCGAGCGCTCGCGCGTAGCCATGCCCGAAACCGGCATCGGGCTGGTGCCGGATGTGGGCGCAAGCCATTTCCTGTCCAGGCTGCAGTTGCCGCTGGCGCTTTATGTCGGGCTGACCGGCGTGACGTTGGGCGCGGCGGATACGCTGCTGTGCGGGCTGGCCGATATCGCCATCCACAGCACGGCCCTGGAGGCACTGGAACAGACGCTGGCCGGCATTTCGTGGCGCGGCGATACGCTGGCAAACCTGCGCGGCGCCCTCGGCGCGGCCGCGGCTGCCACCGCTACCCTGCCGAGCGCGGCGGAGGCACCGATGCTGGAAGTCTTGCCGGCCTTGCTGCGGCATTTCCGGCCCGAGGCCAGCCTGGCAGACCTGATCGCCAGCTTGTCCACCGAAGCGGATCCGCGCTACGCGGAGTGGGCCGCGCGCACGCTGGCAACGCTGCGCAGCCGCTCGCCCCTGATGGCCGCCGTCACCCGTGAACTGCTGCTGCGCGGCCGGCGCCTGGACCTGGCCGACTGCTTCCGCATGGAGCTTGGGGTGGTATCGAATGCCTTCACGCGGGGCGACTTCATCGAAGGGGTGCGCGCGCTGATCGTGGACAAGGACAACGCGCCGCGCTGGCGTATCGCGAACCCCGAGGAAGTGAGCGATGCCATGGTGCAATCGTTTTTCGAAAGCCCATGGCCACCTGGCAGCCACCCCCTGGCTGCGGCGCTGAGCTGACGCGCCCCATGCCATGCCTGGGGCGCGTGCTTCAGAGCGGCATCACTCGCGCGCCTTGGGCGCGTGCGGATGCTGCTCGTCCACCGGCACCTTGACCAGCCCGTCGGCGCGGAACATCGCCTTGATGCCGCGCACCGCCTGGCGGATACGCGCTTCGTTCTCGATCAGCGCAAAGCGCACGTACTCGTCGCCGTAGTCGCCAAAGCCGATGCCGGGCGAGACGCAGACCTTGGCCTTGGCCAGCAGCTGCTTGGAGAACTCCAGCGAGCCGAGGGCGCGATACGGCTCGGGAATGCGGGCCCAGATGTACATCGAAGCCTTGGGGATCTCCACCGGCCAGCCCGACTCGATCAGCCCGCGCGCCAGCACGTCGCGGCGCGTCTGGTAATGCGCGGCGATCTCCTTGACGCATTGCTGGTCGCCTTCCAGCGCGGCGATGGCGGCCACCTGCAGCGGCGTGAAGGTACCGTAGTCGTGATAGCTCTTCATGCGCGTGAGCGCCGCCACCAGGTCCGGGTTGCCCACCATGAAGCCGATGCGCCAGCCCGCCATGTTGTAGCTCTTGGACAGCGTGAAGAACTCCACGGCGATATCCTTGGCGCCTTCCACCTGCATGATCGACGGCGCCTTCCAGCCGTCGAACACGATGTCGGCATAGGCCAGGTCGTGCACCACGAAGATATCGTGCTTGCGCGCCAGTGCGATCACACGCTCGAAGAAATCCAGCTCCACGCATTGCGCGGTGGGATTCGACGGGAAGCCCAGCACGATCATCTTCGGCTTGGGATAGCTGCCGCGGATGGCGCGCTCCAGCTCGGCGAAGAAGTCCACCCCCGGCACCAGCGGCACCGAGCGGATATCGGCGCCGGCAATCACCGCGCCGTAGATGTGGATCGGATAGCTGGGATCCGGCACCAGCACGGTGTCGCCGCGATCCAGCGTGGCGAGCATCAGGTGGGCCAGCCCTTCCTTGGAACCGATGGTGACGATGGCCTCGGTGTCCGGGTCGATCTCGACGTCGTAGCGCTCGCGATACCAGTGCGAGATCGCGCGGCGCAGGCGCGGGATGCCCTTGGAGGCGGAGTAGCCGTGGGTGTCGGGCCGCTGCGCGGCTTCCGTGAGCTTGGCAACGATATGCGGCGGCGTGGCCCCGTCGGGGTTGCCCATGCTCATGTCGATGATGTCTTCGCCACGGCGGCGCGCCGCCATTTTCAGCTCGGCGGTGATATTGAAGACGTAGGGGGGAAGACGATCGATACGCGCGAAGCGGCGCTTGCCTGCGGAGGCGGACATGGGTTTTCCTTTAACGTAAGCGCCCGGAACCGTCCGAGCGACGCTGCCGGCCGTTGGTGCGGCCGACGGAAAAGATATTAGCGGCGAATGCGGCCCACGTCTACGGGTTTTGCTGCGTCGCCGGCGGATCCCCTAGGACGATGGGCACGATGCACCGGCCACGCGGATCAGTTCGTCGACCTCGCCCTCGTTCCACACGCGCACACCGGCCTGCGTCAACAGCGCAGCCGCCACGCCCTGACCGGACCGCAGGCCGCCACTGAACGTCCCATCGTAGTGCTCGCGGTTGCCGCAGGACGGGCTGTACGCCTTGAGCAAGGCGTGCCGGCATTGCCGCTGGCGCGCGATCGCCAGCGCGTCGCGGGCACCTTCGACAAACGCCTCGGTGACGTCGGCTCCGGTCGCCTCGCGTACCAGTGCGACACCCGCCAGCACCTGTGCGCCGCTGCCCCCCAGGATCTCCGCGGGCGGACGTGGCGTCGGCAAGCCACCGAGCGATTCAGGGCACACCGGGATCAGTTCGAAGTGCCGCGCCAGCGCGGCCAGCGTGCCGGCCGGCTGCGCCTTGCCCTGGCCGTCGTAGCGCACCGGGTGGCCGAGCAGGCAGGCGCTCACGAGAAGCGCCGGACGAGGGGAGGAGGTTTCTGGCATGGCAGCGTTGGCATCGTGGCCCGGTCATGGCACCCGGCCGCGGCAATGTCAGTGGAAGCGGCTGGCGAAGCGCTCCGGCCTCGGCATCCAGTTGCCGGTGATATCGGCCGAGGCGATGATGCCCACCGCCCTGCCGATCAGCAACGCGCGTGGCACCAGGCCGAAATAGCGCGAATCCGCGCTGTTGTCGCGATTGTCGCCCAGCATCAGGTACTGGCCGGCGGGAATCCCCAGCGGCCCGAAACTGTCTCGCGCCGCCACGCCCGACAGCCATTGCACGCGATGCGGCGGCAACGGCCCGCTCTCCATGCTGCGCGTGGCGTCCACCGGACCAACCGGGTCCAGGGGTTCGCGCACGGATTCCAGCAGCTCGTAGGCAGCGGCCTCGCCGTTGATGAACAGGCGTTCATGGCGCATTTCCACGACGTCGCCCGGCACTGCCACCAGCCGCTTGATCAGCCGGGTACCGTCGGCGGGCGAATCGAATGTCACGATATCGCCGCGCCTGGGTTCGCCAAGCCGGGCCAGGATGACGTTGCTCAGCGGCAGCTTGAGATCGTAGGCCAGCCGGTTCACCAGCACGACATCGCCTTCGATCAGCGTGGGACGCATCGAACCCGAGGGGATCGGATTCCAGTCGGCCACGGCAGTGCGAAACAAGCCGAACAGCAGCAGGAAAATCAGGAAACCGCGATTGTGGCGCAGCCAGTTTTTCATGGTCGATCCCAGGGCGGCCATCAGGGCCGCGGAAACATGATGATACCCAGAAGCCAGGCGGTCGGCACCCGGCGGCCATCCCGCATGGCGCACGCTCAGGCGCGGGCGCGGGCGCGGGTCACGCGCCAGCGCCCTCGCCCACCTTGCTGACCACCGTGTCGCCGGGAGCGAGCAGGCGGCCATCCTCCGCGCGCACCTCGAGCAGCCTGACCGGCTTGCCTGCCTTGCTGTCCACCAGCACCGAATGCGACTCACCGGGGGCGAAGAAAAACGCCTCCCCCCATTGCCGCAATCCCACCACCACCGGAAACAGCGCGTTCCCCTTGGGCGTCAGCACATATTCCTGGTAAGCGCTGCCGTCCGATGCCGGCACCTGTTCCAGGATGCCGTGCGCCACCAGCGTGCGCAGGCGGTCGGCCAGGATATTCTTCGCCAGGCCAAGACTGCGCTGGAATTCGCCGAAGCGCCGCAAGCCATCGAAGGCGTCGCGCACGATCAACAGCGACCACCAGTCGCCGATCGCATCGAGCGAGCGGGCCACGGGGCATGCCGCGCCTTCCAGGCTGGTTCGGCGAACCATATTGCAACTCCGGTTGCGCGCCGCCCGCGTGGCGCCGCGGGATGCGGCGCGCTGCATCGGCGCCGGTACCGGCGCCTGCGGCGAGGCGGTCGCATTGTAAAACCAGTCGTCCGCCGCCACAACCTCGGACTGCCACGCTCGCCCTCAGTCTTCGAGCGTCTCGTGCACGGCGGCGGCGCCGGCCTTCCAGTAGCTGGCGGCCCGAATGCGCCCCTTCTCGATGCCGCGCTCGCCCACCAGGTACTGGCGCACCGCGCGCATCGCTGCCGCTTCGCCGGCCGCCCAGACATAGCCCTCTCCGCGCGGCAGCGTCAGCTCGCGCAGGGCCTGCTCGAGCAGGGCGCCAGCGCTGGTCCCCGCCGGCGCGCCATCGCGATGCTGCCAGCGGACCTGCACCTCGGCGTGGCTGGGCAGCGGGATTTCCGCTGCGGCATTGTCCACCGCCAGCACCACCAGTGCGCTCACGCCGGCCGGCAGCTCCTCGAGGCGGCGGCCGATCGCCGGCAAGGCGGTTTCATCGCCAACCAGCAGGTGCCAGTCGAAGCCATCGGGAATCACGAACGAGCCGCGCGGACCGCCCACGCCGAGATGCTGGCCGGGCGCGGCCTGTGCGGCCCAGGTGGACGCAGGGCCATCGCCATGCAGCACGAACTCGATATCGAGTTCGCCGGCGGCGGGGTCATAGCGGCGCGGCGTGTAATCGCGCGCAGCGGGCTTGGGTACGCCCTCGGGGAACACCGGTCCGTTGGGGCCGAGTTCGGGCAGCGCCGGCTTGTCCTGCCCGGGCGCCGGGAAGAATACCTTGACGTGGTCGTCGAAGGACGCGGACACGAAGTCCTTCAGATCGTCGCCGGCCAGCGTGACGCGCAGCAACTGCGGCGACACAGCCTGGGTGCGCACCACCTGCAGCAGGCGCATCTTGAGGGGGTGGCGAACGCGTTGCACGGTAAGGTCGCGAGTATGCATGGATTGACTTGATTCCTTGATGATTTGGTTTCTGCTTCTGTCCTGCCGGTGCCTGGCCGCATTGCGCGGCAGGCACCTGGTTAGCGTGCGGCGGGCGCGGCTGGCTCGGCGCTCGGCGCGGCCTCGATCTCCGCAGTCGCCCGCGTGAGGATGCCGGCAATGCGCCGCTGCTCGGCAGCAGAGGCATCGGTACGCATCAGCAAGGCACGCTTGAGCGCCATGCGGGCCTCGACGAACTCCGGCAGCCAGCCGCCCTGCGCGTCGCCCTCGTCGGCAGGCGTGCCACCCTCGGCCCCGCGCCCTGACAGCGCGCGGCGCACCCAGTCCATCTTGCGCGCCACATGCGTGATCTTGTTGAGCATCAGCGCGAGCCGCTCGCGGTTGGCCTCCAGGTGCGCCCGGCCCGGCTCGGCCAATTGGTAGCGCTTCTTGTTGCCCTCGGTGTCCACGGTGGCGTAGCCGAGTTCCTCAAGGAAGGTCAGTGCCGGATAGATCATGCCCGGGCTGGGCTTGTAGAAGCCGTTGGTGCGGGTTTCGAGGGCCTTGATCAACTCGTAGCCATGGCTGGGCTTTTCCTCCAGCAGGTACAGCAGCATCAGCTGGAGGTCGTCCGAGCTGAACTTGCGCCCGCGGCGCCAGCTATCGCCGTCGTCGTCGAAACCATCGCCCCCGCCGAAGAATCCGCCGGGACCGCCGCCGTGCCGGTGACGGCCAATGGCATGGCGCGCCAGGCGCGAAGCCGTGTCGGGGGATAAATGAGAAGACAGATGGGCAAGCATGTGATGACCTAACCTGCCCACAAGAGGATGGTGACGCATGGCCGTAGCTCCTTACATATCTGAAAACATATCTTAAGATATATATCGTACGTAAGGATGTCAAGGCGATATTTGTGGAACCGGCATGCCTTCCCTGCACCACCAACCTCCCCGGGAACCTCTTCCAAGCCGTCGAATTCATTGGGGGGCAATCTCAAGGCATGGTTGCGGGAATAGTGACCCGAAGGCGCCGCTGCCGGGCTGCAAGCCGGTGCCGTCCTGCGCGCCGGTGACTCTCCCGCAAAAAGAAAAAGCCCCCGGCCGGGGAGGTCAGGGGCTGAATAGAGAAGGCGGGTCGCGCACCGCCCAAGAGAAATGATAGCCAGCACAATGCGGTGCGCAATCCCCCGATCAGGTGACAGCCGCCAGGCCTGCCTGCCGCGCTCAGGAACTGGATGCCGGCACGCTGACGGTGACGGAAACCGCCTCGCGATAGACGATCCTGGCGAGACGGCCCGTTTTGATCCTGTCCAGGTTGATATTGGGATCCCTGACATTCACCGTGCGCAGCGTCTCCCGCGGGGTGCGGAAGGTCACAGTGCGATTCCTGGCATCCACCTTGGTGATCTGCGCCGTGACCGTAGTCGTGATCTCCCGGACAAAGCCGGGCTTGGCACCCTCGCCTGCCCGCGCGGTCCGCTCCACCGTCTCCGTCAGCGGCGCGTCCTTGCTGTCGAGCGGCTCCAGCGTGGTTACCGCCACCGCCCGCCGGGCGAGTGACACCACATCCCCTTTGTTGATCCGCCTGAAGTTCCTGGCTTCCGTACCGCCGATCAACTCAACGACGTTGCCGCGCGGGCCTTCCACCAGCACCGCCTTCGAATCCGGATCGATGGCAATCACACGCCCCGAAACCACCGATTCCTCGGCCATCCCAACCCCGACGGGCGGAGCAGCCTGGCTCGGCGGCGCAAAGAACACGGCCGCGCCAAGGCTGAGCGCATACAGGGAACGGGAGAACGGGCGGCGGTCTGGCATTTGTGTCCTGGCAAGTGAAGCAAGTGAAGGCAAGCGATTCGTCATTGAAGCCGTTCGAAGACAGTGCAGGCAGATGCGGGCGAGTCAACGCAAACAGGCTGCATGGGGTCCGATGTGGGTGCAACATAGCGCGTATCCAAGCCCCCCGGGACGCCGGTCGAAAGATTTCACATCACCCGCCGGAGGATGTGAATCCAGGGGTAGCCGGACGCGGATTGCCCAGGGTCACTGCCAAGCGCTGGATACCGCCATCGAGCCGTTGCGATCAAACAGCTTCCCTGGCAGCATCGCCGCCAAAGCGCGCTTCCAGCATCCGCCTCGCCCCCGCAAGGATGCCCCGCGCAACCTCGTCGCTGGCCACCGTGCGCGCCAGCACCAGCGCCCCCACACACTGGGAGATCAGTCCCCAGGCCTCTGCCCCGCCGTCAAGCCGCGCGGCGATATCCCGCTGTATCGCGACCATCCCCTCTTCGCATGCCCGCCGGGTATCCAGATCGGCGCGGGCGATCTCCGCCGCCAGGCTGGGCAACGGGCAGCCGGTCTCCGGGTGGCGCACATGCCCCATGGTCAGGTATCGGTCCAGCATATTCGCCAGCCACGCCCCGTCCTCCTCTCCGTCGGCCAGCAGCAATTCCCGGCTGCGCTCCAGTTCTCGCCCGATCACCTCGCGCAGCAGTGCCTGCTTGGATTCGAAATGGCTGTAGAAGGCGCCGCCGGTCATCCCGGCCGCGCTCATCAACTGGTCCACGCCAGTCGTGGCAAAGCCCTCGCGCTTGACCAGTGCGCCGCCGGCCTCCAGCACCCGCTGGCGGGTCGCAGCCTTGTGACTTGCGGAATAACGCATTGCTTCTCCTGGAATTGGTATCGGACGGATGAGGCTTGACGCAGCCCGCATCCATACCATAACGTTCGTTTATTAAACGATCGTTCAGCTTACGCCGGATACGCGCTTGCGGGAAGCGGGCGGTACCGGCAGATACGGGCAAATACAGGCAGGAACGCAAGAAACCCGTCCGGCGCCTTGCCGCGCGGATAATCCAAGACTGGAGACAAGCTATGTCGAACAAGAAAGCCATTCTCGTGGTGGGTGCCGGCGACGCAACCGGTGGGGCCATCGCGCGCCGCTTCGCACGCGAAGGCTATATCGCCTGCGTGACGCGGCGCCATGCCGATAAGCTGGCGCCGCTGGTGGAGCAGATCCGTGCCGAGGGCGGCGAAGCATATGGCTTTGCTTGCGACGCGCGCAAGGAAGAGGACACCGTGGCGCTGATCGAGCGCATCGAGCGCGAGATAGCGCCGCTGGAGGTGGCTATCTTCAATATCGGCGCCAATGTGCGGTTCTCCGTCCTGGAAACGACTTCCCGGGTCTATTTCAAAGTGTGGGAGATGGCCTGCTTCGGCGGCTTCCTGATGGGACGCGAAGCCGCCCGCGCGATGCTGCCGCGCGGACACGGCTCCATCTTCTTCACCGGCGCCACCGCCAGCCTGCGGGGGCGCGACGGCATGAGCGCCTTTGCCGGCGCCAAACACGCGCTACGCGCCCTGGCCCAGAGCATGGCACGCGAGCTTGGGCCGAAGAACATCCATGTGGCGCACCTGGTCGTGGACGCTGCCATCGACACCGATTTCATCCGCGAGAATTTCCCCGACCGCTACGCCACCAAGCAGGACGATGGCATCGTCAACCCCGAACACATCGCCGACACCTATTGGATGCTGCATCAGCAGCCGCGCGACGCGTGGACGCACGAACTCGACATCCGGCCATGGATCGAACCGTGGTAAGCCCCGGGGCCGGGCGGCACCGGCACAGCCACCGACGCAACGACTGACACAATGACTGACGCAACGACCCACGCCAGCAAAGCCAAAACACGATAACGAGCGGAGACGACGACATGACCCGGCAAGTAGAGTTTTATTTCGACTTCGGCAGCCCCTATTCCTACCTGGCCTACAAGGAACTGCCGCGCGTGGCGCAGCGCACCGGCGCGCAGATCGCATGGCGGCCGATCCTGCTGGGCGGCATCTTCAAGGCCACCGGCAACCACAGCCCCGCGGAGATTCCCGCCAAGGGCCGCTGGTCCAGGACCGATACCGCGCGCTGGTCGCGCCGCTATGGCGCAAACCTGCAGCAGAATCCATACTTCCCGATCAACACGCTGGCGCTGATGCGCGCCGCGACGGGTTTCCAGCTGCGGGACGAGGCGGCATTCCACCGCTACGTGGACGCGATATTCGCCGCCATGTGGGAGCAGCAGCGCAACCTGAACGATCCGGCCGAGATTGCCGCCGTGCTGGCGGCCGCAGGCTTCGATCCGCGCGAGGTGCTATCGATGATCGAAGACCCCGCAGTCAAGGAAGCCTTGAAGCAGGCCACCGAAGCGGCCGTGGCGCGCGGGGTGTTCGGCGCGCCGAGCTTCTTTGTTGGCGACGAGCTGTTCTGGGGCAACGATCGCCTGTTGTTCGTCGAGGAAGCGCTGGCAGGGTAGCGGGCGCCTCGCAGGAATGCAGCTGCCGTCAGGTCGTCGAGCCAGCGCGGCAGGATGGCCGAGTCCGCCTCGACGATCTTCCGCTTGCCCGGATTGCACGCTGGAGAAGGCACGCACGGGCACAGGTAGAATCCAGTCCCCGGGGAGGCGTCCGCACGATGCCGGCATTCCCGGCTCCCTGTTCCCTGCACCTATCCGGAAAGCCATGACGCAAAGTCCACCGGCCTCGTCCGCCTACGAGATCCTCTTCGCCTTCACCGGCAAGGCTGGCACCGTGCTTGAATTCAAGCGCCTCGGGCTACCCGCCGATGCGCCACGCGCGTGCAGATACCAATGGTTGTGGGTAGGGGCCGGCCATCGCCCCTGGCAAGCGCTGCCACTGCAATTTGTCTCGATGAGCCAGGGGCTCCGCCAGGAGCGCGTGTTTGCAGAAGCCACGCTGCGCTTCGACGAGCGGGAGGCAGAATTGACGCTGCGGGCGGGAGCCACGCTGCACTTGCAGGCATGCCTGCCGGACGCCGTACCGCCCGGCGTGGAGGCGCTGGTGGCGCGTTGCGCGGCACTGGTTGCGTGAGGGCGGCAAAACCGATGCAAACTGCAGCGGGCGCGCACCGCCTGTGCCGGCCTCTCCGCCCAGCCGCCTCACTCGCCAAGAAATTCCGCCAGCAATTCCATGCCCTCCACATGGTCCGCCACCACCTTGGCGATCACTGCGATGGGAATCGCCAGCAGCACGCCCCAGGCACCCCATAGCCAGGTAAAGAGCAGCAGCACCACGAACACCGCTACTGCGTTCATCTTTGCCATGCGCCCCGTCATCCAGGTCGTGAGCAGCGAGCCGACCAGGGTGGCGATCAGCAGCGAGCCGCCCGCCGCCAGCGCCGCCAGGCCGAAGCCACCGGACTGCATGAAGGCGGCCAGTCCGATACATCCCGCGATCAGGACCGCGCCAAAGTACGGCACCAGATGCAGGGCCGCGGCGGCAAGGGCCAGGGTACCGGCGTTGTCCAGTTGCAGCCACTTCAGCAGGATCCACGTCAGCAACCCCACCATGGCATTGGTGACCAGCAGCATCACCATATAGCGCTGGATCTGCCGGTTGATCTCGTCGAGCATATGCACGCTGATCTTCTTCTGTGTCAGTGTGGTGCCGGCCATCTTGACGAACTTCCGCTTGAACATGTCACCGGACACCAGCATGAAGAAGGCCAGGAACAGGACGACGGCGGCCTGGGCGGCCATCGCGAAGATCCCGAGCGAGCCTGCCAGCAGCATGTTGTTGACCGGGTCGCCCGCGCGCTCCACGACGATTTGCGAGCCGCGTGCATGTGGCGCCTGCGCGGTGCCGCCTAGCACTGTGGCCGCCCGCCGGATCTTTTGGAGCATGGAATCGTTGCCGCTGAGCAAGGCACTGACGGAGCGCGACAGCTTGGCGGCCACTTCCGGCAGCCGGTCGACCAGGGCGGCAATCTGGTCCTGCAGCAGATACGCGCAGCAGACCACGCCGGCCAGCAATGCCAGCAGCACCAGCGAGGCGCCGATCGCGCGCGGCACCCGGCGGCGCGACAGCACCGTGACCATGGGATCGAGCATGTAGGCAATGATCACCGCCAGCACCACGGGAATGACAAAGGCGCTGGCAAGGTGCAGCGTGTAGAGCGAGGCGAGCACTGCGAGGACGGTGAGCGCCCGCCCGCCGCGCCCGTCGGACACGATCACGGGCGTGGGCGCCGGGGCCTGGATTGCCGGCGCTGCGGCGGCCCGCTCTTCGCCGGCCTCCGGGGCACCGGCGCTCCCGCTCGCCGGATCGCCGCGCCCGCTGCCGGCGATGCCATCAGGTGGAGCGGACGGAGCGGAAGGTTGCCCCGCTGCGCCAGGAAAGGTGTTTGCATCTGCCATTGGGGGGCCGCTACCGGGCATGAACGAGGGACGAAGGCATCGGGGATTCCGGGATGCATGCAAGCGCAAGGCGTGCACGATCCTGCCAAAGCGCAGTGCGGCTGACCGAAGGAACCATGGCGCGCAAACGCGCCGCGCAATGCGTCATACAAGCATAGCCCCGCCGGCCGGCATTACTGTCGGAGAATGCCGCCTGCCCATGTAGGACAAGCACATCTTGTTCCTCGGCAAGCAATACGTCGCCTGGCCAGGAACGGTGCAGCGGCGTAGAAGCGGAGACAAAGCGGCGCACAGCGCGCATGACAGCCGCCATCATCGCGGAGTTCGAGCGCGGCTGCCATCCGGCGCCGCCGCCGGCCCGGGTGGCATCCAGCCATGCCCCCTAGAGCAATGGCCCCAGCAGTTTCGGCAGCGAGGCCGCCAGCAAGGCCACGCCGGAGGCTGTCAGCAGGCTCAGCACGATCCTGCGGAAGGCGATTTCGCTGATGCCGATGTACAGGCGCGCGCCCAGGATGCTCGGCACCAGCATGGCTGGGCCCACCACCATGAACATGGGCAGCATAGCGCGCGTGACGATGCCGCTGCCCACGTAGGTTGCCATGGTCACCGCCAGCGTGGCGAGGTTGAAGTTCTGGATGATGGCGCGCTGCTCGTCCTTGGGCAGTCCGCGCAACGTGCACCAGAGCGTCGGGATAACGCCTGAGAAGCCTCCGATACCCCCCATGATGCCGCCGGCCGCGCCGATCACGCCGTCTGCCAGCCGGCCGCCGGCCCTGATCTGCGGCAGTTGCTTCGACAACAGCATCAGTGGGCACCAGATCACAAGCAAGGCGCCCAGGCAGGCTTTGAACAGTCCCGCGTTCAGGCTTGGCAGGATGGCCACGCCGATGGGAATGCCGGCAAGCCCGCCCGCCAGGAAAGGCAGCAGCTGCCGTGGCGAGAAACTGCGCCGTACCGTTACGGCCGCCACCAGTTGCCCGGTCAGCGAGCCGAACACCGCCATCGCCGCGGCCAGGCGCGGCTCGATGGTCCAGACCCAGAACGACATCGCCACCATGCCGAAGGCAAATCCGGACAAGCCCTGCACGAAGCCGGCCACGACGGCGCCCAGCGCCACGATCAGAACGGGAAAATCCATCGGAGACTCGAATCCCTGCCGTGGACGCACCACCGGATGACGAAGGCGCCCCACGGAAAAACCGCAAACTATGCCGCGAATCGGGCGCTTTGTCATCCTCCCGCCGGTCTCGGCAGCGCCGCCCGGCCGCCACGCGCCTGGATATGGAGCACCCTGGCCCGGGCCGCGTCGAAGCGGGCGCCCTCCGCCGCCAGCCAGTCTTCCACCATGGCGATGTGCGGCGTCTGCCCATGCGCCGAGACAAAGAAGTAGGACGCCTGCGAGCGTGCGTGGACGCCAAACAGGTCCACCAGCCGTCCGGCTTCGATATCCTCCAGCACCAGCGCGGAACGTCCCATGGCGATGCCTTGCCCGGCCAGCGCGGAGCCCACGGCCAACTGGGACAGGTTGAAGCGCTGGCCAGAGTCCAGATCGTCCATCTCCACGCCCGCCACCTGCAGCCAGCACTGCCATTCCGCGAAGGCTTGTGCGCCGTCCCACGGACTGATGTCGTGCAGCAACCATGCGCCCTTCAGGTCTTGCGGCGAGCGCAGGCCGGGATGGGCGGCAAGGAAAGCCGGACTGGCCACCGGCAGCAGCCATTCGTCCAGGAACAGCCGTGCCTTGAGGTCGTCATAGCCGCCCAGGTCGAAACGCACCGCGGCATCGATGCCGTCGCGCACCATACGGGTGCGGTCGAGCGCGTGGAATTCGCCATATACCCGCAAACCCACCTCCGGGTGATCGCGAAAAAAGTCGCCCAGGCGCGGGGTCAGCCAGCGCATGGCGAACGACGGCGCACAACTCAGCGCAATCGGCCCGGACTCGCGCGGCTTGCGCAGCTGGGTCAGCGTGCTCTCGATGGCCTGGAAGGATTCGCGCAGCACAAAGCGCAAGCGTTCGCCCTCCGGGGTCAGCATCAGCGCGCGCGGAGTGCGCAGGAACAGTGGCCGGTCGAGCCATTGCTCCAGTTGCTTGACCTGCTGGCTGACCGCGCCCTGCGTGACGCAAAGCTCGGCCGCGGCGTGGGTGAAGTTGCAGTGGCGCGCGGAGGCCTCGAAACAGCGCAGCCAGCTTAGTACGGAAGACGATAACAAGGTGCTCATTGACGTTGGTACGTTAGCCGGCCTGGATTCCGGCACCTGGAATACCATTAGTTAAACTAATGCCTCGCTAAGTATAAATCGATTGCCTGAGGGCACGCCCGGCCCAACAATGCAGTCACCCCGGAACACGCGACAGCCAATCTATCCCGATGAATCAGCCTACCACCATCGACAATCCGCAAGAAAATCCGTCTGCATATGCGGATCTGCGCGCAGGAACCCCCTTGCTATGGTGCAATCCGGCCCGTACGGACATCCCGGCCACGGTCCAGGCAGCGGGCGAACTGCACATTAGTCTAGCTGATGTCGAAGCAGCCCAGGCGAGATTCCGGCGCTTTGCCCCGCTGCTGCCCGCACTGTTCCCGGAGCTGGCGGAGACGGCCGGCGTCATCGAATCTCCCCTGCTTGCCGTGCCCGCCATGCAGGAAGGCCTTGGGCTCGCACCGGTACAGGGCCGCCTCTGGGTGAAGGCCGACCATAGCCTGCCGGTGGCCGGCTCGATCAAGGCGCGTGGCGGCATCCACGAGGTGCTGGAATTTGCCGAGTCCCTGGCGCTGCGGCACGGCCTGATCGGGCCCGCAAGCGACGGCCCGGAAGACTACCTGGCACTGGCGCGGCCTGCAGCGCGGGAACTGTTCGAGCGCTACCAGGTGGCGGTGGGTTCCACCGGCAACCTCGGCCTGAGCATTGGCGTGATGGCCTCGGCGCTGGGCTTTCGCGCCGCCGTGCATATGTCGTCGGACGCCAAGGAATGGAAAAAGGCGCGCCTGCGCAACCGAGGCGTGGAGGTGGTGGAACACGCCGGCGACTACGAGGAAGCCGTCGCCGCCGGCCGCCGCCAGGCGCAGCAGGACGAGTTCACCTACTTTGTCGACGACGAGCGCTCGCTGTCGCTGCTGCTGGGCTACAGCGCGGCGGCACTGCACCTGCGCGAACAGTTGGCGGCGCAGGACATCCGTGTCGACGCCACCCATCCATTGTTCGTCTACCTGCCGTGCGGCGTGGGCGGCGCGCCGGCCGGCATCGCGTTCGGCTTGCGCCAGCTGTTCGGGCCGCATGTCCACTGCTTCTTCGCGGAACCGACCCAGTCGCCCTGCTTCCTGGTGCAGATGATGGCGGACAGTGGCAATCCCTCGGTCTACGACGTTGGCCTGAGCAACCGCACCGAGGCCGACGGCCTGGCCGTGCCACGCGCCTCCGAACTGGCGGCGGCGGTCATGCGCCCGCTGCTGTCCGGCGTCTTTACCGTGGCGGACGACACGCTCTTCGCCCATCTCGCGCTGGCATGGCGCATGCAGGGGCTGCGCATCGAACCATCGGCCGCCGCCGGTTTCAGCGGGCCGCGCATGCTGTGCGAGAGCGCCGCCGGGCGCGGCTACCTGGCCCGGCACCAGTTGCAGGCCGTCATGCCGCAGGCTACCCACCTGGTCTGGACCACGGGCGGATTATTCGTGCCGCAGGCCGAGTACCAGGGGTTCCTGGACAAGGCCGCCACGCTTGGCGCCTGATCCGCACGGCCAGCCTCATCGATCAACCATCGCACGCCAGCCGGCCCTCCGGCGGCCTCTGCCAAGCAGGAGAGTCAGCATGAAATCCGTCCACACCTTCAAGCTCGCGTGCCTGGCCGCCTGTTGCCTGGCGGTGCCTGCCGGCAGTGCGCTGGCCCAGGCCTATCCCACCCACCCGCTCCAGATGGTGATCCCCTTCCCGCCCGGCGGCGCCACCGATGTGATCGGCAGGCTGCTGGCCAAGAAGCTCGGCGACCGCCTGGGGCAGACCGTGGTCATCGACAACCGGCCGGGTGCCGGCACCATCGTCGGCGCCGGCCTGGTCGCCAAGGCCGCGCCGGATGGCTACACGCTGCTGGTCAGTTCCGGAACCACCTTCACGGTCAATCCGGCCATCCATCCCAGGCTGCCCTACGATCCGCTCAAGAGCTTCGAGCCGATCGGGCTGACCGGGCGTACCGGCCTGATCCTGCTGGCCAACCGCGACGTACCGGTCAACAACCTCAAGCAACTCGCGGCGACGCTCAAGGCCGCGCCCGGCAAGTACTCCTACGGCTCCTTCGGCACCGGCACCACCGCCCAGTTCGCCGGCGAAATGCTGCTCAACGATCTCGGCGTCAAGATGCTGCATGTGCCCTATCGCGGCAGCTCGCCGGCCATGACCGACCTGATCGGCGGCCAGATCCCGTTCTCGGTGGACACGGTCGCGGCCGCTGTACCGCAGCTCCGAGCCGGCAAGATCAAGGCCATCGCGGTGACCACCGCCAAGCGCTCGACGCTGCTGCCCGACGTGCCCACCGTGGCGGAGAGCGGCTTCCCGGCTACCGACATGGATACCTGGCTGGCGGTGGTGGCGCCGCGCGGCCTGGCGCCCGAGGTCAAGGCCCGGCTGGAGAAGGCCCTCGCCGAAACCATGGCCGACCCGGACACCCGCAAGAAGCTGCTGGACAACGGTTTCGAGCCGGCCTACGGCAGCGGGGCCGAGGTGACGGCGCTGATCACCAGGGAGCTGCCGCGCATGCGCGCCATCGCGCAGCGCGCCAATATCCAGGCCGACTGACCGGCGCCTGAAGGCTCGGAGGCCGCGCGGTTTGACAGTGCCGCCCTCCGCCCACATCATCGCAGGCACGGCCGCCCCCGAGGCGGCGCCATGCCATCCGGAACGAACCGAGACCCCCCGACACATGACGCTCCCCGATTCCGCCACACCAGGCTTGAGGCTCGCGCCGCCCGCCGTTGCCGGCCAGCCCGCGGCCACCATCGATACCCCCTCGCTGGTGCTCGACCTGGACGTCTTTGAACGCAACCTGGCGCAGATGCAGCAGGCCGCAGACAAAGCCGGCGTACACCTGCGCCCGCACGCCAAGGCGCACAAGTGCCCGGCAATCGCGCTGGCGCAGATCGCGCGCGGCGCGGTCGGCATCTGCTGCCAGAAGGTGAGCGAGGCGCTGCCCTTCGTGCAGGCAGGGGTTACCGACATCCACATCAGCAACGAGATCGCCGGAGCGGCCAAGGCCGCGCTGCTGGCCGGCATGGCGCGGCACGCCCGGCTCAGCGTCTGCGTCGACGACGCGCGGCAGATCGGCGCGCTCGCCGAAGCCGCCGGGCACGCCGGCAGCACCATCGGCGTGTTCGTGGAAATCGACGTCGGCCAGGGGCGCTGCGGCGTGGCCGATGCGCCTGCCGCGCTGCGCCTGGTACAGGCCATCGGCGCACACGCGCGGCTGGAATTCCGCGGCCTGCAGGCCTATCACGGCGGCATCCAGCATGTGCGCGACTACGCCTCGCGCAGGCAGGCAGCAGCCGACGCGGCGGCGCGCACGGCAGCCGTGGTTGCCGAACTGGCCGAGGCCGGCGTGGCCTGCCCGACGGTCACCGGCGGGGGCAGCGGCAGCGTCGAGTTCGACCTGGCGAGCGGCGTCTATACCGAGATCCAGCCCGGCTCCTATATCTTCATGGACGCCGACTACGGCCGCAACGACTACAGCGGCGCACTGCGCTTCGAACACAGCCTGTTTATCGCCAGCACCGTGATGAGCGTGGCGGCGGCGACGCGGCCCGCGCCACGCGTCGTGCTGGACGCCGGACTCAAGTCGATGGCGGTGGATTCCGGCCTGCCGCTGGTGTGGGGCGCGGCAGGCCCGGACCAGGCGTTGGCCTACGTGGCCGCCAACGACGAGCACGGCATCGTCGAGCCACTCACCAGGGCCGGTGCCAGTGCCGCCAGCCTGCCCGCCTTGGGCACCCAGGTGTTGCTGGTTCCGGGCCACTGCGACCCCACGCTCAACCTGTACGACGAAATCGTGGGCGTGCGCGGCCAGACCGTGGCATGCCTGTGGCCGGTGGCGGCGCGCGGGCTGAGCCGCTAGCCCTTCGCCACCACGCGTCGGGCCGCGCCAATGCACAGCCAATGCAGCCAATGCCTATCGGAGCACCGCCAATACCAGCGCGGTG
This sequence comes from Cupriavidus sp. 96C5-1, assembly GCF_057798855.1. Taxonomy (NCBI): domain Bacteria; kingdom Pseudomonadati; phylum Pseudomonadota; class Betaproteobacteria; order Burkholderiales; family Burkholderiaceae; genus Cupriavidus; species Cupriavidus sp. 96C5-1. The sequence continues at coordinate 27,164 of NZ_JBYOJU010000048.1, read as the reverse complement.
CTCTCCACCCATGCCAGAGAATGCCATCATGACCCAGAACGACAGCCTGCTCGCCCAATCCGCCGTGGCCCTGCGCCGCATGATCGGCAGCAAGGAAATCTCGCCGGTTGAACTGCTGGAGGCATGCATCGCCCGCATCGAGGCGGTCAATCCCTTTATCAACGCCGTCACCGCCACCTGCTACGAGCGCGCACGCGACGAGGCCCGGGCCGCCGAACGCGCCGTGCTCGACGGCGCCCCGCTGGGCCTGCTGCATGGCCTGCCGCTCGGCGTGAAAGACCTGGAAGCCACCGCTGGCCTGCTCACCACCTATGGCTCGCCGCTCTACCGCGACAATGTGCCCAGCGCCGATAACGTGCTGGTGGCACGCCTGCGCGCCGCCGGCGCCATCGTTACCGGCAAGACCAATATTCCCGAGATGGGCGCAGGCGCCAATTCGCGCAACGCGGTGTGGGGCGCCACCGGCAATCCGTTCAACCCCAACCTCAATGCCGGCGGCTCGTCCGGCGGCTCGGCTGCCGCGCTGGCAACCGACATGCTGCCGGTGTGCACGGGCTCGGATACCGGCGGCTCGCTGCGCATTCCCGCCGCCAAATGCGGTGTAGTGGGCTTCCGCCCGTCGCCGGGCGTGGTGCCCAGTTCGCGCAAGCTGCTGGGCTGGACACCGATTTCCGTGGTCGGGCCGATGGGCCGCACGGTGGCCGATGCCTGCCTGCAACTGGCAGCCTCCGCCGGTGTCTCGGCCAGCGACCCGCTCACCTATGCGCTCGACCCGCTGTCCTTCCTGGTACCGGCCAATGTCGACCTGGGCTCGCTGCGGGTGGGCTGGACCGAGGATTTCGGCGTGTGCGCGGTGGACAACCAGATCCGGCAAGTCTTTCGCGACAAGATCGCGGCCATGCGGCACCTGTTCCGCAGTTGCGACGAGATCCGCTTTGACCTGGGCGATGCACACCGCTGCTTCGACGTGCTGCGTGCGGAGAGCTTCGTGGCCGGCATGCATGAGGCCTATCAGCGCGACCCGGCCAGCCTGGGGCCCAACACGCGCGCCAACTACGAGATGGGCGCCGCCATGTCGCTCGGCGACAGCGCCTGGGCACAGGCCGAGCAGACCCGCATCCTTGGCCGCTTCCAGGCGGCCTTCGAGGACTACGACATCATCCTGTCGCCGACCACCCCGGTCTCGCCCTTCCCGTGGACCAGCCTCTACGCCGAGCGCATCAACGGTGAGAAGCAGGAGAATTACTACCGCTGGCTGGCGCCGACCTACGTGGTGACGCTGACAACGCATCCCGCCATCAGCCTACCGTGCGGCGTGGACCATGCCGGCATGCCGTTCGGCCTGCAGGTGGTCGGACGCTTCCGCGCCGATCACCATACGCTGGGCGTGGCGCATGCCATGGAACAGGCTTTCGCAGGATCGGAGTCGCTGCGCCGTCCGGTGCCGCGCCTGGATCAATTGCGTGCGGCGGTGCCCGACCTGAGGTCGATTGTCACAGCACCGCCGATGCTGGCTGGTACCGGCTCCGGGCAAGGATCCCCGGTATCGGCCGTGTAGGCGGGGGGCTGCGGCAGGCCATATCCGCTGTCCGGCTATCCGGCGCCGGCAGGGGCTACGTCGACACCGGCTACCCTCTCAAACTGATACGGTCTTTTACTCCACGGTTGCTTCTGTTATCCATGCCGCCCTGCCGGTAGCATGTTGTCCATGGCACGCGCCCGGCACGATCACCCGATCGTCCGGCCGGGCGCCGCGCCCAATCTCCCGGCCTTGCTCATGGAAATCCCCGCTTCAACCCTGTCCGTCCGGACAGGCCTCTCGCCTCGCCAGGCATCCCTCCACTTGCCGCCCGGCCGCCCAGGCCCGAATAAAGAGCCCTTCAGTGCGCTCACGCAGTGGAGTACCCTATCTACTCGTGCGACTGAAACGCAACGCGGGCCGACCGCCAGCCCACACCGTCCCCGCCGCACCATGGAGGTCACCATATGTTCGGCTTGAGCGCGCTCGACCTGGCCCGGATCCAGTTCGGCTTCACCATTTCCTTCCATATCATCTTCCCCGCCATCACCATCGGCATGGCGAGCTACCTGGCGGTGCTGGAAGGCTGCTGGCTACGCACGCAGAACACGGTCTATCGCGACCTCTATCACTTCTGGTCCAAGATCTTCGCCGTCAACTTCGGCATGGGCGTGGTCTCGGGGCTGGTGATGGCCTACCAGTTCGGCACCAATTGGAGCTTCTTCTCGGACTTTGCCGGCAGCGTGACCGGTCCGCTGCTTGCGTATGAAGTGCTGACGGCCTTCTTCCTGGAGGCGGGTTTCCTCGGCGTGATGCTGTTCGGCTGGAAAAAGGTCGGCCCCGGCCTGCACTTCTTCGCCACACTGATGGTGGCGCTGGGCACGCTGATCTCGGCCACGTGGATCCTGGCCTCCAACAGCTGGATGCAAACGCCGCAGGGCTACGAGATCATCGACGGCCGCGTGGTCCCGGTGGACTGGCTCGCTGTCATCTTCAATCCGTCGTTCCCGTACCGGCTGGTGCATATGAGCGTGGCGGCCTTCCTTGCCACCGCGCTGTTCGTAGGCGCCTCCGCCGCCTGGCACCTGCTGCGCCGGCGCGACAACCCGGCCATCCGCAAGATGCTGTCGATGGCGATGTGGATGCTGCTGATCGTGGCGCCGATCCAGGCGGTGATCGGCGACATGCATGGTCTCAACACGCTCCAGCACCAGCCGGCCAAGATTGCCGCGCTGGAGGGCCACTGGCAGAACCGTGGCGACGAGGCGCTGCCGCTGATCGTGTTCGGCTGGCCCGACATGGCGCGCGAGGAAACCCGTTTCGCCGTGGAAATCCCGCGGCTGGGCAGCCTGATCCTCACCCACACCTGGGATGGCCAGATCAAGGGCCTGAAGGACTTCGCACCGCAGGACCGGCCCAACGCCACCATCCTCTTCTGGTGCTTCCGCGTGATGGTGGGACTCGGCATGCTGATGATCCTGCTCGGGCTCTGGAGCCTGCTGCTGCGCCGTGGCGAGGCACTCTACCGCTCGCGCGCTTTCCTGCGCATGGCGCTATGGATGGGCCCGGCCGGGCTGATCGCGCTGCTGGCAGGCTGGTTCACCACCGAGATCGGGCGCCAGCCCTGGGTGGTCTATGGCGTGATGCGCACGGCCGATGCCGTCTCGCCGCACGGCGTGCCGGAACTGGCCTTCTCGCTCGGGCTGTTCGTGGTGGCTTATTTCTTCGTGTTTGGCGTCGGTATCGCCTACATGATGCGGCTGGTGCGCAAGGGCCCGGTGATGCATGAGGGCGACCCGCCTCCCGATGGCGGCCACGAGGTGGAGGGCACCCCGGCGCGCCCGCTGTCCGCCGTGGACGATCCGGGCGATGTGCCGAATGCGGTCGCCTCCGCTAACCGCATGGCCGACAGCAGGAGCTGAACATCATGGGCATCGATCTCTCTCTTATCTGGGCCGTCATCATCTTCTTCGGCGTGATGATGTATGTGGTGATGGACGGCTTTGACCTTGGCATCGGCATGCTGTATCCCTTCGTGCCCGACCGCCAAGACCGCGATGTGATGATGAACACGGTGGCCCCGGTCTGGGACGGCAACGAGACCTGGCTGGTGCTCGGCGGCGCGGGCCTGCTGGCGGCCTTCCCGCTGGCCTACTCGGTGGTACTCAGCGCGCTCTACCTGCCGCTGATCTTCATGCTGCTCGGGCTGATCTTCCGCGGCGTGGCGTTCGAGTTCCGCTTCAAGGCCAATGACCGCGAGCGCCATGTCTGGGACAAGGCCTTCATCTGCGGCTCGCTGATGGCGGCCTTCTTCCAGGGGGTTTCGCTGGGCGCGTACATCGATGGCATCCGGGTGACGGGGCGCGCCTTCTCGGGCGGGCCGCTGGACTGGCTGCAGCCCTTCCCGCTGTTCTGCGGCGTCGGCGTGGTGGTGGCGTACACCGTACTGGGCAGCACCTGGCTGATCATGAAGACCGAAGGCCCGCTGCACCAGCGCATGCTGGAGCTGACGGCCAAGCTGGCCTGGGTGCTGCTGGCGGTGATCGCGGTGATCAGCATCTGGACGCCGCTCGCGCAGCCGCGCATTGCCGCGCGCTGGTTCAGCCTGCCCAACCTGATCTGGTTCTCGCCGGTACCGTTGCTGGTGGCGTTCGCCATGTACCGGCTGATCCGTTCGCTGCAGCACCATGCCCACCTGGCACCGTTCATGTACACGCTGGCGCTGGTCTTCCTGGGCTATAGCGGGCTGGCCATCAGCGTGTGGCCGAACATCGTGCCGCCGAACATCTCGATCTGGGATGCCGCCGGGCCGGCGCAGAGCCAGGGTTTCGCGCTGGTGGGCGCACTGTTCATCATTCCGTTCATCCTGATGTACACCGTCTGGTCCTACTACGTGTTCCGCGGCAAGGTCAAACACGGCGAGGGGTACCACTGATGGCGGTGGCGAATCGCGGGCGCGGCGGCAAACCGCACAGGCCCTGGCTCAGGCGAGTGGGCTGGATGCTGCTGATCTGGGTGGCCAGCGTGGCAGCGCTGGGCGCAGCGGCCCTGCTGCTGCGCCTGCTGATGCGCGCGGCAGGCATGCATAGCTGAGGGACTTCCCGCCGCTCCGTGGCCTACGCCGACAGGCCGCCATCCACGCCAATGCTCTGGCCGTGGATAAAGCGCCCGGCCGGCGACGCCAGCAGCACCGCCAGCCCCGCCACATCCTTCGCCTCTCCGATGCGGCGCATCGGGATGGCCGCGGCCATCCGCGCCTCCTGTTCCGGGTTGCCCCACAGCGCCTCGCGCGAGAACTCCGTGCGCACCGGCCCAGGGTTGATCGCATTCACGTTGATCCCCTTCGGACCCAGTTCCTGGGCCAGGCTGCGCACGGCCTGGTCGGTCGCCGCCTTGGTGATGCCATACAGCCCCAGCACCGCCGAGCCACGCTTGGCGCCGATGCTGGACATGAAGATGATCGAGCCGTCGCCGCGTTCGATCATCTGGGGCGCCAGCGCATTCACCAGTACCAGGTTGCCACGCACGTTGCCCGCCATGGCCTGGTCGAACAGCTCCGGTCCCTGGCTCAGCATCGAGCCCACGATGCCGCTGCCCGCCGCGTTCAGCACTAGCGCGTCGACCCGGCCGTAAGCCTCCAGCGCCCGCTTCGCGAAGACGCGGACACTATCCAGGCTGGCGATGTCGCAAGCGATGCCTTTCGCCTTGAAGCCCTCGCCTTCCAGCGCGGCCGCTACCGCCTCGGTGGCGGCCTGGTCACGTCCGGAAACCACCAGGGAGGCGCCCGAGGCGCCCAGCGCCCGGGCCATTTCCAGGCCCATGCCCTTGGTGGAGCCGGTAAGGACGGCCACGCGGCCGGTGAGATCGAACAGGTTCTGCATGACGGGTTCTCCTGAGGGAAAGGCACCGCCGCCCGGATCAGGGGCGGCGGCAGTTTAAATGACGACCAACATCTATTGAATAAATTATGGTCGTCATATAAAATCCGGTCAAGCAAAGTTTTGGCAGGAGAAACGGATATGGCGCGCGCATCACGAGAGCAAGCCGAGAAGCATCGGGAAGCCATCGAGCAGGCTTCCTCGAAACTGTTTCGCGAACGCGGACTGAACGGCGTGAGCGTGGCCGAGCTGATGGGCAGCGCGGGCCTTACGCACGGCGGCTTCTATGGCCACTTCTCCTCCAAGGACGAGCTGGCCGCACTGGCCTGCAAGCGCGCCTTCGAGGAGTCGGCGCGGCGCTGGTCGCGCCGCCTCGAACGCGCCGGCGGCGACCAGCACGCCATGCGATCGAGCCTGGTCGAGCCTTACCTGACGCTGGCGCATTGCACCAACCCCGGCGACGGCTGCGCAGCCGTGGCGCTGGCCGGCGACATCGCCCGCGAGCCGGCGGACAAGCCGGTGCGCCAGGTCTATATCGATGGCTTCAAGCACATGGTCGACGACTGGATGAAAACGGTCGGGCATGCCGACCCGGCCGAGCGCCGCAAGCTCGCGCTGGCGCAGCTCGCCACGCTGGTGGGTGCGATGACGATCGCGCGCGCCACCGAAGGCGATGCCCTTGCCGAAGACATGCTTGCCGCCGCGCGCGAGATGCTGCTGGGTCCGCTCGCGCAATAGCTGACAACGCGGGCAACGCATAACGCAACGACAACACACCAACGCCGATCCACCGCCCCCGGATATTCCATGTTCGCTCAAGCGCTTTCCAGCCGGCTCGACCGGCGCGGCATCCACTATGCGTGGCTGATCGCGGCCATCACCTTCTGCGTGATGCTGACCACCTCGGCCGCGCTCGGCCTGCCCGGCGCCTTTCTCAAGCCGCTGACCCGCGAGATGGGCTGGAACACCGACCAGATCTCGTCGATCCTGGCCTTCCGCTTTGCCCTGTTCGGCTTGATGGCACCGTTCTCGGCCATCCTGATGGAACGCTTCGGCGTGCGTAACGTGGTCTGGGCAGCGCTGGCGCTGATCGCCGGCGGCATGGCGCTGGCGACGGTGGCTACGCAGTTGTGGCAGCTGTTCATTGCATGGGGCCTGATGCTCGGCGTCGGCTCCGGCCTGACCGCGCTGGTGCTCGCCGCCGTGGTCGCCAGCCGCTGGTTCAGCGCACGCCGCGGGCTGGTGATCGGCATCCTGACGGCAAGTTCAGCCACCGGCCAGCTAGCCTTCCTGCCGGTCGCCGCCTGGCTGATCGAGCATCTGGGCTGGCGCACCGCCGTGCTGCCGGTGCTGTTCGCCTGCGCCCTGCTGGCCGTGCTGGTGTTCTGCTTCATGCGCAACCGGCCGGGCGACGTCGGCCTTACCGCCTACGGCGAGGTTCCGGTGCATGCGCCTGCCGCACCGGCACGGCCGAGCGCACCACCCGCGCCGCTGACGCTGCGCGGCCCCTTCGTGGTGCTGCGCGACGCGGCCCGCAACCAAACCTTCTGGATCCTCGCCGGCACCTTCTTCATCTGCGGCCTGAGTACCAACGGCCTGATCCAGACGCACTTCATTTCCTTGTGCGCGGACTTCGGCATGGCCGCCGTGCCCGCCGCCGGCGCGCTGGCGATGATGGGCGCATTCGACTTTGTCGGCACCATCCTGTCGGGCTGGCTGTCTGACCGCTACGACTGCCGCAAGCTGCTGTTCTGGTACTACGGGCTGCGCGGCCTGTCGCTGTTCTGGCTGCCGCATTCCACCTTCACGCTGTACGGCCTGTCGATCTTCGCCATGTTCTACGGCCTGGACTGGATTGCCACGGTACCGCCCACGGTCAAGCTGGCGGGCTCGGTGTTCGGCAAGGAGCGCGCGCCGATGGTGTTTGGCTGGATCTTCGCCGCCCACCAGGTTGGCGCGGCCACCGCCGCCTTCGGTGCGGGCCTGACCCGCACCCTGCTGCTGACCTACACCCCGGCCCTGTACGCCGCAGGGGCGGCCTGCGTGGTGGCGGCGCTGCTGGCGCTGATGGTCAGGCGCCCCTCGGCGCAGATCAGCGGTTCGACCGCCCGGGCAGCCAAGGCCTGAAAGTGGCGGCGCCGGCTGCTCGCGCCGCGTTGGCCCTTTCGCCATTGCGATAAGGAGGTAGCGCGGCGCAGTGCATTCCCGCTCGCCTATATCCCAGCCCAGCGCCTCATCTCTCCCGCCTTTCTTCCGCTCCCGGCATGCCCCACGGCCATTCCTGCGGCCGAATTCTCTGCGCCTGCCGGCATCCCCAAGCCAGCCGGCAGGCGCGTCCGTACGCCAGCTTGCTTGTCCCATCAAGAATGCAAATAGGCGTATCAGCATTCTTTGCCTCGACGTCACTCTGGTGACAACCCCTTTTCTTACTCTGCGAACGCGTCGCGGGCAGCGCGATCGGCAGTGCCGCCAACGCGGCGCGCCGCTTCAGACAACAGAGAAGAGGAACCGGATATGGCATGGAAACAGCAGGCTCGCATGGCGTTTGGCCTGGCGCTGGCAGGCACGGTAGCAGCATGCGGTGGTGGTGGCAGCGACACGCCGGCGGTGGTCGCCCCCGAACAGAGCAACCCGGGCGCCGCCACCAGCAAGAAGGTGTTGCTGGTCGGCGTGGACGGCGCCACCTATGGCCAGCTGCGCAGCGCGCTGAACCAGCGCACGCTGCCCAACCTGGCCACGCTGGCGATCACGCCCGCGTCCACCGGCGGCCGGCTGGGCACCACCACCGAGCAGGTTCCGCTCGACGGCCCGAGCTGGGCGGCCGTGCTCGCCGGCAACTGGGTGGACCGGCACGGCGTCATCGATGACGTAGGCGCAGCCGCCGGCCTGCGCGTGCCGAGCCTGTTCAAGTACCTGCGCGATGCGAATACCGGCAGTCCCCGGCAGCGCCTGGGCGCTGCCACCAGCGCCCCGATGCTGCCGGCGCTGCTCAAGGCCGACGCAGCGGCGGGCAACCTCGACTCGCTGCGCGACTGCACTTCCGATGACACCTGCGTGACGCAGGAAGGCGTCAGGCTGGTGCAATCCGGCTACGACGTGGTGTTCGCCCAGTTCAGCGCGCCTGGCAAGGCAGCTGCCGCGCAAGGCATCCAGGGCAGCGGCTACGCCAGCTCGCTATCCGCCTTCGACCAGGCGCTCGGCAAGTTGCTGGCCGCGGTGCAGGCGCGCCGCCAGGCAAATGCCGGGGAAGACTGGCTGGTAGCAGTGACCACCAGCCACGGGCTGGACGCCACGGGCGCCACCACCACGGTGCCAGCACTGGGCAACCTCACCACGTTCATCGCGCTCAATAAGCCGTTCAACGCGGCGCTGGCCAGCAACCTCGCCGCGGCACCTGCCGATGCCGCCGCCCTCGCGGCACTGCCGAGCGAGGTCGACGTGCTGCCGACCGTGCTCGCGCATGCCGGCATGGCCCTGCCCATCGCTACCTATCAGCTCGACGGCTCCCCCCTGATCGGCACCGCGGGGGTGCGTGCCATGAAATCCGTGGTGGGCAGCGCCAACGCCTCACTGGTGCTCTCCTGGCAGAACCCCTCCACTGCCAGCGGCGACATGACGCTGATACGCGATGGCGTACTGATCGCCAAGCTGCCGGCGGGCACCACCAGCTATGAAGACAAGACGCTCAACTCGCCCGCCAGCGGCCTCTACCGCTACAACTACACGCTGGTGCGCAACGGCGTGCCGGTATCGCTGCTGGCGCAGATCGACTACGTCAAGCCTATCGTGCTGGCGGACACACTGCGCAACAACCTGGCAGCCTATTACAGCTTCGAAACCCTGCCCGCGGTGGACAGCAAAGGCACCACCACCATCGGTCCGTGGGTGGCCGGCACCGACGGCGGCTCGCTCGGCAGCGACAACTTCGGCGGCAAGTCGCTGAAGGTCAACTCGAACATCGATGCCTACCAGCTCACGCAGAGCGGCGCCGATATCGCCCTGAGCCCGCAGTTCACCATCGGCTTCTGGTTCAAGTCGGATTGCACGCAGGGCAACGGCACCGGCGAGCCGATCCTGTCCAACAAGAACTACTACTCGGGCGGCAACGCCGGGATCGCCATCGGTTTGTGGAGCAGCTGCGAGGTGCGCTTCAACCTGGGCAGCGGCGGCGGCAAGCGCGACGACATCACGGGCATGAAGTTCAGCGCCAATCAGTGGGCCTACCTGGCCTTGTCGGTCAACGCCACGGGCAAGACCTTCAGCGCCTACGTCATCGATCCGGTGCTCGGGCTGCAGAAGACCGAGAACAGGTCCATCGCCAATACCGATGTCACCAAGCTGAACGGGCTGGCCACCAAGGTCTGGGGCATCAACGACGATGCCACGCACAACTATGTGCCGAACAACGCCGGCGCGCTCAAGGGCATGATGGAGTTCAACGACCTGGCCATGTGGACGCGCCAGCTCAGCCTTGCCGAGCTGCAAACGATCGCCGGCTCGCGCCAGCCGCTGTCCACGCTCAACCCCTGATCCTTATTCCTCCACGAGAGCAACGTGACCATGAAGCCTTTGATTTCCCTCCTCGCGCGGCCAGGCTGGCTGGCGGCAATGGCGCTGTGCGCCGCACTGGCCGCCTGCGGTGGCGACTCTGCCGACAACAAGTCCCCGGCCCCGCCGGGAGAGCCGGCCGCAGTCACACCGCAGTTGCGCTGCGCGCCGTAAGGCGCCGGCCCCGAGCGCACGTTCAGCACAAACCGACCCGATCAGATTGAAGACAACAATGAGCCTTAACAGCAGACGCAGATTCCTCAAGATGGCCGGCGGCAGCACCGCCGCCGCCGCCGCGCTGGCTGCCTTCCCGCCGTCGATCCGCCGCGCGCTGGCGATTCCCGCCAACAATGCCACCGGCACCATTCGCGACGTCGAGCATGTGGTGATCCTGATGCAGGAGAACCGCTCGTTCGACAACTATTTCGGCACGCTGAAGGGCGTGCGCGGCTTTGGCGACCGCTTCCCGATCCCGCTGGCCGGCGGCCTCAACGTCTGGCAGCAGGGCTTCACCAACCGCATCGTCCAGCCGTACCACCTCGACAGCGCCACTGGCAACGCCCAGCGCGTCAACGGCACGCCGCACAGCTACCCCGATGCGCAGAACGCCTGGGACCTGGGCCGCATGAACAAGTGGCCAACCTACAAGCAGACCCAGTCCATGGGCTACTACACCCAGACCGAGCTGGATTTCCAATTTGCGCTGGCCGACGCCTTCACCCTGTGCGACGCCTACCACTGCGGCTTCCATGGCGGCACCAACACCAACCGCCTGTTCCACTGGACCGGCACAAATGACCCCACCGGGGCCAATGGCGGCCCGGTGATCGACAACAGCGGCGACTCCATGGGCGCCTCCACCGGCGGCTACCGCTGGACCACCTATCCGGAACGCCTGCAGGCGGCAGGCGTGAGCTGGAAGCTGTACCAGAACATGCCGGACAACTTCACCGACAACCCGCTGGCCGGGTTCGTGCAGTACCGCAAGGCCAACGAGGCGCGCGGCAATGCTTCCAACGGCAGCCCCTACCCGGCCTACACCATTGCCGACGACGCCATCAATCCGCTCATCAAGGGCATCGGCAACACCATGCCGGACGGCGGCTTCCTGCAGGCGCTGAAGGACGATATCGCGGCGGGCAGCCTGCCGCAGGTGTCCTGGATCGTGGCGCCGGCGAACTACTCGGAGCACCCCGGGCCTTCCAGCCCGGTGCAGGGCGCCTGGTACACGCAAGAGGTGCTGAACGCGCTGACGGCAAACCCGGCGATCTGGAGCAAGACCGTGCTGCTGATCAATTTCGACGAGAACGACGGCTTCTTCGACCATGTGCCGCCGCCCTGCGCGCCGGCCTATGACGACAACGGCGTACTGGCCGGCAAGTCCACCATCGCCACCGATGGCGAGTACCACGTCGACAAGCACCCCTACGGCCCCGGCCCGCGCGTGCCGATGTATGTGGTCTCGCCCTGGAGCCGCGGCGGCTGGGTCAACTCGCAGGTGTTCGACCACACCTCGGTGCTGCGTTTCCTGGAGGCGCGCTTCGGCATCGCCGAAACCAACATCAGCCCCTACCGCCGCGCCATCTGCGGCGACCTGCTGTCGGCCTTCAACTTCGTCAGCCCGAACAGCGCGGCCCTGCCTGTCATGCCCAGCCGCACCAAGGCCGTTGCCGACGGCGTGCGCACGGCGCAGGAAGCCAAGGCGCAGGTGGCGCTGCCCACCGCCGCCTTCCAGGCCGCCAACCCTGCCACCCAGGAAACCGGCACGCGTCCCTCGCGCGCGCTACCCTACGAACTGCATGTCAGCGGGCGCGAAGATCCGGGCTCGCGGGCGATGTGGCTGCTGTTCAGCAACACCGGCACCGCCGCCGCGGTCTTCCATGTCTACGACCGCCTCCACCTGGATCGCGTGCCGCGCCGCTACGCGGTCGAGCCGGGCAAACAGCTCAGCGGGAGCTGGGACGTCTTCGCGGCGGACAACGGCAAGTACGATCTGTGGGTGCTGGGCCCGAACGGCTTCCATCGCAGCTTCCAGGGCGACGTCAGCACGGTATCGGCCGCTGGCGGCACCGCGCCCGAAATCCGGGTGTGCTACGACATCGCCAATGCCGCCGTCTACCTGACCATGATCAATACCGGCGCTGTGGCGTGCACCTTCACGGTCACGCCCGCCGCCTACCGCGAAGATGGCCCCTGGACCTTCGACATCCCGGCGGGCAAGCAACTGGACCAGCACTGGCCGGTGGGCCGGCAAGGCAACTGGTACGACTTCGTCGTGACAACCACCCAGGGCAGCTTCCGGCGCCGCTTTGCCGGCCGCCTGGAGACCGGCACCGACAGCGTCTCCGATCCGGCACTGGGCAAGCCCGCCCGGGCCGTGCCCTGAACGCTGCCTGGCAGGCGGAGCGAGCCGGCTCCTGCCGCCGGGCGGCGTTGCGGGCCGGCGCAGCATCGGCTGGCCCGCGCTTGTCCACCCCCCATTCTGTTTTTTCACCGCGCCTGGACGTTCGCACCGGTGCGGTGCAGAACTGTCACAAAACGCCGCTAGACTGGCGCGCTTGTTTTATCCCCTCGGAATCCCCCCATGCTCGGCGACCTGCTGACGACGTTCTATGAAGTGGCACGGCAGGGCAGCATCACCACCGCGGCCAAGCAGCTGCGCGTGAGCCAGCCCACCGTCACCGGCCGTATCCGCCAGCTTGAAGAAAACTATGGCGTCGAACTGTTCTACCGGCGTGCCGGCCGGGTCGACCTGAGCGACGTCGGCGTGGCCCTGATGCCGGTGGTGGAGCAGTTGATGCAGCATGAAGGCAACGCGGACTTCCTGCTGCGCAATGCCGGCAGCCTGCACCTCGGGCATCTGCGCATCGGCGCCACCGGGCCTTACTACATCCTGAAGAGCGTGGCCGCGTTCAGGCAGCGCTTTCCCGCCATCGAGATCAGCATCGATATCGGCAACTCGCAGCAGATGCTGGACGCGCTGTTCGAATACCGCATCGACGTCGCGGTATCGTCGCACGCCGTCAACGATGAACGCCTGGCGCGCATCACCCTGGCCACCGACCCGATGGTGGTGGTGGTCAATCCCGGCCACGCGCTGGCGCGCGCGCCCAGCGTCAGCCTGGCGCAGCTGGCCGCCTGCCACCTGCTGATCCGCGAGCACGGCTCGATGACGCGCAAGGCCACCGAGACCGCGCTGGACAAGGCCGGACTGCCGCTGCCGGCCAGCACCGTGATCGGCAGCCGCGAGGCCATCTACGAAGCGATCCGCCAGGGCCTGGGCGCCAGTGTGGTGCCTGTGGGCGAAGTCCCGCGCGACCCCGCGCTGTGCGTGGTGCCCTTCGCCAGCCACCCACCCGTGCTGCACGAATACCTCTATTGCCTGCAGGGCCGCACGCATACGCGGCTGATCGGCGCTTTCCTTGACTGCCTGGCGCCGCGCGCGGCGGCTTAGGCGCCGCACGGAATAAGCGGCGTCAACGCCCGCGCACCGCCAGCGAAAACCGTCAATACCGGTATCGGGATTCTTGGGCCGCACATCATCTGGGGGTCACCCCCGGCCCGCATGCTTGCCGGTTTTCCGACCGGAGACGGCGCATGTCCTGCCTTGCCTTGTTTGACCTTGACCACACCTTGCTGCCGCTGGATAGCGAATACGAATGGGCACGCTACCTGGTGGAGGCGGGCGCGGCCGACGCGCGGGAGGTCGAGGCCAATAACGCGCTATGGCTGGCCGAGTACGGCGCCGGGCGCCTCGATTTCCACCGCCATGCCGCGTTTGCCCTCGGCCTGCTGGCGCGCCATCCGCGCGCGCGGCTGGAAGCCTTGCGCAGCGATTTCATGCGGAACGTGATCGCGCCCGCCATCCTCCCCGAGGCGCGCGCCCTGCTGGCCAGGCACCGGGATGCCGGCGACCTGTGCTGCATCGTCACGGCCACTTGCCGCTTTGTCACCGAGCCGATCGCCGCGGCGCTGGAGGTGGACCACCTGGTGGCGGTGGAGGCAGCCCAGGATGCCCAGGGCAACTTCACCGGCGCGGTCGAGGGCGTGCCGAGTTTCGGCGCCGGCAAGATCGAACGCGTAGCGCAGTGGCTGCACTCGCTCGGACTGGCCTGGGACCAGTTCGGACATACCGCCTTCTACAGTGACTCGCGCAACGATATCCCCCTGCTCGAAGCCGTCAGTCATCCGGTTGCCGCCAATCCGGACGCCGCGCTGCGCGCCCTGGCGGCCTCGCGCGGCTGGCCGGTGCTGACGTTGTTCGCGCCGCCGGCCGCCCCGGCCCCGGCGCTGAACGCGGCCTGACTCGCAGCGCAAGCGCGCCATCCGTCACGCGGCCTTCACAATCCTGGGTGATGATGGCGGGCACGCTTTTGCACCGTGGCCTGCGTCAGCACCTATATTGGGAAGACCGGCAAGGCTGGCACGCAGCGGTTCCCGCGGCACGCGGCGCCTGGCGCAGCGCTGCGGCGCCCGGCGTCATGACACCAACGAATGGCCCGGCTTTCCGGCTCCTGGCTTGCCAGCCCGGCACCGCTTCCAAGGAACTGTCCCGCCCATGTCCGACCACCTGCCCCGCGTCACATCCGCCCCCCGCCGCCATCGCGCGGCACGCAGGACCGGCTGACGCCGCCGCCTCATGTCGCAGTTCCCCACCGGCAGCAGCCTGCCGGAAATGGCACAGCTGGAGGCCATCCTGGAAGCCGGCGCCGGGCGCCTGGAAGCCTGCCGGGTCGGCGAGGTGGAAGCGGCCGGCCAGCGCTTTCCCCTCTACACCGCCAGCATCGGCGCGACCGATCCGCACGCGCCCGCGATCGGCTTCTTTGCCGGCATCCATGGCCTGGAGCGCATCGGCACGCAACTGCTGCTGGACTATATGCGCATGTTGCTGTGGCGCCTGGAGTGGGACGAATTGCTGGAGCGGCAACTGCAATCGGTGCGGCTGCTGTTCATGCCCATCGTCAACCCTGGCGGCATGTGGGCCTCCACGCGCGCCAACCCCAACGGCGTCGACCTGATGCGCAATGCACCGCAGGATGCCGTGGGCCGGGTGCCGTTGCTGGCCGGCGGCCAGCGCCTGGGCCCCTGGCTGCCGTGGTACCGCGGCCGGCTCGGCGCACCCATGGAAGTGGAGAGCCAGGCCATGCTGCGCGTGGTCCGGCAGCAACTGCAGTCGCGCCCCTTAAGCTTTGCCCTGGACTGTCATTCGGGCTACGGCTGGGGCGACAGCATCTGGTTTCCCTATGCGCGCACCGTCGCGCCGATGCCGCACCAGCCGGAAATGTTCGCGCTCAAGACCATGTTCGAGCACGCGCATCCCCACCACGGCTACGCCTTCGAACCGCAGAGCCGCCAGTACCTGCTGCATGGCGACTTGTGGGACTGGGCCTACGACCATACGCCCGACGCCAATATCTTCCTGCCGATGACACTCGAACTGGGTTCCTGGCTGTGGATCAAGAAGAATCCTCGCCAGCTGTTTTCGCGCCACGGCTTCTTCAATCCGGTCAAGGCGCATCGCACGGCCCGCGTGCTGCGGCGCCATGCCAACCTGCTCGATTTCCTGGCCCGCGTGGCCTATGCTCCCGAGCGCTGGCTGCCGCGCGGAGAGCGCCGGCAGGCGCTGCTCGAACTGGCCAACGCCCAGTGGCCATGCGGACACCCCGGATGAGCGCCTGGATCCTGCTGCGCGGCCTGACGCGCGAGACACGCCACTGGGGAGCCCTGCCAGGCATGCTCGAGACCACTGCCGGCATCGGGCCCGTCGCCATGCTGGACCTGCCCGGCAATGGCGTGGAGACGGCCGCACAAGCGCCGGCCAACGTGGCCGCCATGGTGGACTTCGTACGCGAGCGCGCCCGGGGCCGGGGCCTGGACGCGCCCTACCGCCTCCTCGCCATGTCGCTGGGCGCCATGGTGGCGGCCGAGTGGGCACACCGCTATCCGCGGGAAATCGGGGCACTGATGCTGATCAACACCAGCATGCGGCCATTCTGCGGCGTGACGCAGCGCCTGCCACCGCGCAACTGGCCGGCGCTGCTTGGCATGGCGCTGCGCTGGCATGACGCCGATTTCTGCGAGCGCACCGTTCACAGGTTGACCTGCAGCACCAGTGCCGCGCTCGCCGCCGACGTAGCGGCATGGTCCTCGATTCGCGCCAGCGCGCCCGTGAGCCGCACCAACGCACTGCGCCAGTTGTGGGCCGCGGCACGCTATCGCGCCGCACCCGCGGCGCCCGCCTGCCCCACACTCGTCATATCGTCGAAAACGGACCGTCTCGTCGATCCGGCCTGCTCGGCCCGCCTCGCGGCGGCCTGGAGCGTGCCACACCGCCGCCACCCATGGGCCGGCCACGATCTGCCGCACGATGACCCGGCATGGCTGGCAGCCACCGTTGCCCACTGGCTGCAAACAGCCGGCATGGCCCGGCGCTGAGGCGCGCCGGCCGGCTACGCCCTTACGCCGGCGCGGCAATGGCAGGCCGCATGCGTGGGATGCAGCCGCAACAGCCTGCGCACCACGCCGTTGGTCCAGCCGAAGCCATCCTGCAATGGATACTCCCCGCCCCCGCCGCCCACCGCGCCTTCTTCGGCCGGATGCAGGGCGTACTTCTCCACCAGCTTGTATTCCCGCCGGTAAAGGCTGGCGACCGTCGCCAGCCAGCGATGGGCAATTTCGTGCGCAAGGGCCTGGTGCCCGTAGCGCGCGAACCCGCCGATCGCCAGCCACTGCAGCGGCGCCCAGCCATTGGGCTGGTCCCATTGCTCGCCGCTGACGCGTTCGGTGGTGGCGATGCCGCCGGGCTCCAACAGCCGCGCCGCGAAGGTGCCGGCCAGGCGCGCTGCCTGCGTGGCGCTGGCGGCCTCGACATAAAGCGGCATTGCCGCGGCGGCCGTGAGGTTGGTACGCAGCCGATGCTGCTGCCAGTCGAAATCGAACCACGCGCCCTCGTCCTCCTGCCACATCAGCCGCTCGATGGCTTGCCGCCGGGCATGCGCGCGCTGGCGGAAAGCCGGCGCGTCGGCGTCGCCGGCAACCCCGGCCAGTTCCGCGAGCTTGCTCTCCAGCTTGAACAGCAGGCAATTGAGATCGACCGGCAGGATCGCGGTGGTACGGATGCTCTCCAGACCGCCGCCGGGCTCCAGCCAGCGCGAACTGAAATCCCAGCCCGATTCGGCCGCCGCGCGCAGGTCGCGGTACACCTCGGGCGCGGACCGCGAGGATGCCGCGGCGGTGCGGGTGTCTTCGACAAAGGCTTCCTCGCGCGGCGTATCCCGCTCGTCCCAATACCGGTTCAGCAGGCTGCCGTCGGCGAGCCTGACCACCCGCCGGCACGCCTGCCCTGGCGCCAGGTGCCCGGCGCCGCGCATCCAGAACGCGTACTCCTTGCGCAAATGCGGCAGGTAGGCCAGCTCGGGCCGCACGCCGTGGTCCTCGAACAGTTCCACCATCAGCGCGAACACCGGTGGCTGTGAACGACTCAGGTAGTAAGTGCGGGTGCCGTTGGGAATCACGCCGTAGGTGTCGAGCAGGTAGGAGAAGTTGTCGGCCATGCAATGCAGCAGATCCGCCTGCCCGCTGGCCGTGAGGCCGAGCATGGTGAAATACGAATCCCAGTAGTAAAGCTCGCCGAAGCGCCCGCCGGGCACCACGTACGCATGCGGCAGTGGCAACAGCGAACCCTGCGGCGGGTGCTCCGCGGGATGCCGGGTCAGCACCGTCCACAAAGCGTCGATGTGATCGCGCAGCGGCTGCTTCGGATCGGACTTGTAGCAGCTATCCGGCACGGCCGGCAGCACGAAGTGCGCGTGGACGAAGGCGGCAAGGTCAAAGCCGGGCTCCGCCGAACGGGCGCGATAGGCCGCCAGTATGGCAGCCGGCTGCTGGCGCGGCATGGCGTCGACGAAGGTCTTGCTATCGCTGAAGATCCCGCCCGTCTGCACCGCGACGAAGAGCTCCTGGTAGCGGTCGGCCGGTGTGAGCGGATCGGCATGCGCGCAGCCCGGCAGGCGGTGGGGGGCAAGAGGCGGCGGCGCGGCAGGGTCTGCCACCTCGCGGACATGGGGCCGCTGTGCCGGCTGGGCCGTCGGTGCGGATGTGCCGGCCGGGCCGGATTGCCCGATGGCGCTGCGTGGTGCCACTGCCGCTCCCGGTTACGATGCGCGCCGGACGCGGCGCCCGCCTCTGCAATGAGAGTGGCCGGCCGGCGGGCGAGTTCCGCCCGTCTGGACGGAGAAGCGACGCAGCCGGCACCGCGCCTGCGGCACCGCTCAGGCCAGTGACGCCGCCGCGGCCGGGCGCGGGCCAGGCGCCGCGTGGGTGCGGCGAAAATACGCGAGCGGCTGGGGGCGGCCAAGCAGGAACCCCTGCGCTTCATCGCAGCCCTCGGCGTGCAGCAGGTTGAGCTGTTCGTCGGTCTCCACCCCCTCGGCCAGCACCGGGATAGCGAGGCTTTGCCCAAGCGCCAGGATGGCGCGGATGATCGCCTTGGCCTGCTGGCTGCCGGCGATCTCAGCGATAAAGGTGCGGTCCAGCTTGATCTTGTCGAACGGAAAGGAGCGCAAGGTATCGAGCGAGGAGTAGCCCGTGCCGAAGTCGTCGATGGCGATGCTCACGCCCAGCGCCTTGATACGGCGCAGTATGTCCAGCGCCCGCTCCTTGTCGCCGATGATGGTCGACTCGGTGATCTCGAGTTCGAGCCGGCCGGCGGCCAGACCGGTTTCCTCGAGCACGCGGGCCACCACCGTCACCAGGTCGCCGTGGGTGATCTGCACAGGCGACAGGTTGACCGATACCTTGTGCGGATAAGTCCACTGCGCGGCTTCCTGGCAAGCGGTGCGCAGAACCCACTCGCCGATCGGCAGGATGGCGCCGCACTCTTCGGCAAGCGGAATGAAATTGTCGGGGGCAATCAGCCCGCGCTCCGGATGCAGCCAGCGCAGCAGTGCTTCGCAGCCGATCGCCTCGCCAGTGGCGATGGTGGTCTGCACCTGGTAGTCCAGCACGAACTGGTTCGCGGCGATCGCGGTCCACAGCTCGCCGGCGAGCGCCCGGCGCGCGCGCTCCGCCTCGTCCATCCGGCTCTCGTAGAAGCAGATCGATTCCGACAGGCTGCCTTTGGCGCGATACATTGCCAGGTCGGTATTGCTGACCAGCTGGTCGCGGCCCTCGCCATCGCCGGGAAAGATCGCGATACCGATGCTGGCGCCCGTGGTCAGGTCGAAGCCGTCGAGGCGCACCGGTTCGCTCAGGCAAGTCACCAGGCGGGCGCTGAAGTCGCTCAGCTCGGCCTGGCGTTCGAAGCGCTTGACCGCGATAAATTCGTCGCCGCCGATGCGGGCGATGAACTCGCCGGGCTCCAGTTGGCCCGCGATGCGCGCGGACACCGATTTCAATACCGTGTCGCCGGCCGCATGGCCGTGCAGGTCGTTGATTTCCTTGAAGCGGTCCAGGTCGATGCCCAGCGTGGCAACCTGGCAACCCAGCTTTTGTGCGCGCAGCAGTTCCTCGTCCAGGTAGTCGTTGAAATAGTTGCGATTGGGTAGCCCGGTCAGGCCGTCGTGACACGCCATATGCTGGATCTTGGCTTCGATGCGGCGCTGCTCGGTGACGTCCTCGCAGGTGGTAACCCAGGATCCGTCGGCCATGGCACTGTGCGACAAGGCGATGGCGCGGCCGTCGGGCAGCACCTCCACGCTGCGCCAGTTCCGGTGGCGGCGCAGGATCTCGCGGTGGCGCTCGTACAGCGCCACCGCATATTGCCCGGCACGGCCGTCGGGCTGGCCAGGTTCAGGGTTGGCATCGCCGTACTCCCTGCCGGCCTGCGCGCCGGGCGCGGCGGCTTCGTTCTCCAGTACGCCTGCCATGGTGCGGCACAGGCCGAAGAAATCCGCACCGGGCGCAAGCGTCTTGCCCGCCCCGCCGAAGATCTCGTCCATGCGCCCGTTGGTCAGGATGATGGTGCCGTCCGGATCGAACAGACACAGTCCCTGCGACATATTCTCCAGCGCGAGATCCAGCTTGCGCGTCACCTCGGCGAGACGCTCGGCATCGGCCTGTTGCTGCGTCATGTCGCGCGTGACCTTGGCGTAGCCGATCAGCCCGCCATCCATGCCACCCATGCCGTACAAGGGCGTAATCAGTACGTGGGCCCAGAAGCGCGTGCCATCCTTGCGCACGCGCCAGCAACCCGCCGCTTCGAACCGCCCCAGCTCCCGCGCCTGCAGCAGCGCCTGTTCAGGCTGCCCGGCGGCACGATCCTCAGCGGTATAGAAGCACGAGAAATGCGCGCCCAGGATTTCATCCTGCGTGTAGCCCTTGATCCGCTGCGCGCCGGCATTCCAGCTGCTCACGCTGCCCGACGGATCCAGCGCGTAGATCGCGTAGTCGGCCACGCCCAGGACCAGCGTGCGAAAGAGTTCGGCCTCGGCGGGAGGGCCTTGATTGTGCGTCATGTAGGGGGGATGCGTAGAGGCCGATGCCGCCTTGCGCCTCCCCGGATTCCCCTAGGAATACAGGTTGCGCGCGCAGGCGGATCGACGGGACCGGCGCGGCATATGTGCCGGGACGTCGCCTCCTATAACGGCAAAGCGGGCCCGAAGTTTACCCATGCCCCGGCAAAGCACAACCCTGCGCGTCGCAAACCGCGCCGCCCATGCCACCCTCCCTGCTATCGGCGCCCCCACCTTCCTGCACAATCGCGCGGGCAAGGCTGTCCTGCCACGCCTGAACGTCGCCCAGGTACGGGCCAACGTCCAGCACGGCGAAACGCCCGTCGCAGCGCTCCAGCGCGAAGGTGGGGAAGCCGTGGCCACCGAGACGCCCCAGCAACGCGCGGCTCGCGGCCATGTGGGCCTGCGTTCGCTCTCCGTCAATATCCAGGCATAGCGCGGCGAAGCGCTGCCGGTCGAGCCCGGCTTGCGCCGCCACTTCGGCCAGCACCTCGGCATCGGCAATACGCCGCCCGTCCACGTAGTGCGCGTGCTGCAAGCGTGCCAGCAGATCGGCGCCGGATTCGCCCCCCGCCATCGACTGCGCGGCCAGGATCGCCGTGGTGGGCGGCCCGGAGTCAAGTACAGCCCCCTCGTCGCGCAGCAAGCCTTCGAAATAGCGTTCGCCGAACGGCTGCCCCGTCAGCGCGGCAATGCGGCGATCGTGCGGCATCACGTATTCGCGCCATTGCGGTGACATGCGGCGCCGGTTGGCGCCCGTCAGCATGCCGCCGGCGTGCAGCGCCAGTGCCAGCCCCGGCACGGCGCGCGCGGCGCGCACCAGCGGCGCGGCGCCGTAGCACCAGCCGCACAGCGGGTCGTAGATGTAATGCAGGGTCAGACCGGACATGATCGGTGCGTTCCTATCGTTTGTAACCTTCGAATCTTTCATGGTGTTCCGCTGGCGGTGCCGCGCACGGCCGCTATTTTGCCGGCCAGGTCATCTCGCCCTTGATGACCTTGGCGCTCAGCTCGAGCGAATCCACGCCGCCCAGATGCGCATAGCGCTGCTGCATGGCCGCGGCGAGCGCCTTGCCATCCGGCGCACGCGCCGCCTCGCGCTCGAAGGTGCGCAGGTAATCGCGCGTGAAGCGCACGGAGGCCAGGGTCTGCGGCGCGTTATCCAGGTAGTGCCCCGGCACCACCCGCACCGGCTTCTTCGCCTCGATACGGTCCAGCATGGCGATCCAGTGCTGGCGCGAGGCCAGCGTCTGGGTGTCGGCAATCCAGACGTGGCTCTTGCCGAAGACCACCACCCCGCCCGCCACGGTCCTGAGCGCGGGAATCCATACCACGGTGCGCTCCGGCGCCGGGCCATCCAGGCCAAGCACCTCCAGCTTATTGCCTTCGAGCAGGATGGTATTGCCGGCCAGCGGCTCAGGCAACACCAGATCCCGCGGCGCATTGCCCTTCAGGATCGGCGACCAGTAAGCCTTCTTGCCAGCCATGGAAGCCTGGATCGCGGCCACCGTCTGCGGCGTGGCGACGATCTTTGCCGCCGGGAACGCGGCCTTCAGCACGTCCAGCCCGAAGTAGAAATCCGGATCGCTGTGACTGATGTAGATGGTGGTGAGGTTCTTGCCGCTGGCACGGATACGCTCGACCAGCGCCTCGGCGTCGTTGCGCTGGAACTGGGCGTCGATCAGCACGGCATCGCGCGCGCCTGTGACCAGTTCCGAGGAAACCGGGAAGACACTGTTCGCGCCCGGGTTGTAGACCTCCAGCTTGAGCGCAGGCGCCGCCATGGCGGGCGCGCCGCCGACGATGCCAAGACTTATGAAGGCGGCGGCCAGGCCGCGCAGGAAACCAGTCAGGATGGGGCTGTTGCGCATGCTAGATCTCAAGTTGTCGGGAAAACGCCAGCTTAAGTTGCGCAAGCCGGTACAAAAACCCGTTAGAATGAAAATATTTGTTGCACAAATCGATCAAATCGATCAAATCGATCAAATCGATCGATCAGATCGCGCGAGCGAACAGACCGGCACGGGCCGGCGCAAGCCTGCCACCACCACACCACCATGGACCGCATCACCGCCGCCGAAGTTTTCGTCGCCATCGCCGATCGCGGCAGCATGTCGGCCGCCGCCGAAGCACTGGACATGTCGCGCGCCATGGTCACGCGCCATCTCGCACAGATGGAGAACTGGGCCGAGCAGCGCCTGCTGCACCGGACCACGCGGCGGCTGAGCCTGACGCCGGCGGGCGAGGAAACGCTGGCCCGTTGCCGCGAGATGCTGGCAATCGCGGGCCAGATGACCCGGCCCGCCACCGAGCGCGCGGGCATGCCGCGCGGCATGCTGCGCATCAGCTGCGCCCAGTCGCTGGCCGAGGATGTACTGGCCGCCGCGGTGACGGCCTACCTGCGGCGCTATCCGGAGACAGCGGTCGACCTGCATATCGGCAGCCAGGCGGTCAACCTGGTGGAAGCGCGCATCGACCTCGCCATCCGCATCACCAACGAACTCGACCCCAGCCTGATCGCGCGCCCGCTGGCCAGTTGCGCCTCGGTGATCTGCGCCGCGCCATCCTACCTTGCCGCCCACGGGATGCCGCGCCGCGCGCAAGACCTCGCCACGCATAATTGCCTGACGTATTCCTACTTCGGCAAGAGCCTGTGGCAACTCGAGCGCGCCGGGGAAACGCTGGCGGTGCCGGTACACGGCAACCTCAGCGCCAACGAATCGACTGTGCTGCTGGCGGCGGCCGTGGCCGGCGCCGGCATCGCCATGCAGCCGCTGTATTCGGCCGCGCCGCTGCTGCGCAGCGGCCAGCTGGTGGCACTGCTGCCGGCCTGGCAGCCTCAGGCGCTTGGCATCTACGGCGTGTACGCGTCGCGCCGGCAGATGCCGGCGATCCTGCGCACCATGCTGGACTTCCTGGCGGAGCGCTTCGCCGCGGATCCCGGGTGGCAAGGGGCCGCGCTGGCGGGGAAGTTGTCCGGCTTGACGTAGAACATGGACTCCCTTTTCCTCACCGAGGAAGCCCCTCGCAGGCTAAGAGGCGCCTGGAAGCGGAATAGGTTCGCGACGCAAAATAAATCGGCGTGCCGCGGTGGGTACGCCGATCGGGTGCAGCGGAGGAACGCTGCGATCCTGCTGGAGAGAATGGAACCAACTGGAATCGACTGGCAGCAATCAGATGGGAAGCGTCTGCGCCACCACGGTGGCCATCGAACCGCTGGCAACGCAAACCACCGCCCAGCCTGCCAACAAACGGAAACTCTGCCAACGGCTCATGATGCGCTCCTGAAATCCGGGCATCGCCTTGGTGACGCCACGGGGTAATTCGTTCAATGCGGTACGCCGCAGTCGGAAGACCATGCGGCGTACCACGCATTGCCTCAGGCGTTTGCGCCGTCGGTGTACGGGTCGGGACGGCCGCTACGGGCGCCGTCGGTGTACGGGTCGCGCTTGTCGCTGCGAGCACCATCGGTGTACGGGTCGAAGCTGCGGGCCGGTGCCGCGGAAACGCCGCTGCGGTCCAGGCCGGCAACCGTGCGGAACCCATCGGTATAGGGGTCGGTCTTGCCAACGCGCGCGCCGTCGGTGTAGGGGTCGGCGCTGCGTGCGGGGTCGGACGACACACCGGCACGGTCAAGGCCTGCGATCCGCGCGCCTTCGCTGAAGACGTCGAACTTGCCAGCGCGAGCGCCATCGGTGAAAGGATCGGCCTTGGCGGCGCGTGCGCCTTCGGTGAAGGGATCGAACTTGCCGGTGCGTGCGCCATCGCTGTACACGTCGCGGGTGCGGAATTCGTAACCGTACTTGTCGGCGGGGACGGCGGCGGCCTGGGCATGGCCGGCTGCGAAGGCGGCGGCAAGGGTGGCGGCGGTAAGCAGGGACTTGGCAAAAAGCTTGGTGTTCATGATGTTCTCCAATCGAGCATGGGTCCGGGGGTCTGCATTGGCCGCGGGGACCGGGTTTAGCTATCGCGCCATTTCTTTTTATCTATCACTAGGTAGACAAGTGAGGCAAAAAAAATGACTTCCGTCTATGTTGCTTGTTTGCTGCGTGGAAGTGGGCATCTGGCTGGGCCTTGTCTGCTTGGCGTCACCTTGTTGCCGCATCCATGGAACGAATCTTATCTATCTGTAGGTAGATAGTCAAGGGTTTTTACTAGGTTATTCTAAAAGTCATCACAAGCGTATTGAAAAGCACTTTCAGTCCTTTGTTGCCATCCAGCGCTCTCCTACGCCATTCGCATGTACTAGGCTTTCAGATACGTCCGATATCCGCCACACCCATGTGCGCGATAGCCGGCATGTTCGCGACGAGAATTGCGGCAGCGCGGCATCCCGCGCCAACTCTGGCAGGCCCTGGCCTGACGCGCTTCGCGCAAGCCCAGGCAGCTTCGCCAATCCGGAGGCAACACAGCCATGAGCGCAGACCCCGCCATCGGAAACCTGGATGCCGCCAGCCAGCCAGCGGTGACACCTGCCGGCCTCACCGTCGACCCGGAGGCGGCCACGGCGGCGTTCTCTCCGATGGAGTCGCGCCGCCACCAGATGTTTCCGCTGCTTACCGCCGACGAAATCTCGCGGCTTCGGCAATTTGGCACCGTGCGGCAATGGCGGGCCAATGAATACCTGTTCCGCATGGGCGATGCCGCCCACGGCATGGTGGTCTTGCTAAGCGGGCGCGTGCGCGTGACGCAGCGCGATGCCCTGGACCGCTCGACGCTGGTGGGCGAGCACGGGGCCGGCCATTTCCTGGCGGAGGTGGGTCAGTTGTCGGGCAAGCCCTCGCTGGTCGACGGCATGGCGATCGAAGACATCGAAGCCATTGCCATTCCTCCCGACCGGCTGCGCGCATTGCTGGTGGCCGAGGCGGAACTGGGCGAGCGCATCATGCGCGCACTGATCCTGCGCCGCGTCGGCCTGATCGAGCGCGGCAAAGGCCCGACCCTGCTGGGGCGCGGCAGCGAGCCGCGCCTGCTGCATCTGCAGGCATTCCTGCGGCGCAATGGCTATCCCCACACGGTGGTCGACGCCGATACCGATCCCGAGGCAGGCGCGCTGCTCGAGTTCAGCGCGGCCGCCCCCGGCGATTTCCCCCTGGTCATCTGCCCGGGCGGCGCCGTGCTGCGCGCACCCGATGCCGGCCAGCTGGCTACCTGCCTGGGCTTGCTGCCCGAGTTCGATCCCGACCATGTCTATGACGTGATCGTGGTGGGCGCCGGACCCGCCGGGCTGGCAACCGCGGTCTACGCGGCGTCCGAAGGACTCTCTGTCGCGGTGTTCGACACCCTGTCGCCTGGCGGCCAGGCCGGCGCGAGTTCGCGCATCGAGAACTACCTTGGCTTCCCCACCGGTATCTCCGGCCAGGCGTTGGCCGGGCGCGCCTTCGTGCAGGCCCAGAAATTCGGCGCTCACGTCGCCATTCCGCTACAGGTGGCCGCCTTGCATTGCGCAGAGCATCCCCAGCGCATCGAACTATGCGATGGCCGCAAGATCCCCGCGCGCACCGTGGTCATTGCCAGCGGCGCGGCTTACCGCCACCCCGCCGTCGCGGCGCTCGAACGCTATGAGGGCCGCGGCGTCTACTATTGGGCGTCTCCGGTAGAGGCCCGCCTGTGCAGCGGTGAAGAGGTCATGCTGGTGGGCGGCGGGAATTCCGCCGGGCAGGCCGCGGTCTTCCTGGCCGCGCACGCGAACCGCGTGCACATCCTGATTCGTGCGCAGAGCCTGGAGGCCAGCATGTCGCGCTACCTGATCGAGCGCATCGCGGCCCAGCCCAATATCGAACTGCATACGGGAACGGAAATCACGGCCCTCGGCGGAAACGATCGCCTGGCGTCCATCAGCTACCGCAAGCGCGATACCGGACAGACAACCGAGGTCCCGATCCGGCATCTGTTCCTGTTTATCGGCGCCGATCCCAACACCGGATGGCTGAGCACGTGCAATGTCCGCGTGGACGCCAAAGGCTTTGTGCTGACCGGCCCGGACACCCCGCATGAAGGCACGACCCCGGCCTTAGCGCTGGAGACCAGCGTGCCTGGCGTCTTTGCGATAGGCGATGTGCGCTCGGGCTCGACCAAGCGCGTAGCGGCCGCCGTGGGCGAAGGCGCCGCGGTGGTCGCGCAGATCCACGGTTACCTGGCCAGGCTGAAGCAGCCGCCGCCGGGAACGCTGGCCATGTAGGGCGGGCCGCTGGAACGCGGACGGCTAAGAGGTTGTTTCAAAGTGGTGTCGGGGTCTTGGGCTTGGGTAGGTTGAGACAGGTCTGCAGGGCCTAAAGGCGGAGTGGTGTCGGGCTCTTGGGCTTGGGTGGGTTGAGACAGGTCTGCAGGGCCTAAAGGCGAAGTGGTGTCGGGCTCTTGAGCTTGGGTGGGGTGTGACAGGTCTGCAGGGCCTAAAGGCGGAGTGGTGTCGGGCTCTTGGGCACATGTAGGTGTCACTTTTCTTTACTCGTAAAGAAAAGTAACCAAAAGAAAGCGATCCTTGCAGGAGGCCGGCGTGTCGGGCTTGCCGGTTTTGCGGATTCGTGGTGGGCGTGGCAGTTCTAATGAACTGCTGGCGCTACCGGCGCGAACGGCATTGCCAATGCGGATGGCACTGGTTTCAGTATAGCGCCCCTGATGGCAATGGCCCGTGGTGGCTCACGCATCTGCCGTTACCGGCGCGAATGGCCACTGCCTCCCGATCGTTGCCGGTTTCGTCGTGGGCGCGTCGTGGGCGCGGTGGCCCCGCCTTGAATCCGAGTGCTCTAAATCTGGAGCCACCGCGCC
>NZ_JBYOJU010000047.1:3173-82689 GCF_057798855.1 Cupriavidus sp. 96C5-1 | reverse complement strand
TCAGGGGCGCTACACTGAAACCAGTGCCATCCGCATTGGCAATGCCGTTCGCGCCGGTAGCGTCAGCAGTCAGGCAGAACTGACGCGCCCACCACGAATCCGCAAAGCCGGCAAGCCCGACAAGCCCGCCCCCCTGCAAGGGGTCGCTTTCTTTTGGTTACTTTTCTTTACGAGTAAAGAAAAGTGACACCTCCATGTGCCCAAGAGCCCGACACCACTCCGCCTTTAGGCCCTGCAGACCTGAATCAGGTCCCTACAAACGCAAGAGATCCTACTGAAAACCAAATACCCCCATGTGCCCATGAACCTGACACCACACCGCCTTTAGGCCCTGCAGACCTGAATCACATCACTAAAAAATCTAGTCTCTATCGCCGGCTGCTGCGGTTGGTGCAGCCGGTTTAGCTGACGATAGCGCGTCAGTGCCCACAGCGGAAAGTACGCGGTATAGCCGTGGTACTTCAGGTAATAGATGCGGGGAAATCCCGGCGCGTTATGCGACGGATGCCACCACAGGCCGTCTTCGTTCTGGTCGCCGAGCAGGAAGGCGATGCCCTTGCGCACCGCAGGCGTATCGGCCTGGCCCACGGCGAACAGTGCCAGCAGCGCCCATGCGGTGCAGTTAGGCGTGCTGTCGCCATTGTTGGTGCCGGCCAGCGTCGGGTCGAAGTAGCTGTCGTTGGTCTCGCCCCAGCCGCCGTCGGCGTGCTGGCAGCCGAGCAGCCAGTCGATCGCCTTGCGGATATAGGGCTGGTTCACATCCTCGCCGACCAGCGCCAGGCCGGCCAGCACGCTCCAGGTGCCGTAGATGTAGTTGGAGCCCCAGCGGCCCCACCAGGCGCCGTCGGCGCGCTGGGTGCGGCGCAGGTAGTCCACGCAGCGCTCGATGGCCGCGCGTTCGTTGCGGTATCCGCTCAGGCCGAGGCACAGCAGCACGCGGCCCGATACGTCCTCGGTCGGCGGATCCAGCAATGCGCCGTGATCGGCGAAGGGGATGGCGTTCAGGTACTCGCGATCGCAATTGGCATCGAAGGCAGCGAAACCGCCATTGCGGGATTGCAGGCCAAGCATCCACTGCACCGCGCTTGCGACCTCGGTGCGATAGCGCTCCGGCTGGCCGCTGCGGCGTGCGCGCACCGCCAGCATGGCGGCCACCACGGCGGTGTCGTCGATATCGGGGTAGTGCGGGTTGGCGTACTGGAATGCCCAGCCGCCCGGCCGGACCGAGGGAGGCAGGTGCTTGCCCCAGTCGCCGCGCACGTCGCGCACCTGCAGCGGCGCCAGCCAGTCGTAGGCGCGTTGCACCGCGTCCTGGGTGCGCGCGTCGGTGCCGGCATGCTGCAGGGCCATCACGCTCCAGGCGGTGTCCCATACCGGCGACAGGCAGGGCTGGCAATAGGCCGAGCCATCGGGCCGGCGTACCACCAGCTTCTGGATGGCGGTCAGGCAGGTGGCGCGCATCGGGTGCGTCTTGGAGACGCCGAGCAGCACCATCATCTCGTACCAGTACACCTTCTTTTGGTTACTTTTCTTTACGAGTAAAGAAAAGTGACACCTCCATGTGCCCAAGAGCCCGACACCACTCCGCCTTTAGGCCCTGCAGACCTGAATCAGGTCCCTACAAACGCAAGAGATCCTACTGAAAACCAAATACCCCCATGTGCCCATGAACCTGACACCACACCGCCTTTAGGCCCTGCAGACCTGAATCACATCACTAAAAAATCTAGTCTCTATCGCCGGCTGCTGCGGTTGGTGCAGCCGGTTTAGCTGACGATAGCGCGTCAGTGCCCACAGCGGAAAGTACGCGGTATAGCCGTGGTACTTCAGGTAATAGATGCGGGGAAATCCCGGCGCGTTATGCGACGGATGCCACCACAGGCCGTCTTCGTTCTGGTCGCCGAGCAGGAAGGCGATGCCCTTGCGCACCGCAGGCGTATCGGCCTGGCCCACGGCGAACAGTGCCAGCAGCGCCCATGCGGTGCAGTTAGGCGTGCTGTCGCCATTGTTGGTGCCGGCCAGCGTCGGGTCGAAGTAGCTGTCGTTGGTCTCGCCCCAGCCGCCGTCGGCGTGCTGGCAGCCGAGCAGCCAGTCGATCGCCTTGCGGATATAGGGCTGGTTCACATCCTCGCCGACCAGCGCCAGGCCGGCCAGCACGCTCCAGGTGCCGTAGATGTAGTTGGAGCCCCAGCGGCCCCACCAGGCGCCGTCGGCGCGCTGGGTGCGGCGCAGGTAGTCCACGCAGCGCTCGATGGCCGCGCGTTCGTTGCGGTATCCGCTCAGGCCGAGGCACAGCAGCACGCGGCCCGATACGTCCTCGGTCGGCGGATCCAGCAATGCGCCGTGATCGGCGAAGGGGATGGCGTTCAGGTACTCGCGATCGCAATTGGCATCGAAGGCAGCGAAACCGCCATTGCGGGATTGCAGGCCAAGCATCCACTGCACCGCGCTTGCGACCTCGGTGCGATAGCGCTCCGGCTGGCCGCTGCGGCGTGCGCGCACCGCCAGCATGGCGGCCACCACGGCGGTGTCGTCGATATCGGGGTAGTGCGGGTTGGCGTACTGGAATGCCCAGCCGCCCGGCCGGACCGAGGGAGGCAGGTGCTTGCCCCAGTCGCCGCGCACGTCGCGCACCTGCAGCGGCGCCAGCCAGTCGTAGGCGCGTTGCACCGCGTCCTGGGTGCGCGCGTCGGTGCCGGCATGCTGCAGGGCCATCACGCTCCAGGCGGTGTCCCATACCGGCGACAGGCAGGGCTGGCAATAGGCCGAGCCATCGGGCCGGCGTACCACCAGCTTCTGGATGGCGGTCAGGCAGGTGGCGCGCATCGGGTGCGTCTTGGAGACGCCGAGCAGCACCATCATCTCGTACCAGTACACCATGGGCGGGAAGATGCCGCCCAGCCCGTCCTCGCCGTTCATGCGCTCGGCGCACCAGGCTTGCGCGCGGTCGACGGCGCGCCGCTGGATGGCGGCGGGGATCAACGGCGCGACGCCGCGCGCGATCCTGTCGGCCACCAGGAAGGCTTTGCGCAGCAGGCCCTGGCGCGAGAAATAATGGCGCTCCTGTTCCGGTGGCGTGACGAACAGTTCGCGGATGCCAACCTTGTGCGGATTGGCGGCCTTTGCCCGCAGCGAGCACAGCACCGTCAGCGGCACCAGCGTGGAGCGCGCCCAATAGGCCATCTTGTCCAGGTGCACGGGCATCCAGCGCGGGAACAGGATCAGCTCGACCGGAATGTAGGGCGTGGCGCGCCAGGGCACTTGCTCGAAAGTGGCCAGCAGGATGCGGGTAAAGACATTGGCCTTGGCCGCGCCGCCCGCGGCCAGGATCGCCTCGCGCGCCTGCGCCATGTGCGGGGCCTGCGGGTCGTCGCCCGCCGCCTTCAGCGCGAAGTAGGCCTTGACGCTGCACGAGATGTCGAGCGCGCCGCCGTGGTACTGGTCCCATCCGCCGTGTCTGTCACGCCGCTGGATGGCGCGGAGATAGACCGCCATGGCGGCTTGCAGCCCGGCGTCGATCTCGTCGGCGAAGTGCATCATCAGGATGTACTCGGCGGTGATGGTGGCATCGGACTCCAGTTCGAAGCACCAGTGGCCGTCGGGATGCTGCTGCCGTAGGAGCGCCTCGCGCGCGGCGCCGATGGCTGTGTCCAGGCCGGCGCCGTGCTGCGCTTGCTGTGCGTGGGGAATCGGCCGGGCGCTCATTGATCGAGACCCCGCGTCATCTGGTCGAGCTGGCGCAGCACCTCGGCCTTGAGGGAAGGACCCATCGACTGGTAACCCAGCAACTGGGCAATCCACAAGCCGTCGGCGGCCAGGCGGCAGATCATCAGCCGGGCGGCTTGCGCTTCGGGCAGCGGATCGGGCCGCGTGATTTCGGCGATCTGCGCGCTCCAGCGCTCGCGGGCATCGGCGTCGGTCAGCATCACCGCCAGCAGCAGGTGCAGATAGCTGGCGGGGCCTTCCTTCTTTGGCTCCTGCACCGTGGCCTGGATATAGGCGCGGGCAGCGCGGCCTTTGTCGTCCGCATTCGCGTGTGCGTCGGCGTCGGCGTCCGCGGCGCTGGCGGCTGCGATATCGGCATTGAAGGCGGCTACGGCTTCGGCGAACAGGGCGTCCAGCAGTGCTTGCTTGTTGGGGAAATGATGTTGCAGTCCGCCCTTGCTGACACCGGCGCGCGAGGCAACGGCGTCCAGGGTGACGGAGGCCAGTCCTTCTTCGATGGCGAGCTGCGAAGCGGATTGGAGAAGCTGCGGGCGCAGCACATCGGGCTGCTTTTTTCGGCGGTGGGCATCGGACATCCGCGGATAATACCATCTGGATGGATTGTTTGTTATGACGCTTGGGGCACTTTTTAGTTGACTTTAGAATGTGCGCGTCCGACAAGACAAAAGAGCGAAGTCCGGCCGGATCCACCCATCCGGAAAAGCACAAAGGAGCAGGCAATGAAGCCCATTGAGACAACGCTGGACGAGCGGGTTCTTTCCCTGATGCAAGCGGCCAAGGTGCCCGGCGTCTCGCTATCGGTCGTTCGCAAGGGCGCGGTGGAGGTGGCCGCCGGTGGCGTCAAGGACGCCGCCGGCAGCGATGCGGTCAACACGCGGACCGTGTTCGATGTGGCTTCTCTCAGCAAGCCGATGGTGGCCTACGGGGTGCTTCAGCTGGTGGATGCCGGCGTGCTGGACCTCGATGCGCCGCTGTCCGGATTTGCCCCGGCCATTGTGCCGGACGACGCTTCAGCGGCAGCCATCACGGCCCGCCATGTGCTGACGCACACATCCGGTCTTCCCAACCTGCGCGGCCAGGACCCCTTGCGGATGTATTTCCGGCCGGGGGCATGGTTCAGCTGTTCCAGTGTCGGATTCGGCTATCTTCAATCCGCGCTTGAATCGATCACAGGCGAGCCCCTGGAAAAAACCATGCGGCGGCTTGTGTTCGAACCGCTCGGCATGCGCTCCTCGAGTTTCGAATGGCAGGCGCATTTCGGCGACAACTGCGCCGGCCCGCATGAAGGCATGGAGCGGCTCGGCAAACATCATCCGCCGAAGGCGCAGGCTTCGTATTCGCTTCAGACCACGGCTTTCGACTACGGCATCTTTGCCCGGGCAGTACTTCAGGGCGACAGGCTGAAGGAGGCAACCTGCCGGGAATGGCTGACACCCGCTGCCAGCGTGCCAAGGGGGGCCGCCGAGTATCTCGGGAGCCGTCCCGCCGCGACGGAAGACGGCATCGGCTGGGGGCTTGGATGGGGCATCGAAGTGGAGCGGGGCACTTTCTTCCAATGGGGGAAGATGTCCGGCATACGCGCATTCGTCATGGGCAGCCAGGCCGAACAGTTGGCAGTTGTCCTGCTCACCAACAGCAACACGGGCCTGCGCCTGATGGATGAGGTGGCGAGGTCGGTATTGCCTGGCGAGCATCCCGCCATACGGTGGCTGCAGGCATGCGTCTGGGAATGAGCCGGGGTTTGCAATGCTGGCTGACAGGAGCCATCCGGATGCGCCTCGGGTTCAGCTGGCGTACCGAATCCTGAATGCGTTGAATTCCCGTTGGCAGGGCGCGTCGGCCAATGTGCCGGACGTCTCGCAGGCGCAAGCCTCGCCGCGTGGCCGCGAGCCTCAAACAACAAAGCTCCCCGGCACTGGTGAATATGAAACCGGTGCCGGGGAGCTTCAATACCCTGGGAGTGACAGACCTCCGGTGTCCGGCCGGTCAGGTGAGGAGGTTGAAGGCGAACCCTAGCGCAATCGCGCCGCCGAGCGCTTCCACTGCAGCCAGCGCGAGAAGGTTCTTCAAAATGAAGGCATCGTCCTGCTTGGTCACCATGGTGTTGTCTCCTTAGGTAGGAATACACGACTGGACAGCAATGGCCTGCATGGAAGTGCCGGTCCAAGATCCAGCCACGTCTCAACGCACCTTCAGTAGACCGCATCGCGCGGGCGGTGGAAAGCTGGCATAAACCCGTATCCGGGTGTTCTGCGCATGCCGTCCGGAGTCCGCCGGCACTGCAGCGGCAGCGGGTGGCAGGGCAGCCGCCCTGATCCGCATATCAAGAAAAAACCAAAGCGGCCGTAACCGATAGAATGGGTGGCGGCGCAGTATGGCACCCCCGCCGATATGATCCGGAGCTTGGCATGGAACCCCTCTCATTCGAGTTTGTCACCGTCGAGGAAGCGAAGCAGATTCTCGATGGCATCGTGCCCGCGAAAGACGTGCCCGACTGGGCCGGCATGCGGCGCCCGTCATCCCCCGAGGCGCAGTCCATCTCGGTCGCCGCGCTCAAATGGCTGGCTATGCTGCCACCCGAGGTGCGGCCTCTGGCGCTGTGCCGCGCCTATCCGCGCATCGGCAACCAGCTGGCCGCGCTGTCGGGCGATCCGGCTGCGCTATCGGCTTATCTGGGCGACCTGCTGATCGACAGGCGGGGCGGGCGCCAGGGTTTTCCGGATCGCGTCGCGCTCGAATTATCGCGACTGCAGGAGCACCTTCTGCGCATGATGCAGCAGTGACAGCGCGCGGGCGATGTGCCCGCGCTTGATAGCCGGGGCATCCGTGGGGAGGCGGTTCGGCTCAGCGTGCCGTTCCCGGTGCGCAGTCTTCCACCATGCCGCTTATCCGGCCGGCGCTCATCAGGGGATGCCACTCCCCGGAGCTTCGGATCTCGATGTCGGTGCCGTCCTGTGACCGGCGCAGACTGATCAGGTGGAAATACCGGTTGTCGGGATCCCGGGCACGCCCAACCCGGATATCGACCCTTCCCGGCTCTGGAAACGCAATCACGTTGGCGTCTTCCCCTAGCCGGTTTTTCAGGCAGAGCACGAGGTCGCTGACACTGGCCTTGGCGTGCAGGCGCTTCGGTTCCGTCGCTTGAATGGCGTTCGCGCTGCCGCCACCAGCGCATCCCGAAAGCAGTTGCGCAGTCATCGCGGCAATCAGCAATACCCGACCTATCGACATTCCTTCTCCTTGGGCACACGCGTCGGGTGATGTTACATCAACTGCTTTTTTGCATGTTCTCAGCATTTATATAAAAACGGGAGGCAGGATTGTCTAGCCGGGCTTGCGTTTGCGGAACACCTCCGCGACGCGTCTGGCAGCAAACAGCGCCAGGTAATCGTGGACCTTGGCTTCGTTCTGGAGCTCCTGCCAGGCGATGGAGTAGGCTTGCTCCACCTCTTCCAGCGGGACCTGCAACGCCTCCGCGATCCTTGCGATCAATTCGGACTGCGATTCCGTTTTCATATCTGCGTCCGCTCGTGTGGCGTCGGGCATGCCGTGCGGCGCACGGTTTTCCCACCGTTCAGTCAGCCTGATTGCATGGTGTCCACGGTAGCCGGGCATGGCTTGAAACACAGGACAGTATAGGAATGCAGAGGCTGCCGCGACAGCGCGATCGCGTTGCCAGCGGCATGTGCACCGTGGGAGTGTGCCTGAAAGGGCAGGGAAGCGGCGATCAATCCGGGGCAGGTTGACGTGCGTCATCCAGCGATGAAGATCGGCTTGAGAACGCAGGAGCCGCTGCTAGAATGATTATCCCCGTCCAGTACGCAGGAGTGCAGCCATGGCAACGTATCAGCGCGGCGATCTGTATATCGTCACTTCCGTAGAAGAGTTGCCATGGGGAAGGTATCGCGGCTTTGTGACCTTGTCGGCCGATGCGCAGGCGCATCCAGCCGCAAGGCACGATTGCCCCAGGTGCAGGGACAATCCGCTTGAGGCACACGAGGACGCGGACGCGGAAGTCGAGTACGCCTACCGGCACTATCTGTCCGACCACATCGACTGGAGTTCGCAGGCCGGAAAGCTGGAGCACTGAGCGGCGCATCGGTCTGCGTGTCCGGGCGAACCGCTGCCCTTGCCGGCGGGCTTCACCGGCCCGCGCCTGTTCCTACTTGATGCTCTCGCCCCAGTACGCTTCGATCTGTTTGACCAACCCCGAGGGCAGGGACACGTAATGCTCGGCGGCCGCATCGGCCTGCCCGTCATTCAATGCCCAGCGGAAGAACGCAAGCGCGCTCTTTGCATCCGACGCGTTCTTCGGTGCCTTTGGCATGATCACGAACACCGCGCCGGTGATGGGCCATGCCTGCATGCCGGGCGCATCGGTGATGACCTGGTAGAAATCCGGATGCTGATTCCAGTCCGCGGCTGACACGGCCGCGCTGAAGCTTTCTCGTGACGGCTCGACAAACGCGCCGTCCCTATTGCGTACCGCCGTATAGGGCAACTTGCGCTGCAGCGCGTAAGTCAGCTCGACGTAGCCAATCGCACCCTTGACGTTCTTGATATAGATCGCAATGCCATCGTTGCCGCTGGCCCCGACCCCGACGGGCCATTTGACGGTGGTGCCGGCGCCGACGCGGCCCTTCCACTCGCCGCTGACCTTGGACAGGTAGTCGGCCCAGTTGAAGGTCGTCCCGGAACTGTCGCTGCGGTGCACGACCACGATTTTCCGATCGGGGAAACGAATGCCGGGGTTGACCGCGGCAATGGCGGGATCGTCCCAGTTGACGATCTTGCCCAGATAGATATCGGCCAGCAACTGGCCCGTCAGGTGGACCTGTCCGGCTGCCACGCCATCGAGGTTGACCACGGGCACCACGCCGCCGACCACCAGCGGAAACTGGACAAGCCCGGCGGCTTCCAGTTCGTCCGGCTTGAGCGGCATGTCGGACGTACCGAACGTGACCGCGGCGGCCTTGATCTGCCTGATGCCATTGCCCGAACCGATGGGTTCGTAGTTCACCTGCTGGCCGGTCTTGGTGTAGTACGTGGCCGCCCATTTCACCAGCAAAGGGTAGACAAAGGTCGAGCCGGCACCGGTGATATCCCCCGCGCGCGCCGCCAGCGCGCAGCCTGCCAGCAGGCAGGCGAGCGTGGCGTGGCGCCATGGACTCCGCCCGAACAGGATCCCAGTCATTTCTTTACCTCCCAGGCATGCAGGCGGACAGCGCGGGCAACGCCTCGGCGGTGTCGCCCGCCGAGACGGTCACTTGCTTATCCTAGCACCGGCACTTTCATATCCAAGGTGTTTCTCACGGACATGACACGGCGGTTGTCACGGCAATGTCATGATGCGGCGCGGAGCTGCCGGCCGAGGCCAAGCTGTAGCCGCCCCGTTTGTGAGACCTGCCTTCCACGTCATCCCGGGCGATGCGAGGGCGTCCGTGCAGCAGCAACAGCCTTGCCCCTACCGCTGCGCCATCCACCGCGCAATCGCTTGCACCACCTGCGGTTCGATGCCGTTGAAGCCGTGGTATGCCATGGCTTCGCAGGGGTCCCCGACGTTGTTGCCACCGTCGAATTTGATCACGCCGGCCTCGGGCGTCTTGACCAGCTTGTCCATCAGCCCCTGCACTTCGCCGAACGGGCACTGCTTGCAGTCATCGTGTTCGTGATGGATGACGAGCACGGGCACCTTCAGCCTGTCGAGGTCCATCGCGGGCACCGGCCGGCCGCGGTCATCGCGCAGGATGGTCGAGGTCAGCACGATGCCGTCGGGGCCGCCGCCGTCCGCCAGCCGGATGGCGGTGGCGGCCACCGACTGGGTGCCGCGGCTGGTGCCGACCAGCCATACCGGCAGGCCGGTATGGCTGCGCATCCACGCGATCACGGCCCTGGTGTCTTCGGCGTGTTCGGGGGACAGGCGGAAGCCGCTCAGGAAGGGCCACGACAGGTGGTCGCTCGGTGCGTCGATGACCGCGACCGCGAGCCCGTTGTCGACGAAGAGCTGGCGCGCGCGCACGAGGAAATTGCCGGCACCCCAGGCAAAGCTGCCGTTGGGGTAGATATGCAGGCCGCCATGGCCGCCCGCGTAGAGAATCACGGCGGCCCTGGGCTGTGCGGGAGCGAGGAAGAGGAAGCGCTGTGTCACGCCCGGGCGGGTCGGGATATCGACAACCTGCGGTGCCGGCTGCGCCCGCGCCGCCAGTGCGCAGAGCAGCAGGGCGGCAAGAAGGGCGGCTTGCCGCAGCCATGTCGGCGGGGCAAGGGTGGGGTGGTTCGGCATGGGGCGACTCCCGGGCATTGGCAAGGCAGCGACGGCAAGCGTGCATGGTAGCCCTCGCTACGTCAAGATGGCGCCGTCGCCCTTGCCCGATGCGGTTCACCTATGCCGCGGCTTTGACCCGGTACAGGCAGCGGCGCGCATGGCTCAGCAGGTGTTCCTCGCGGGTGACGATGGCCCCGTCGCCCGCGACCTCCTGGAATATCCGCAGCTCGGCCCGGCAGAAACCCTGGCAGGTCTGCGCCGCGGCGCAGATCGGGCAATGGTCTTCGATCAGCAGCCAGTCGGCGCCGTCCCGCTCCAGGCGGGCCATATAGCCTTCGGACTGGCGCAGCGCGGTAAGCGTTTCCAGCCGCTGCGCAAGCTGGTCTTGACCGGCAACCGCCGCGAGATATTGCTGGCGGGTTTGCGCTTCGCGCTGGCCGATCAGTTTGTCCAGTCCTTGCTCGCCGAACAACTGCCGCACCGAGCCGATCAGCTGGATGGTGAGTTGCGCGTGGGTGTCGGGAAAGCGCCCGTGGCCGCTGGCGGTGAGCGCCCAGTCCTGGCGCGGCCTTCCGGCGCCGCTGGCGCTTTGCTGGCGGCCTTCGATCAGCCCGGCGGCCAGCAGCTTCTGCACCTGCTGGCGGGCGGCCTCGGCGGTGCCGCCGAGCGCCTGCGCGATCTGCGCGGTCGAGGCGGCGCCCTTGGTCTTCAGCAGAAACAAGATGCGATCACCCGGAGAGCCAGCAGGGTTATCCAAGTTTTCTATTGTGTAATTCATGCTTCCAGCCTAATATCCAAAAACGTTCTTGGATATTAGGGCAGACGGACGGCATTGTCGAGCCTGCCTTGTATCCGGCCAAGGCGAACTTTCGCCATCACGTCACGCAAGAAGAAGGAAAGTGCTCCCATGCCAGTCTCCAGCAGCAACACCCCGAATACCGACATCACCCGGCCGGCCTCGCGCCAGCTCACCATGCTCAATCCGCTGGGTCTCTACGATCCCAGTGCCAATGGTTATTCCCACGTGGCCATGATTGCGCCCGGCGCGGGCCTGGTCTGCGTAGCCGGGCAGGGCGGCGAGCGGGCGGACGGCAGCCTGCCCGACAGTTTCGAGGGCCAGGTGCGGCAGGCGCTGGACAACCTGCGCGTGGCCCTGGTGGCGGCCGGCTCGCAAGTGCGCCTGGTTGCCAAGCTGACCGTGCTGGTGGTGGATCACAGCGAAGCGCGTCTGCGCGTGCTGGCGGCGGAGGTGGAGCGGGCCTGGGGCGATGCGCCCAAGCCGGCTTGCACCTTGATCCCGGTGCCGCGGCTGGCGCTCGACGGGATGTTGTTCGAGGTGGAGGCGCTGGCGCTGGCGGAAGCGCCGGGCGCGGTCTAGCCGATGCGGCCGCCGCGGACGCTCTTGCTCCGCTCAGGCAGCCAGCTTGGGCTGCCCGGGTTGCGGGCGCTGCCCCGCCTGGCCATCCCCGAAATGCGGATGGCGCGCGAACAGGTCGGCGGCCCAATTGACGAAGACCCGCACCTTGGCGGACAAGTGGCGGTTCTGCGGATACATGGCGGAGATCGGCAGGGAGTCGGTCGGCCAGTCGGGCAGCACCTCGATCAGCCTTCCGCTTTCCACGTAGGGCAGCGCCATCACGCGCGAGATGCGCGCGATGCCGTGGCCCTCCAGCGCACAGGCCAGGTAGACGTCGGCGTCGTTGGTGGAAATGGCGGAAGGCAGCAGCATCTCCGTGCGCTGCTCGCCTTGCCCCATCGGCCAGGGCATCTCGCGGCCGGTGCGATTGGACAGGTAGTTCACCGCCTTGTGCTGCGCCAGGTCGCCGGGCTGGGTGGGCGTGCCGCTGCGATTGAGGTAGAGCGGCGACGCGTAGAAGCCCAGCCGCAGTTGCCCGATGCGGCGCGCCACCATGGTCTCGTCCACCGGGTCGCCCACGCGCAGCACCACGTCCACGCCTTCCTTGAGCAGGTCGATGGGCTTGCCGTTGATGGTCAGCTCCAGCTTCAGCTCGGGATAGGCGGCAAAGAATTCATGCAGCCTGGGGATCAGCACCAGTTGGGCCAGGCCGGCGGTGGTATCCACGCACAGCGTGCCGCGCGGGGTGTTGTTCTGATGGGTCAGCGATTGCTCGGCTTCTTCCACGTCCGCCAGGATGCGCACACAGCGTTCGTAATAGGCCGCGCCGTCGGTGGTGACGCTGATGCGCCGGGTGGTCCGGTGCAGCAGCTTGACGCCCAGATGGGTTTCCAGGTTCTGGATCAGGCGGGTGAGGGTGGCCTTCGGCAGGTCCAGCGATTCCGCCGCCCGCGCAAAGCTGCCCACATCCACCACGCGGGTGAATGCCTGCATTGATACGAGACGATCCATGTTCGCTCCCCGGGATAAGAAAAGAGGCAGGCCTGGCAGGCGGCGCATGCACCCGTGTCAGGTGCGTTCCGGCCCCACACAGGACGGTTGGCGCGGTCTGCGCGGCTGCGAAAGTGCGGGAGTGGATCACAAAACCGATGACCTTGCACAGCGAAGGGTTTCCCCGCCCGTGCTGCGGCGGCGACTTCGGCGATTATTTCACCGGAGAAACAGTGCATTGGCAAAGCATCGCTTTATCCCACTCCTATCAACCACCATAATTCGCTGCATCGCAATATGCAATGGATGCGCCGCTAACCTGGCGCACAGGACCGCCATGTCGCCCACCCGATCCAAAGCCGCAGCCGCAGCCTCCGCAGCCGAATTGGACGAGGGGCGCGTGACGGAGCATGCGGTGGAGAGCTGCGGGCGCACCATCACCGTGCGCCTGACGTATCCGCCCGGCTATCCGGTGGGCAAGACCGCGCCCTTGCTGCCCTGGCTGATCTACCTGCATGCGGGTGGCTTTGTGGAATGCAGCCAGGACAAGTCGGAGCGGCTGGCGCGTTCGCTGGCGGCCACGGTGCCGGCGGTGGTGGTGACGCCGGCGTACTCGCTGGCGCCCGATTTTCCCTTCCCGGCGGCGCCGGAGGACGTGTTCCATACCGCCAGCTGGGTGCTGCGCCATGCGCGCAGCCTCAAGGTGGACAAACTGCGCTTTGCCCTGGTGGGCGAAGAGGCGGGCGGCAACCTGGCTATCGCGCTGTCGCAGATGCTGCGCGACCGTGGCCTGCCCGAGCCGCGCGCGCAATGGCTGATCCGCCCGGTCACCGATCCGTGCCTGCAGCATGCTTCCTGCGCGGGCGGCGAGGGCAAGCCGAGCGTGCCGCTGGAAATGCTGCAGCGCCTGGCCGGCTATTACCGCGACTACCTGCCCACCCCGGCAGCCAGCGTGCACCCCTACGCGGCGCCTGTCCATGCCTCGCGGCTGGCCGGTCTGCCGCCCACGCTGGTCCAGGTGGCCGAGGAAGATGCGCTGCGCGCCGAAGGCCAGGCCTTCGCCGATCGCTTGCAGATGGCCGGCGTGCCGGCCAAAGCCCAGATCATGCCCGGTGCCTGCGGTGCCGGGGTGGAAGAATCCCACGACCGCTGTCAGGTGTGGATAAACGAAGGCGCGCGTTACCTGCAGGGCTACCTTGCCGGCGGCGACGATGCCTCGCTCAGGACCGAACGCCAGACAGGAGCCAGCCCGCCCGGCTGATCCCGCCCGACCAAGCCAAGCCGGCCTGCGACCAGCAGGCGTTCCGGGCGCGATCTCCATGCGCGCTCCGGCGGGGGCGTTCGTCCTTTTTTTGCTTTTCAGTTGAAGAAAACCCAGACGGAATACGGAGTGAAGAAATGACGCAGCAATATCGACGCACCATGATTGCCCTGGCCATCGTCGCCGTGCTCGGCGGCGGCCTGGCTACCTCGATCTTCAAGCCCTGGCATGCCGGCGAGGCGCAGGCCGTGCCCGCGCCGGCGCCCACCGCCGTGGACGTGGCCGGCGCGCTGGGCAAGACCATCACCGAGTGGGACGAGTTCTCCGGCCGCCTCGAAGCGGTGGACCGCGTGGAGATCCGCGCCCGGGTGGGCGGCACCATCGACGCTGTGCACTTCCGCGAAGGCGCGCTGGTGAAGAAGGGCGATCCGCTGTTCACCATCGACCCGCGCCCGTATGCCGCCGAGGTGGCGCGCGCCGAAGCCGCGCTGGCCGCCGCCCAGGTCCGCGCAAGCCAGGCGCAGACCGAGCAGGCCCGCGCGCAACGGCTGGCGCAGGACAACGCGATCTCCCGCCGTGAGTTCGACGAGCGCGACAACGGCTCGCGCGAAGCGGTGGCCAATGTCCGCGCTGCGCAGGCGTCGCTGGAAGCGGCGCGCCTGAACCTGGCCTATACGCATATCACCGCGCCGGTCAGCGGACGCGTATCCCGGGCCGAGATCACCGTCGGCAACCTGGTGGCGGCCGGTGCCGGTACCCCGGTACTGACCACGGTGGTGTCGGTGTCGCCGGTGTACGCCAGCTTCGAGCTCGATGAGCAGACCTATCTGCGCTACACGGAGGCCAACGCGGCTGGCGCGACCGGTGCGGCGAGCGGCCAGTCCAGGCTGCCGGTGTTCCTGGGCCTGGCCAACGAAGACGACTATCCGCGCGAGGGGCGCATCCAGTCCGTGGACAACCGGCTCGACACCAAGAGCGGCACCATCCGTGTGCGGGCGCTGTTCGACAACCCGGACGGGCGCCTGCTGCCGGGGCTGTACGCGCGCATCAAGCTCGGCGGCGGCTCGCCGCATCCGGTGGTGCTGGTCAACGACCGGGCCATCGGTACCGACCAGGGCAAGAAGTTCGTGCTGGTGGTGGACAACGCCAACAAGCTGGGCTACCGCGAAGTCACGCTGGGGCCGGCTTACGAGGGCCTGCGGGTCATCCGCCAGGGTTTGAAGGCCGACGAGAAGATCGTGGTCAACGGCCTGCAGCGCGTGCGCCCGGGCGATACGATTGCGCCCAAGGCGGTGGACATGGCGTTCAAGCGCGAGCTGGATCCGCGCGGCGAAACAGCCGACCGCAGGCAGGCCGCTGCCGAAGAGCCGGCCGGCAAGGCCGCCGACGGCAAACCGCTGACCTGAGCGCAGCCCTGGGTTTGCTCCCCTCTCCCGCGCATGGCAGGAGAGGGGCCGGGGGAGAGCGCGGGCGCATGCACCTTGCGCCGGCGTTGAAATAGCTTCTCCTCCGAAGCCGAGCCATTTTTAGCTTCCCCGCTCTTCACATGGCGCCTGCCATCCAGGCTGCCAGGGGGAGCCCTTTCGCCGAGACTGAGATGAATCTCTCGAAATTCTTTATCGACCGGCCTATCTTTGCCGGCGTGCTATCGGTGCTGATCTTCCTGGTCGGCGCCATCTCGATGTTCAAGCTGCCGATCTCGGAGTATCCCGAGGTGGTGCCGCCCTCCGTGGTGGTGCGCGCGCAATATCCCGGCGCCAACCCCAAGGTGATCGCCGCCACCGTGGCATCGCCGCTGGAAGAACAGATCAACGGCGTCGAAGACATGCTCTACATGTCGTCGCAAGCCAACAGCGACGGCCTGCTGACGCTGACCGTCACCTTCAAGCTCGGCACCGATCCCGACAAGGCGCAGCAGCTCGTGCAGAACCGCGTGGCGCAGGCCGAACCGCGCCTGCCGGAGGACGTGCGCCGGCTGGGCATCACCACCGTCAAGAGCTCGCCCGACCTGACCATGGTGGTCCACCTGGTCTCGCCGAACAACCGCTACGACATGACCTACCTGCGCAACTACGCGGTGATCAATGTCAAGGACCGCCTCGCGCGGATCCAGGGCGTGGGCCAGGTGCAACTGTTCGGCTCGGGCGACTATTCCATGCGCGTGTGGCTGAATCCCGAGAAGATGGCCGAGCGCAAGCTGGTGGCCGCCGACGTGGTCAAGGCCATCCGCGAGCAGAACGTGCAGGTGGCCGCCGGCGTGATCGGCGCTTCGCCGGCGCTGCCGGGCGCCGACCTGCAGCTGTCGGTGAATGCGCAGGGCCGCCTGGAAACCGTCGAAGGCTTTGGCGACATCATCGTCGCCACTTCGCCCGATGGCGGGGTGACCTACCTGAAGGACGTCGCCCGCATCGAGCTGGGCGCCTCCGAGTACGCACTGCGCTCGCTGCTGGACAACAAGTCCGCGGTGGCGATTCCCATCTTCCAGGCACCGGGCTCCAACGCCATCCAGATCTCGGACGACGTGCGCAAGACCATGGAGGAACTCAAGCAGAACTTCCCCGATGGCGTCGACTACAGCATCGTCTATGACCCGACGCAGTTCGTGCGCCATAGTATCGAGGCCGTTACCCACACGCTGTTCGAAGCCATCGCCCTGGTGGTGCTGGTGGTGATCCTGTTCCTGCAGACGTGGCGCGCTTCGGTGATTCCGCTGCTGGCGGTGCCGGTGTCCATCGTGGGTACCTTCGGGCTGATGCATGCGTTTGGCTTCTCGATCAACGCCTTGTCATTGTTCGGGCTGGTGCTGGCGATCGGTATCGTGGTGGACGATGCGATCGTGGTGGTGGAGAACGTCGAGCGGAACATCGCCGAGGGGCTGTCTCCCAAGGAGGCCACCTACAAGGCCATGCGCGAAGTCAGCGGCCCCATCATCGCCATCGCGCTGACGCTGATCGCCGTGTTCGTGCCGCTGGCCTTCATGACGGGCCTGACCGGCCAGTTCTACAAGCAGTTCGCACTGACCATCGCGATCTCGACCATCATCTCTGCCTTCAACTCGCTGACGCTGTCGCCGGCGCTGTCCGCGCTGCTGCTGCGCGGCCACGATGCGCCCAAGGACTGGCTGTCGCGCGGCATGGATCGCGTGCTGGGTGGCTTCTTTGCCCGCTTCAACCGCTTCTTCGGCGCCAGCGCCGAGCGCTACGGCAAGGGCGTGAAGGGCGTGATCTCGCGCAAGACGGCGGTGTTCGGCGTCTATGCGGTGATGCTGGCGCTGACCTGGGGCGTGTTCCAGATGGTGCCCAAGGGCTTTGTGCCGGCGCAGGACAAGCAATACCTGGTGAGCTTTGCCAAGCTGCCTGACGGCGCGACGCTGGACCGCACCGAGGACGTGATCCGCCAGATGTCCGACATCGCGCTCAAGCAACCCGGCGTGGAATCGGCGATTGCCTTCCCAGGGCTGTCGATCAACGGTTTCACCAACAGCCCGAGCGCCGGCATCGTGTTCGTCTCGCTCAAGCCGTTTGAGGAACGCAAGACCAAGGCGTTGTCGGGCAACGCCATCGCGCAGCAGCTCAATGGCAAGTACGCCGCGATCCAGGACGCCTTCATCGCCGTGTTCCCGCCGCCGCCGGTGCAGGGCCTGGGCACCATCGGCGGCTTCAAGCTGATGATCGAGGACCGTGCCGCGCTGGGCTACGATGCGCTGTTCGACGCCACCAACGCCTTC
The DNA here is from genome assembly GCF_057798855.1 of Cupriavidus sp. 96C5-1. Lineage (NCBI taxonomy): Bacteria > Pseudomonadati > Pseudomonadota > Betaproteobacteria > Burkholderiales > Burkholderiaceae > Cupriavidus > Cupriavidus sp. 96C5-1. The sequence goes on along the minus strand of NZ_JBYOJU010000047.1, from coordinate 65,363 downwards.
ACCAACAAGGCGCGCAAGACGCCCGAGCTGGCCGGCATCTTCACCAACTACCAGATCAACGTGCCGCAGCTCGACGTCAAGCTGGACCGTGTCAAGGCCAAGCAGCTCGGCGTTCCTGTCACCGATGTGTTCGATACCCTGCAGACCTACCTGGGTTCGGCCTACGTCAACGACTTCAACAAGTTTGGCCGGACCTACCAGGTCAAGGTGCAGGCGGACGCGCAGTTCCGGGCGCATGCGGAAGACATCCTGCAGCTCAAGACGCGCAACAGCGCGGGCGACATGGTGCCGCTGTCGTCGCTGCTGACCGTCCAGCAGGGCTTTGGCCCCGACAGCGTGGTGCGCTACAACGGCTTCACCGCGGCCGACATGAACGGCGGCCCGGCGCCGGGTTTCTCCTCCGGCCAGGCGCAGGCCGCGGCCGAGCGCATTGCCGCCGAGACGCTGCCCAAGGGCATCAGGTTCGAGTGGACCGACCTGACCTACCAGGACATCCTGGCCGGCAATGCGGGGGTATGGATCTTCCCGCTGTGCGTGCTGCTGGTGTTCCTGGTGCTGGCCGCGCAATACGAGAGCCTGACCTTGCCGCTGGCCGTGATCCTGATCGTGCCGCTGAGCCTGCTGGCCGCCATGACCGGTGTATGGCTCACGCGAGGCGATAACAACATCTTCACGCAGATCGGCTTCATCGTGCTGGTGGGGCTGTCGGCGAAAAACGCGATCCTGATCGTGGAGTTCGCGCGCGAGCTGGAGCATGAAGGCCGCTCCATCGTGGCCGCCGCCATCGAGGCCAGCCGTCTGCGCCTGCGCCCGATCCTGATGACGTCGTTCGCCTTCATCATGGGTGTGGTGCCGCTGGTGGTGTCCACCGGCGCCGGCGCCGAGATGCGCCATGCCATGGGCGTGGCGGTATTCGCCGGCATGCTGGGCGTGACGTTCTTCGGGCTGTTCCTGACCCCGGTGTTCTATGTGGCGCTGCGCCTGCTGGCGACGCGCGGCGAACGCCGCCGTGCCGAGAGTGTACCGTCGGCGAGCCACAAGGCCATCGCCTCCGCTGAATAAGGTGACCGACATGAATGCATCCATGACCTCCCCGATGCCATCCCGCATGGCATCGCTACTACCCGCGGCGCTGCCGCGCCTGGCTACCCTGGCCGTGGCCCTGATCCTGGCGGGCTGCTCGCTGGCGCCCACCTACAAGGTGCCCGAGAGCGCCACCGCCGCCACGCCGGCCTACAAGGAGGCCGAGGCCGCGCAGGCCGAGGGCGCCCAATGGAAGGTGGCAACGCCCGCCGAAGGCGCGCAGCGCGGCGAGTGGTGGAAGATCTTCGGCGATGCCGATCTCGACCGCCTGATCGCCGCGGCGAGCGAGTCCAACCAGGATCTTGCCGTCGCCGCCGCCCGCCTCAAGCAGGCCCGTGCCTTCACCGGCGTGGCCGAGGCCGACCAGTACCCGCAGCTCAGCGTGGGCCTGGACCCCACCCGCACGCAACTCTCGGCGGCCTCGCAAGGGCTGCCCGACGGCACCCGGGTGGCGCCGCAGACCGTGCTGAAGGCGCGCGCCATCGCCAGCTACGAGCTGGACCTGTTCGGCCGCGTGGCCGACAACGTCAAGGCGGCGCGGGCCGAGGGCGATGCCGCTGAAGACCTGTACCGCTCGGTGCTGCTTGCGCTGCAGGCCGACGTGGCGCAGGCCTACTTCGCGCTGCGCACGCTCGACAGCGAGCGCGACCTGCTCAACGCCACCATCGCGCTGCGCCAGGACGCGCTCAAGCTGCTCAAGCGCCGCTACGACGAAGGCGAGACCACCGACCTGGACCCGGCTCGTGCCGAGGCCGAGCTCGGCACGGCGCGCGCGGACCTGGCCAACATCGAACGGCGCCGCGCCAGCCAGGAGCACGCGCTGGCGGTGCTGACGGGCGCGCCGCCCGCCGCCTTCACGCTGGCCGCGCGTCCGCTCGATGCCGCGCTGATCACCGTGCCGGCGGGCTTGCCTTCGGACCTGCTGGAACGCCGCCCCGACATCGCCCAGGCCGAGCGCATGATGGCGGCGGCCAACGCACGCATCGGCGTGGCAAAGGCCGCGTTCTATCCCAAGATCACGCTGACCGGGCTGTTCGGTTTCGAGTCGAACGATTTGTCCAACCTGTTCAAGTGGTCGTCGCGGGCGTGGATGCTGGGGCCGCTGATCGGCAGCACCATCGCCGCGCCGATCATCGATGGCGGGCGCAACAAGGCCAACCTGGCCGCCGCGCGCGCGCAGCACGAGGAAGCCGTGGCGAGCTACCGCCAGAGCGTGCTGACCGCGATGCGCGAGGTGGAGGACAGCCTGGCCGACGTGCGCTGGCTGAGCCAGCAGGCTGGCGCGCTGGACAGCGCGCTCGGCGGCGCCCGCCGCGCGGCGAAGATCTCGCGCAGCCGCTACGAAGCCGGCGCCGTGGATTACCTGACGGTGATCGACGCCGACCGCACCGTGCTGCAGTCGCAGCGCGATGCCAACCAGGTAGCCGGCTTGCGCGCCTCCGCCACGGTGGCGCTGGTGCGCCGGCTGGGTGGCGGGTGGGGGCCGTTGCCCGAGGCCGCGCCGGTGGCGGCGCAGGCGGGCCCGGCGCCGCTCGCCGCGAATCGCTGAGCGGACCCGCCGGGTGATTTGGCCGCCGGGCAGCCATGCCCGGCGGCGTCCGATTCCGCCGCACGCCGGGCCAACACAGCCTGCAAAGCTGACTACACTGGAAAGATTGCGGCAACCCCGGGCGCAAGCGGCTGCAGCTGCCGCAGCGTTCCGGTACGCCGCCACCCGCCCATCGATCCCGCCATGAAAACGCGGCGAAGCCTGCTGGCCGCACTGCTCGCCCTGGCGTGCGCTGCGGTCATCCTGCTGCTCCCGTTGCCGGCGCAGTGGCGCGACGTCACCCGCATCGTCAACGTGGCGGCCATCGCCCGGCCGGATACCGTGGTCTTCGATTACGTCTCCACCCCGGCAAACTGGCCAGTCTGGCACCGGTCTTCCCTGGCTGTGGCCGGCGCGGTCGACCATTCGCTGCTGCCCGGCGAGCAGGTTACCGAAACCTTCCTGGTGGCGGGGCGGCGCGGCACGGTGGTGTGGACCGTCGTCGAGCGCGAGCGGCCTGTCGCGTGGACGATCGAGGGCACCATCGACGGGCGCCAGGCGGGCACCGTGCGCTACACGCTCACCCCGATGCGGATGGGCACGCTCTTCGAGCGGGAGTTCGTCTATACCGCGCCAAACCTGTTCTTTGCCCTGACCAACCGCTTGCTGCTGCGCCAGCGCATCGAGGCCGAATCCGCCGAGGCGGTCAGCCGCCTGCGCGCAACGCTGGAAGGGCAGCTTGCCGCGCCGCTCTAGCCGCGCCAGCCGGGCAGGCGCTCAGCGCACCGTGCGCAAGGCCGATGCCGGCTTGCGCGCCGCCGGGCGAGCCAGCGCGAGCAGCAGCAGGGCGCAGACCAGCGCCGCCGCCAGGTTGTAGCCCATCGCGCCGGCAAAGGCATCGGCATAGCGCCGGGTGCTGTCGCCCGCGGCCTGCAGCGCGGGCTGGAAGAACATGCCGGCAATGGCAATGCCGAAAGCGCCACCTACCTGCTGCATGGTCGCGACCAGCCCCGAGGCCATGCCGGCATGTGCCTCGCGCACCAGGCCGAGTATCAGGTTCAGCAGGGGCGTCATCAGCATGCCCTGGGCAAGGCCAAGCAGGATCAGGGCGGGTATCAGGCGCCATGGCACCAGCGCGGCTTGTGCCGTTGCCACCTGCAGCAGCAAGGCGGCATGGGCGGCAGCGTAGAGCAGCGCCGCCACGGCCAGCACGGCATGCCCGAAGCGCGCCACCAACCGGGGCGCTGCCATCGATGCGGCGACGAAGCCGACGCTGGCCGGCGCGAACACGCTGCCGGACAACAGCGGGCTGGCGCCGAATCCCGCCTGCAGGAGCAAGGCAAAGCACAGGAAGAACGCGCTGGCCGTGGAGTACACCAGCAGCACCACCGCCGTGCCAAGGGCGAAACGGCGCTGGCCGAACAGGGCCAGGTCCACCAGCGGGGCCGGCCGGCGCCGTTCCACGCGGGCGAAACCAGCCAGCACCAGCGCGGCCAGCGCCAGCGAGGCGAAGGTCCAGGCCGGCCAGCCGCGCGCCGGGCCTGCCAGCAGCGGCACCAGCAACAGCGACAAGCCGGCGCTGGCCAGCAGCACGCCGGGCCAGTCCAGTGCGCGCGCGGGTAATGCCGCCTGCGGCGTCGCGCGCGACTCGGGAATGCGCCGTGCTGCCAGCACGGCGCCGACGCCAACCGGTACGTTGACCAGAAAGATCAGCCGCCAGCCCAGCCCGAGCAGATCGCTCTGTACCAGCAAGCCACCCAGCACCTGGCCGGCGATCGCGGCCAGGCCCAGCGTCATGCCGAGCAGGCCAAAGGCGCGGCGCCTTGCCGCATCCGCATAGCTGACGCGGATCACGGCGTAGATCTGCGGAAACAACAGCGCGGCCGCCATGCCTTGCAGCACGCGCGCCGCGATCAGCAGCGCAGGGGTTGCGGCGACGCCGCACAGTGCCGAACTCAGCGTAAAGCCGGCCATGCCGAGCACGAACAGCCGCCGCCTGCCATGGAGATCGCCCAGCCGGCTGCCGATGATCAGCAGTACGCCATAGGCCAGTTCGTAGGCCGCCACCACGGCGCCGATCTCGCCGAAGCTGGCGCCCAGGTCGGTCTGCATGGCCGGGATCGCCACATTGACCACGAACAGGTCGAAGACAGTGACAAAGCCGCCCAGCAGCAGGACTGCCAGGCCAGTGGGGGAGGGACTTGCCGCGGGTTGGGCCGTGGCGGGGCGAAGGCCCGGCGGGCGGTTGCCGGAGACAGTGGGAGAAGGCATGGCGGATCCTGTGGATAGCTCAGGCCCGCATTCTCAGTCGGCTTCCAAAGTATTACAATTTAAGTGTTTATGCTATTACACAGGGCAATAGGCTAATCCGCTGATCCTGTCCCTTCCGATTCCCATGCCGCCACGCACCCTTGACCGCACCCGTGCCGCGCTCGCGGACTTCCTGCGTCAGCGCCGCGAACGTATCTCGCCGGCCGAAGCCGGCCTGCCCAGCGCGGGCCGCCGCCGCACGCCCGGGCTGCGGCGCGAGGAAGTGGCCGCGCTGGCCGGGGTGGGCCTTACCTGGTACACCTGGCTGGAGCAGGGGCGGGACATCGGCGTTTCGGCTGCGTTTCTGGAGAACCTGGCGCGCGTACTCAAGCTGGATGCCGCCGAGCGGCGCCACCTGTTCCTGCTGGCGCACCAGCGCCCGCCCGCCGAGAGCGGGCGCACCTGGTGCACGGTGCCGCCGCTGGTGCGCAGGCTGATGCAGGACCTGCCGCTGCGCCCGGCCTATGTGCTCAACCTGCGCTGGGACGTGCTGGCATGGAACGAGGCCGCCGAGCGCGTGTTCGGCTTTGGTGGCTGCGCGCCAGGACATCGCAATATGCTGCGCATGATCTTCCTGGATCCGGCCATGCGGGAGCGCTTTGCCGACTGGGAGACGCAGGTGCCGCAGATGCTGGCAAGCTTCCGGCGCGACCTGGCCCGCGCGCCGGACGATCCGACGCTGCTCGAACTGGTGGACGAACTGGAACACGCGGCGCCGGATTTTCGCCAGTGGTGGCGGCAGCACGATGTGCACGGTGTGTGCACCGGCATTCGCGGACTGTGGCTGGACGGGATCGGCAGCGTCCGCTGCGAGCATGCCACGCTGACGGTGGACGAGGAGCGTCACTTGCGGCTGGTGGTCTATGCCGCGGTGGCAGGCGATCCCGGCAGCGCGGCATTCGAAGCGTGGCTGGCCAGCGCGGACGGCGCCGCCGCGGCAGCGGCCGTATACTAGGTATGCAATTCAATCGGAGCAGATGGTGTCGGTAGAAGATCCCGCGTCCGCGGCAGGGCGCAAACCGGAAGCGGCGAGCGCGCCGGAACAATCCGCGGCGGCATTGCCGCCCAGGCCCGTTGCGCCTCCCACGCCGGATATCAACGATTGCTGCGGCAATGGCTGCGATCCCTGCATTTTCGACCTGCATGCGGAGGCGATGGCGCGTTATCGCGCCGAACTGAAGGCCTGGCAGGCGCTCGCCGGCGAGACGGCGGATGCTGGCACGGGCAATCCCAGCTTCTGAGCCGCCCTGGCGGTCCCCCCCGGCCACGACGTTATCCGCATCGCACAAGGAGCCCCCAGTGCCCGTCACCGACCAGCCGATCCTGGCCGATCTGCACGCCTTCGTGCAACGCTGTCCCAGCCTGCTGGTGCTGACCGGCGCCGGCATCAGCACCGATTCCGGCATCCCCGGCTACCGCGACGCTCACGGCAACTGGCAGCGCACGCCGCCGGTGCAGGCCCAGGATTTCTTCCGTTCCCACGCGGTGCGCCAGCGCTACTGGGCGCGCAGCATGCTGGGCTGGCCCGTGCTGGCGAATGCCACGCCCAATGCCGCGCATTTCGCGCTGGCGCAGCTGCAGGCGGCCGGCTATGTGCGCCGGCTCGTCACGCAGAACGTGGACGGCCTGCACCAGCGCGCCGGCAGCACCGGCGTGATCGAGTTGCATGGGCATGTCGGCAGCGTGATCTGCCTGCAATGCGGCACGCGCCGCCCGCGCGCCTCGCTGCAGGCGCAGCTCGAGACGGACAATCCGGAACTTGCCGAACTGCGCGCCTTGCCGGCCTCCGATGGCGACGCGCATCTGGAACTGGCCAGTTTCGAAGCGGTGCGCATTCCTGCCTGTGGCCACTGTGGCGGTGTGCTGAAACCCGATGTGGTGTTCTTCGGTGAATCGGTGCCGCGAGAGCGGGTCGATGCTGCCATGCAGGCGCTGGAGTCGTCCGATGCGCTGCTGGTGATCGGGTCGTCGCTGACGGTGTTTTCCGGTTATCGCTTCTGCCTCGCGGCGGGCAAGCTGGGCAAGCCGGTTGCTGCGATCAATCTTGGGCAGACGCGGGCGGATGGGTTGCTGGCGTTGAAGGTGGATGTGTCTTGCGCGGCGGCGCTGGTGGATCTGGCCGGGCGGTTGGGGGTGGGGTGAGCGTCTTGCGTTGTTGATGTCAAAGGCAAAGGCTTTAAAGTCAAAAGCCGTTTCACCTCCCCTTCGGGAGGTGGCCTATTTTCTTGTCTCGCCAACAAAGCAGGCAAAGACGGCGATCCGCATTGCCCCTCAGGCTTGCGTCTCCGTCTTACGCACGATCAGGCGAGGCGCGCTCCTCCCGGCATGGTCGTGATCCTGCCGCATCGGATCCCCCGCCGTGCCGGCAGCCGCCGCGCAGGCGCAGATGCGCGGCGGCCTGCCGGCCGCTATCGCGCCGCCTTCCTTACGGCTTGAGATGCTGCGCGAACCAGTCTTGCGCGGCCTGGCTGGTGGTCTCGAAATGCTCCAGGTAGGGCGTGAAGTGCCCGCCTGGAATCATCAGCAGCTGCTTGGGTTCCAGGGCTTGTGCATAGGCCGCCAGGCACAGGTCGGTGGCGGTCAGCAGGTCGCGGTCGGCCACGATCATCAGCAGCGGCGTGGGGCTGATGCGGGCAATGTGGATGCCTGGCTCGTTCTCGCGCGCGAGTTCGGCGCTGCGCAGCGTTACCTCGTTGCGCCAGTTCGGCGCGAAGGGCGCGGTGTCCGTGAAGAACTTGCAGCTGTCGGCGCCCCCCATGGCGCAGGCGACGGCCGGATCCGCGCTGACGGCCGGCAGCATGGCCGGCGGTTCGCCCCGGAAGCGTGCCAGCCGGTCGGCCTCGAAGCGCGCGAGCGCGGCCGGCACCAGGTCGGCGCGGGTGCGGCGCAGGGCCGAGGCGTACCCGCTGATCTGCGGCACCTGCGACACTACGCAACGCACGCGCCGGTCGAGCGCGGCGACTTCGATCACATGGCCGCCGCTGTAGCTGGTGCCCCAGATGCCGATGCGTTCGTGCGCGATGTCGTCGCGGCTGCACAGGTAGGTGATGGCATCGCGGTAGCCGCGCCTTTGCAGCACCGGGTCCACTTCCTGCCGGGGCGTGCCGTCGCTGTCGCCGAAGTTGCGATGGTCGTAGACCAGCACGGCAAAGCCCGCCGCGGCGAACACCTCCGCGTAGCGGTCCAGGTACTGTTCCTTGACCGCGGAAAAGCCGTGGGCCATCACGATGGCGGGGTGGGGCCCCGCGTGCGTGCCCCGGGGGGCATACAGCCACCCGCGCAGGGCCACGCCTTCGGAGATGAATTCGATGTTGGAACGTGTCATGTCCAGATCCTAGTTGTCGTGTGGTGCCCGCCGCTTGCTGCTGTTCGCCGCTTGCCTGCCGCGAAGGGCCATGCACGCAACGATACGCCCGGCCCGGCGGCGCGTCTGCGCCGGCCAGGCCACTCTTTACGCCGGATCGGACATCCTGAAGTACTGGCTTGGCGTGGTGCCCGTATAGCGGCGGAACATGGCGGCGAAGGCGCCGGGCGTGTCATAGCCCAGCTCCGCCGCGATGGTGGCAACGGGCTCTCCCGCGGCCAGTCGCGGCAGCGCGTACAGCAGGCGTGCCTGCTGGCGCCAGTGCACGAAGGAGACCCCCGTATGCGCCTGGAACAGGCGTGCCAGCGTGCGGCTCGAGGCGCCGGCCTCCAGCGCCCATTCGGCCAGTGTGCGCGGGTCGGCGGGATTGTCGCGCAGGGCGTCGCAGATGCGCGCCAGGCGCCGGTCCTGGCTGGCCGGCAGCGGCAAAGCCTGTTCCGGCGACCATTCGAGCTCGTCCAGCAACACGCGCATCAGCCGGTCCTCGCGGCCGCCCGGTGCGTGGTCCAGCGGCAGCGATGCCGCGCGCAGAACCAGTTCGCGCAGCAACGGCGAAACATTGACCAGGCGGGGCTGCGCGGGCGTGGCGGCGGGGCAGGTTTCGGGCCGGATATAAAGCGTGCGCAGCGACACGGCGCCGCGGGCGCGCATGCCGTGCTCCAGGCCGGGCGGCATCCAGAGCGCGCGCTGCGTCGGCAGCAGCCACAGGGCGTGGCCCGCCGTGACCTCGATCACGCCGGCCACCGCATAGATCAGTTGCGCGCGTTCGTGCCGGTGCGCGGCCACCACGAAGCCGTCGGGGAATTCCTTGGGCATGACCGCCGCGGGGCGGGCGGCGTGCTGGTAGTCGAGCGGGTTGGTGCTCTTGGGCGCCGGCTTGCCGGCAGGCATGCTGCTTCCGGCCGGGATGGCTTGTTTGCGCGCTCGGGGCATGGCGTACGCTGCGGGGAAACGTGAGATGGACTGCCGCGCATTGTACGCAGCGCAGGTGCTGCGCCTGCACCACCCCGGCAAAAAACGCGTCGGCGTCGCCGTCGACGCTGGCGGCGCGGTAAGTCCGGCCGGGCATGCCTGTCCTAGGGAATGCCACTAGAGCACTGGCGTGGAATTTGCATAAAAATCCATCTGAGGATGTTGTGAAATTTCACTGACTGGAAAAATATGCTGATATCGTCACTATTTCAACCTTGCCAGAGGCGGCATTGACGCGGCTGCCGCACCGCAACGGTGCGCTCGAGCGGCAAAACCTGGGGCGCGGGCTGCCGCCCGGTGCGCGGGAGCGCGGTAATGCCGGGAGCCTGGGGCCATGAATACCCGCTTTGTCGAAGCCTTCATGTGGGTGGCCAGGCTCGGCAGCTTTCGCGCCGCGGCCGAGAAGCTGCACATCACCCAGGCCGCGATGTCCAACCGGATCGCTTCGCTGGAGCAGGAGATCGGCGCGCGCGTGTTCGAGCGCGAGGCGCGCGACCTGCGGCTGACGCCGGTGGGCCTGCGGCTGCTTGGCTATGGCGAACGCCTGCTGGAACTGCAGCGGGAAATCATGGTGCTCGGGCGCTCCGGCAACGAATTGCTCGGGCTGGTCCGCATCGGTGCCATCGAGAGCGTGGTGCATACCTGGCTGGTGGATTTCCTGCGCCATCTGCAATCGTCCTATCCCGGCATCGAAGTACAGATCACCTCCGAGACCACCGCGGGCCTGCACAAGACCTTGCGCGCCGGTGGCATCGATATCGCCTTGCAGACCGATTCCGCGGTCGGAGAGGACATTGTCAGCACGCCCTGCCTGCCGATGGCCATCGGCTGGGTCGGCCCGCCGGGGCCAGCGCTGCCGGGCGAAGGGAAGCTGCTGACGCTGCTGCAGCGCCCGACCATCACCATGAGCCCGGGATCGCAGCCGCACGTGGCGCTCAAGGAGTTGTACCGCAAGGCCGGGTTGCCGGTGGGCAAGGTGCATTGCGTCAGTTCGATCGCGGCCATCGTACGGCTGGTGAAAGGCGGCTTCGGCAATGCGCTGATGCCGCTGGCGCCGGTGCGCGAAGAAGTGGAGCGCGGCGAGCTGCGGGTGATTGCCTGCGACATGCCGCTGCCGCATCAGCGGCTTGTGGTCAGCCATCTCGATCATGCCGCATCGGAAGCGATACGCCTGGTGGCGGAGCTTGCCTGCCGCGAATCGGATCGCTTCGTACGTTCGCTGCCTGCACCATTTGCGCCGGAGTGAAGGGCTGCCGCGCGCTACGCTGGTGCGCGCGCAGTGGGGTTGAACAGCGGGATCGAACAGAAAAACTGATCGAAAACACGAAGAAAAACCCGTTTGTCGCGCGCGCCGATCGCGCCGATCATCGAATCACTTCCAGAGATTGGCATGGTAACCGGAGAGTTTGATGAGCGAGCGTATTGCAACCGAGGCAACCGAGAATTTTGCGACCGAGAGCACGGCGAGGATGTCCCCGCACGGCATGCTGTTCGTCGCGTCGAATGTGGATGCGGCCGACGAGGCCGATTTCAATCAATGGTACGACCGCGAACACGTGGAAGAGCGCGCCCGCATCGAAGGCTTTATCTCGGCCGCGCGCTATGAAGCGGTGCAGGGCGGGCCCAAGTATCTCGGGCTCTACCGCACCGGGTCGCTCTCGGCCTTCACGTCCGCGGCATACAAGGCGGCCTTTCGCCGGCAGACGCCCTGGTCCGTCGCCAACCTCGACCGCATGCGCCAGCCGATGCGCCGCGTGAGCGAAGTCACCGCGTCGGTGGGGCAGGGCAGCGGCAGCTGGCTGGCCGTGCTGCCGCTGGCGCAGCCGGAGGATCCGCTGGCGCTGGTCGACCAGATTGCCGAGGTGGGCGGCGAGCTTTCCGCGCAGGCCGGTTTCGTGCAGTCGTACCTGCTGATGCCCGATGCGGAACTGAGCCAGCCCCTGCCCAGGGAAAGCCTGGCGGACCGGCAACTCCTCCCCATCCTGGTGATCGAGAGCAGCGCCGAAACCGCAAGCGCCCTGGCGCTGCGGGAAGCGGCAAAACGCCTCGACGCCCTGCCGCAGCAAGCCGCCCGCTACATCCTCAAATGGAAGCTCTTCGCCAAGGAACTGGTGTGATGAACAGCACGATCTCCCCCGCACAAAGCCCGGCCGGCGCGCTCGATGCCGCCGCCGGCGCCGCCAAGCCGAAGATGGGCCGCCTGGCCGCGGCCAGCACCATCGGCACCACGCTGGAATGGTACGACTTCACCGTCTACAACCTGATGGCCGCGCTGGTCTTCAACGTGGTCTTCTTTCCCTCGTTCGATCCGCTGACCGGCACCATCCTGGCGTTCTCCACCTACGCGGTGGGCTATGTGTCCCGCCCGCTCGGCGGCGTGCTGTTCGGGCATCTCGGCGACAAGCTGGGCCGGCGCTTCGTGCTGGTCGCCACGCTGATCCTGATGGGCGTGGCCACCGGCCTGATGGGGGTATTGCCCACGTACCAGGTGCTGGGCATCTGGAGCCCGGTCCTGCTGGTGGCGCTGCGTTTCCTGCAAGGCGCGGCCATTGGCGGCGAATGGGCCGGGGCGGTGCTGCTGTCGATGGAGCATGGCGCGCAGCACGAGCGCGGGCGCAACGCGTCCTTCACCCAGGTCGGTCCGTCGTGCGGCACGCTGCTGGGCACCGGCTTTATCGCCATCGTGTCGCTGTGGCTCAGCCCCGAGGATTTCCAGTCGTGGGGCTGGCGCATTCCCTTCCTGTCCAGCGTGCTGCTGGTCCTGTTCGGGCTGTGGCTGCGCAAGGGCGTCGAGGAAACGCCGCTGTTCAAGGAGATGGAAGCGCGAAAGAACACGGCCAGGACGCCCATCAAGGACGTGTTCGTGGATCACTGGCGGCGCCTGTTGGTGGCCGGCGGCGTGCGCATCGGCTCGGACGTGCTCTATGCGCTGGTGGTGGTGTTTACACTGACCTACGTGACCAGCGTGCTGCACCTGTCCCGGCCGCTGGCGCTGAGCGCGACCATGATCGGCGCGGCGTGCAATGCCATCGCGGTGCCGCTGTTCGGCAGCCTGTCGGACAAGCTCGGCCGGCGTCCGGTGTATATCGCCGGGGCCTTGCTGGGGGTGGTGTGGGCCTTCGTGTTCTTCCGCCTGATGGACACGGCGCAGCCCTTGCAGATCTGCGCGGCGGTGGTGGTCGGCCTGATCATCCACGCCATGATGTACGGCCCGCAGGCGGCCTTCGTGACCGAGCAGTTTCCCACGCGGGTGCGTTACGCCGGTTCATCGCTGGCCTATACGCTGGCGGGCATCCTGGGCGGCGGCTTCGCGCCGCTGATCATCGCCAGCCTGTACAAGTCGTACGCCTCGACGCTGGCGATTTCGCTCTATGTCAGCGCCGCGCTGGCGGTCACGCTGGGCGCGCTGCTGATCGCCCGCGAAACCGCGAAAAAGCCGCTCGAAAGCTAACTCGCGTCCGCCGCCTCGAAGACCGTTTCGCGGCGGCCCTGCAGCAGGGATTGGCGGAAGGACAGCACGTGCGCCGTGACCGCGCTGGCCGCCGCCGTGGCATCGCCGTCGCGCAGCGCCTGCAGGATGGCGCGGTGCTCGCCGCTGACCTCCGCCAGGTGCCCCTCCGACGACAGTGAAATGGCCCAGAAGCGCTGGGAGCGCGCATGCAGCACCTTGAGGATTTCGATCAGGATCGGATTGCCCGACGCCTGCGCGATCTGCTCATGGAACACGCGGTCCAGGTTGGTGACCTGCTGCAGGTTGCGCGCGGCAACGGCCGTGTCCAGCTCCCGCAGGATGCTTTCGAGCGCCTGCAGGCCAGCGGGGGTGATGTGCTCGGCGGCCAGCCTGGCGCATAGCGTTTCATTGGCCAGCCGGACATCGATCAGGTGCAGCGCGTCGTCGATGGACAGCGGCGACACCACCACGCCCTTGCGCGGCAGGATCTGCACCAGCCCTTCGTTGGCGAGCCGGTGCAGCGCCTGGTTGATGGGGGTACGGCCGATATCGAGATCGTCGACCAGGTTGGAGATATTGAGGTGCTCGCCAGGACGGTAGACCAGCGCGGTCAGCCGGTCCCGCAGGCCGTTATAGGCCAGCTCGTTCTGCGATGGTTCCTCGGTCCTGGTCCGGGCGCGCGATGAGCCGGCGCTACGGCGATCCACTGATGGCAAAGCTCTCTCCCGACTACGCGGCGATGCGTCAAGGGCGTAATCGTACTACCAAAAGCGGATGAGAACCCTGAGCGGAAAGACCAGGCATGGTCTTTCCGGTGCGGCTACGGCGTCCTGCCGAGCGCCGCCGGGTTTGAGGCGCAACGCTGGCGGTGGGCCTGACGGCGTGCCGTCCTTATTCGAGCCTGATGTCGGCCGCGGTGATCACGGTCTTCCACTTGGCGACCTCCGCCGCGGTGTGCTGGGTCAGCGACGCGGACTTGTAGGCGGCGTCCGGCAGCAGCTGGATGCCCTGTTCGGCGAGCTTCTTCGAGAACTCCGGGTCCGCGATGGCCTTCGAGAAGGCCGCATAATTGCGGGCAATCACGTCCCTGGGCGTGCCCTTGGGCGCGTACAGTCCGTACCAGGTGGAGGCCTCGAAGTTCGGCACCACGCTCTCCGCCACCGTGGGCACATTGGCGAACTGCGGCACCCGCTGCCTGGCCGTTTGCGCAATGGCGGCGACCTTGCCGCCCTTGACCTGGGGCAGGGCGGTGTTGGTCTGGTCGAACATGCCGTCCACCTGCCCGCCCATGACATCGGTCAGCGCCGGGCCAGCGCCTTTGTACGAGATGAAGGTCACCTTGATCTTCGCCTGCTGGGCGAACATCGCGGCCACCAGATGGGAAGTGGAGCCCACGCCCGCGTTGCCGAAGTTCAGCTTGCCCGGATTGGCGCTGGCGAAGGCAACCAGTTCCTGCACGGTCTTGAATTTCGAGTTGGCGCCCACCAGCAGGACCAGCGGCGTGTCGGGGAAGCGGAACACGCCATCGAAGTCCTTGACGGGGTCGTAGGGCAGCTTTTTGTACAGCGACGGCGCGGCGGCCATATAGCCCATGTGCCCGACCAGGAAGGTATAGCCATCGGGCGTGGCCTTGGCTGCCTTGCCGGCGCCGATGGTGCCGCCGGCGCCAGCCACGTTCTCGATCAATACCGGCTGGCCGAGGTCGCGCCCGACGCGCTCCGCGATGTTGCGGGCAAGCGCGTCGGTGGGGCCGCCGGCCGCGAACGGCACGATCCACGTAATGGGGCGGGCGGGGTAGCCTTGCGCCAGGGCGCCGGTGGATAGTGCCAGCAGCGCCAGCATGGCGCCCGGTTTCTTGTTCATGATTGTCTCCATCACCAGGGTTGATTCGCTTTTCGGCGGGGCGCGATGCTTCCAGGCTCCCACGCCTGCTCGACAGACTTGTTTCTTCAACGAACCGCAGACTCGGGACGCTGTCTAGCGGCCCGCGAGCACGGTGTCCTTCACCACCGCCAGCGCCATCCGCTCCGCCGCGCCCAGGTAGTTGGCGGGATCGGTCAGGTAGCGGATCTGCGGCTCGCCGAGCCGGGCCACGATGTCCTGGTTCTCGCACAGCACCGCGTACAGGCTGCGCTTGTGCTCGATGGCATGGCGGCAGGCGTCGTACACCACATCGTGGGCCTGCTGGCGGCCGATGGCGGGAGCCAGGCCCATCATCACGGCCTCGGCCACGATCAGCCCGCCGGTGAGGTCGAGGTTGTCGCGCATGCGGGTGACATCCACCGACAAGCCCTTGAGCATGAAGGCCGCCTGGCCCAGCGCGCTCGATGCCAGCAGGAAGCTCTCCGGTACCGCGCTCCATTCCAGGTGCCACGGACCGGTGGCTCGTTCGAAGTCCTGGATCATGGCGTCGAGCATCAGCGCGGCGCGCTCGCGCAGCAGCTTGGCGGCGGCCAGCATCAGTTCGCTGGAGATCGGGTTGCGCTTTTGCGGCATGGTGGAACTGGCGCCGCGGCCTTCCACGAAGGGTTCGGCCACCTCGCCGAACTCCGACGAGGCCATGGTCATCACGTCGAAGGCGATCTTGCCGAGCGAGCCGCCGATGGCGGCCAGCAGGCTGACCAGTTCAGTCAGGCCGTCGCGCGCCACGTGCCAGGTAATGCTCGGGTCGCGCAGGCCAAGCTCGGCAGCCAGGTTGGCGCGCACCGTCAGGCCGATATCGGAACCGCCCAGCGAGGCGAGCGTGCCGGCGGCACCGCCGAACTCGACCAGCAGCGCGCGCTCCCTGGCCTGGGCCAGGCGCTCGGCATGGCGGTTCAGCGACGACAGCCAGACGGCGGCGCGGAAACCGAAGGTGACCGGCAGCGCATGCTGCAGATGCGTGCGCCCGGCCGTGACGGTGCGCGCATGCCTTGCCGCCAGATCCTTCAGTGCGCTGCGCACCTCGTCCAGCTGGGTTTGGATGATGGCCACCGCGGCCTTGCACTGGAGCATGGTCGCCGTATCCATGATGTCCTGCGTGGTGGCGCCCCAGTGCACATAGCGGCCAGCCTCGCCGCACATCTCGCTCAACTGGCGCACCAGCGGCAGGATGGGATAGCCGACGATCTCCGTCTCGGCGCGCATGGCGTCGAGATCGATCCTGTCCAGGCGGGCGCACTCCGTGATGGCGTGGGCCGCCTCGGGCGGAATCAGGCCGGCCTTGGCCTGCGCCCGGGCCAGCGCGGTCTCGGCGTCGATGCAGCGCGCGACATAGGCGCGATCGTCGAAGACGGCGCGCATCTGCGGTGTGCCGAACATGTCGCGGAAAAGGACGGAGTCGAAGACGGTAGTAGCCATGAATGAAATATCCGGAAAAAAAGAGCCTGAAAATCAAGTTGGTTCAGTCGGTTCAGCCGGCGCGGGATGGGCTTCGATGAGCACGGCCATCGCGGTCTCCTGTATATGTCTAGTAATTTAATATGTTTAAACATATTTTAGGAAGACGGAGATAGCCCGTCAAGCCGGACTGGCATCTGGTTTACCCTTTACGCTTGGCTTGTACGCCGCCAGGCGCTAGCATTTGCTGCGCCTTATGCACAAAAGCACATTGACCGATCATTCAGGGAATCCATGGAGCCACGCCACGCCGAGTTGACCAAGGCGCTTATTCACGACATCACGAGCGGGGTTTATCCGGTCGGGTCGAGCTTGCCGGGTGAGCTCGAACTTGCCGAGAAACACGGCGTCAGCCGCGGCACCGTACGGGTGGCGCTGATGCGAATCCAGGAGCTGGGGCTGGTTTCGCGCAAGAAACGCGCCGGCACGCGGGTCGAAGCCGCCACCCCGCGCAGCAGCGAATACACGCCCAAGCTGTCCACCATCGACGAGCTGGTGCAATACGGCGCGGCCACCCAGCGGGTCATCCACGGCGCGCACGAGATCGTGATGGACATCGAGCTGGCGAGCCGCCTGGGTTGCCAGCCCGGCACGCGCTGGCTGCATATCGAGACTTCCCGTACCAACCCCGAGGTGCCGGCCCATCCGCTGTCATGGTCGGATGTCTATGTCACTGCGGCCGACGGCGCGAAGATCCGCAGGCAGCTCAAGACGGATACAAGGCTGATCTCCGATCTGGTTGGCGAATCGACTGGCAGGCTGGTCAAGGAAGTGCGCCAGACGGTACGCGCCGTCGGCGTACCCGCGGCGCTGGCCGAGGTGCTCGGCACTGCGCCGGATGCCCATGCGCTGGAATTCGTGCGGCAGTATTTCGACCAGTCCGATCGTTTGTTCGAGGTGGTGGTGAGCGTTCATCCGGCCGACCGGTTCACGTATTCGACGGTGCTGCAACGGCAGGGCGGAGCGGGCTAGGACGCCGCGCGGCAGGTTTTTGCGTTTGCCCATGGCAGGCTGGCTGTGTCATTATGTATAAACATATTGACCCGCACCGGGACCTGCCTCCGCTCCGCCTTCCGCCGCCATGACCGTGATCTTCCAGGAAGACGTCGTCGATACCATTGCCGACGCGCTCCAGTACATCAGCTACTACCATCCCGCCGATTTCGTCGAGGCGCTCAAGCGCGCATTCGCGGCCGAGCCTGCGGGCGCGGCGCGCGACGCCATCGAGCAACTGCTGGTCAACAGCCGCATGAGCGCCGAGGGTCACCGGCCGATCTGCCAGGACACCGGCGTGGCGCAGGTCTTCATGACGGTGGGCATGAACGTGCAGTTTGCCGCGCGCGACGGCGCCGCCTTGCTGTCCGTGCAGCAGATGGTCGACGCGGCGGTGCGCCAGGGCTACACGCATGGCGCCAACCCCCTGCGCGCCACCATGGTCGGCTCGGCCTTGGGCGAGCGGCGCAACACCGGCGACAACACGCCGGGTTTCCTGCAGCTGGAACTGGTGCCGGGCGATACCGTGAAAATGACCGTGGTGGCGAAGGGTGGTGGCGGCGACGTCAAGGCGAAGTTCGCCACGCTCAACCCCAGTGACTCGCTGCTTGACTGGATCCTTGCCGCCATCCCGCAGATGGGCGCTGGCTGGTGCCCGCCTGGCGTGCTGGGCGTAGGCGTGGGCGGCACGCCCGAGCAGGCCATGCTCGCCGCCAAGCGCGCCTTGTTCAGCCCGATCGATATCCACGAGTTGCGGGCGCGAGGGGCGGGGAATGAAGCCGAGCGCCTTCGGCTGGCATTGTTCGATCGCATCAATGGCCTCGGCATCGGCGCGCAAGGGCTGGGCGGCCTGGCCACGGTGCTCGATGTGAAGGTGGCCGCCTTGCCGTGCCACGCCGCCACCTTGCCGGTGGCGCTGATTCCCAACTGCGCCGCGACGCGCTTTGTCACGGTGACGCTGGACGGCTCGGGCCCCGCGCTATTGAAGCCGCCACCTGCCGATACCTGGGCCGATATTCCGCGCGCGCTCACAGCCAGGCCGGGGCGCGTGGTCGACCTGGATCGTCTTGACGCCGCTGAGGTCGCCCAATGGCAGGTTGGCGAGACGCTGCGGCTGCGTGGCCGGCTGCTGACCGCCCGCGATGCCGCGCACAAACGGCTGGCGGCCATGCTGGACGCCGGCGAGCCGCTGCCGGTGCCGCTGCGCAACCGCGCGATCTACTACGTGGGCCCGGTCGATGCGGTGGGCGACGAGGCGGTCGGGCCGGCCGGGCCCACGACCGCCACGCGCATGGACAAGTTCGTGCCGCAACTGCTGGAACAGACCGGCTTGCTGGTCATGATCGGCAAGGCCGAGCGCGGCCAGCGGGCGATCGAGGCGATTCGCCGCCATGGCGCCGCCTACCTGATCGCGGTGGGCGGGGCGGCCTACCTGATCTCGAAGGCCATCCGCAAGGCGCGCGTGCTGGCTTTCCCGGAGTTGGGCATGGAGGCCATCTATGAGTTCGAAGTGGAGGACATGCCCGCCACGGTGGCGGTGGACGCGCGTGGCCGCACCATTCACAGGATTACGGGAGGATAAGCCGTGCGGCTCGAAGGCACCGGCACCTGGTGGGGGAGCGGGGACGCCAAAGACCGCGCAATCGGCGACGTCCGGCCGCGCGCCGATACCGGTTGCCCGCTAACGCCCGCGCAGCGGGTCCAGCAGTCCGGTCAGGCCGTTGTGGTCAAGCTCGTGCATCAGCGCCAGCAACTGGCCGATCTCGCCGGGCGGAAAGCCTTCGCGCGCGAACCAGTTCAGGTAGTTGCCCGGCAGGTCCGCGATCGGGCGGCCCTTGTATTTGCCGTAGGGCATGGTGCGGGTGAGCAGGCGTTGCAGGTGTTCGGGATTCATGGTGCTGCCTTGGGCGGGGGTCGGAAGTCGCCGGCACGTGGATGGTACCAGCGCGCGGCGAAGCGTTGCCTGCACGAGCGCGTCCTCGTTGCACGCCGCATGGCCCCAGGGCCCCAGGGCCGCCGGGCGGACTCCGGTTTGCCGGCGTCCGCCGCGCCGGGGTAGGATTCTCACATTATCGTTGATGAGGACTGGCCAAATGGCAAAGCATGGCTCAGGCGCCGGCCTGAAGAGCATCGCCCTGTTCGAGGCGGCCAAGGGCGCGGTGGTGATCCTTGCCGGATTGGGACTGATTGCGCTACTGCATCGGGATGCGCAGGCGTTGGCCGAGGCGATTGTCGCCCGCCTGCACCTGAATCCGGCGAGCCACTACCCGACCATTTTCCTTTCGCTGATGGCCCATCCGAGCGACGCGCGGCTGTGGGCCATTGGCGGCTCGGCCATGGCCTATGCGGCCATGCGCTTTACCGAGGCCTATGGCCTCTGGCGCCAGCGAATATGGGCGAACTGGCTCGGCGTCTGGTCGGGGGGGATCTATATCCCCGTGGAATTGTACGAGGCCATTGCCCATCCGAGCGCTATCCACATCGGGCTGGCGATTGCCAATGTGCTGATCGTGGCCTATCTGGTGAACGGCATCAGGCGCAATGCGGCTGGCGGCTAGATGCTAGATACTCGCAAGCCATGCCAGGGTGGCCGGGCGTGGCTCAGCGCTGCAGGAAGCGGCGCGCGAACCGGTGCCATGCCGCCATGGCCACGGCGCCGGCCGTGGCCAGCAGCAGCCAGGGGTCCATGGCTCCGGCGCCGGTGACGGTTTTCTCGTTATTCTCGCTGCCGTTGCCGGTACCACCGAGCTTGCTCCCGCTCCCGTCACTTCCGCCTGCCGCCGTGCCATCGCCCGGCACGGTGGCGTTGTCGCGCATGGCCAGATCGACCACCAGCGGGTCGTGGTCGGATGAGCGATAGGCATCCGGCGCGTAGAAGGACTGCTGCTGGGGCACGCTCTTGTGGGCCAGCGGATAGGCCAGCGAAACCGGTTCGTCGGCATTGATGTGCCAGTGGCGCGCTGCGCGCACGCGGCCGGCCGCGCCGGCATCGGCAAGCGCGTGGTCGATATAGCCCGCTTCGCCGCCAAAGACATAGCTATAGGCATGGGTGCCGGCACCGGCGAAGTGGGCGATCATGTCGGCGTAGCCCCGGTCCGCCAGGGTGCGGATGGGGTCTTCCAGCGCGTAGCTGTTGAGGTCGCCGATCACCAGCCTGCCATCGTCGGGCACGCCGGTGGGCGAGGTGGCCAGCCAGTCGGCAAGGCGGGCGGCCGCGGCCACGCGGGTGGGATTCCAGCAGCCCTGGCCATCGTGCTGGTCCGCATTGTTGCCGCGCGCTTCGTTGCATCGCTTGGACTTGAAGTGGTTCACCACCACGGTGAGCTTGCGGGCGTGGCCGGGCAGGCGGAAGGTGGCAGCCAGGGGCTGGCGGGTCCTCGCGCCCATGGCAAGGGTTGCGGCCGTGCCTACCGGCTCCACTGTGCCGGCCCTGTAGATCAGGGCGACCTGGATCGCATCGCGGCCGAGCTTTTCCGTACCGGGATCGATGAAGCGCCAGTCGGGGCCGAGCTTGCCTGTCAGCCGGCGGATGGCGCTCAGTTCGCCGTAGCCGTTGTTTTCAATCTCCATCAGGCCGATCACGTCGGCATTCAGTGCTTGCAGCGCGCTCAGGATCTTGGCTTCCTGCCGGGCGAACTCGGCTGGCGTACGGGCCCCGCGGCTATCGGCATCGTCGAAACCCGCGCCCTTGCCGTCGCCGTTGAAGTAGTTCTCGACGTTGAAGGCGGCCACGCGAAGATCGGTGCCGGCGGCGCGGGCCGGTGCGCCCGCCCGTGGGTTGGCGGCTGGCTGGAAGACCGGCAGCGGCGCGCCTGGGATCGGCTGGAGGCGCCAGTTGCCGAAGCGTCTCTCCAGCACGCCCTGCACATTGGTGACGGCGTAGCCGCCGCGCAAGGTATTCGATGCGCTCAGCCCCGGCGCAGGATAGATCACGCGCTCTGGGTTCTGGCGGCTCGATCCGTCGTCCAGCGTCACGCGGTTGAGTGCGTTGGCGGCGGCCTGCGCGGCGGCTCCGGCGCCGGGCAGCGCCACGTTGGTGGGCAGCGGCAGGCGGCCGTTGCTCAGCACTACCGCGCCATACCGGCCCAGTTCGAACGTCTCGCTGACCGTCAGGGTCTGGGGCAGCCGGACCAGCATGCCTTCGTAGGCTGCCAGCGAGCCTGTATGCTCGGCCGGCAGCGTGACCACGGACGGCGTGACCACCTGGCCCGACGCGCATACCGTGGCCCGGCCGGACAGCCTCAGCTGCATCTGGCCGAAGCGCTCCTCGATCGTGCCGAGCACGCGGACCCGGTCGCCGGCCCGCATGCCGGCGCGCGGCGCATGGACGAACATGCCTTCCGCTATGCCGGGACGGTTCTGGCGCTGGCCGTCCGCCTGCTGGACGAAGAAGCCGCTGAAGCCGTCGGGGCCCGAGTAGTCCGCCGTGACCACCGCTTCGAGCGCCACCCGCCGCCCGACCGACGGCGTGCCTTCGCTGCCGTCGCGCAGGTCGGCGATCAGTGTGGCCGGCGCGCCGCATTGCGCGGAAATGGCCGCCGACGGCGCGCGGGCCGGTTGGTAGCCCACGTCGGCGCGGACGGGCATGGCGAGGCATAGCAATGCCAGGCAGGGTGGGACGAGGCGTGGCGGGATGACACTTGGCGGAAACAGGCGCATGGCATTGTGGCGGGTCGGATTGCGTGGCATGGCGCCAGACGGTATGGGAACGAGATGGGAACGTCGGCACGCGTGACCGGGGCATGGCTTGCCTTGCGTGCGGGCCCAGGGATGCATGGGTTCATGGGCCCGACAGACCGGTGAGTGCAAGCGTAGGGCGCCAGCCTTGCCAGGGCTTTGAGCGGATTCTCATACTTGCTGCCGGCCAGACTCTGCGAGAATGCAGCCTTGCCGTTTTCACCTTTTACCGAGATAGCCAACCAGCTAACGAGCCAAGCAGATACCGTGACCGTCAATGCCGTAGTGTTCGATTTTGGAGGTGTGCTGTTCGACTGGAGCCCGGAATACCTCTACCGCGAGCTGATTCCGGACCCGCTGGAACGCGCCCGCTTCCTGTCGGAGGTTTGCTCCCCGGCCTGGAATATCCGCCAGGATGCGGGCAGGCCGCTGCTTGAGGCCACCGAGCTGCTGGTGGCCGAGCATCCGTCGCACGCGGAACTCATCCGTGCCTTTTATGGCCGTTGGCCGCAGATGCTGCGCGGTCCGCTGCCCGGCGGCGTGGACCTGCTGCGGCGCCTGTATGCCGCCGAAGTGCCGCTGTTCGGCCTGACCAACTGGTCGAGCGAAACCTATCCGCATGCCGAGCGCAGCGCCGATTTCCTGCACATGTTCCGCGATATCCTGGTATCCGGCGAAGTCGGTATCGCCAAGCCCGACCCGGCCATCTACCAGCTGATGCACGCGCGCATCGGTGCCCGGCTGCCTGGCATCGCGCCACAGGAACTGCTGTTCATCGATGACAATGCCGCCAATGTGGCGGCGGCAACGGCGCTTGGATGGCAGGCCGTGCATCATGCCAGCGCCGGCGCAACCGAGGCCGCATTGCGCGCCGCCGGGTTGCGGTTTTAAGCGTGGCTCTTGCGTTCCCTGCCGGTGTTTCGGCGGGGTTCGCTGGTTGCCGGCGCTGCGCGTCCGTGCCGCGCCAGATGAATCAGGAGTTCGCCGATATGGCATCCGCACCAGAACGTCCCAAGCATTTCTCGATGGTCCGCGAGCTGCATCTCGCCGACCTGTTCACCCTCGGCAATGCCGCCTGTGGCATGGCCTCGGTGTTTTTCGCCATGTTCTACGTGGCCACGCAGTCGCTCGACCATTTCCTGGCGGCGGCGGCGCTGGCGCCCGCGGCCTTTGTCTTCGACGTGCTCGACGGCCGCATCGCGCGCTGGCGGCACCAGCATTCCGCGCTGGGGCGCGAGCTGGATTCGCTGGCGGACATCATTTCCTTCGGGGTTGGCCCGGCGGTGCTGGCCTTTGCCGCGGGCATGCGCGGCGGCTGGGACATGGCCGCGCTGGTGTATTTCGTGTGCTGCGGCGTGAGCCGGCTGGCGCGCTTCAACGTGACCGCGGAAACCCTGTCCGAAGGCGGCGACAAAGTGGCGTACTTCGAAGGCACGCCGATTCCCACCAGTGTGCTGCTGACCGGCGTGCTGGCATTCTGTGCATGGCAGGGCCGCCTTGGCGATGCGCTCTATGGCGGCGTGTGGGCGCTCGGACCGGCGGATCTGCATCCGCTCGCCTTGCTGTTCGTGCTGTCCGGCTCGCTGATGATCAGCAAGACCCTGCGCATTCCGAAGCTCTAGGCACTGTCCAGCTCTGGCGCGCCTGGCCTCGGGCCGCCACTGTTGCCCTGCCGGTCCGGCAATCCCTGCTCAGGCGCCGGTTTGCGCCGGCTAGTCCGCGGCGTGGCTGCTGGCGCCGCGCGGAATGTCCTGCCGCCATCCGGCGTCACGCAGCAGGGCGGTCATGGCGGTGTGGAGCTGCTGCGCCACCACCGGCTTGTGCAGCAGGGCGGCGCCACCCGCGTGCACGCTGCGCAGGCGGTCCGGCGCGGTGTCGCCGGTAATGATGACGGTGGGAATGGCGCGCCCCAGGCGGGCACGGATGGCCTCCATGGCTTCCTGGCCGGTGCGCTCGCCGCGCAGGCGGTAGTCGGCCAGCAGCAGGTCGGGCCTGAAGCCGGCCAGCGCGGCCAGGGCGTCCTCTTCGGATTCCACCGGCAGGCAAACGGCTTGCCAGCCCTCCAGCAGTTCCGCCATGGCGATGCGGATTTCCTGGTCGTCGTCGATGACCAGCACGCGTAGCCCGCGCAGGCTGGGCTTGTGCGGCATGGCGGTAGCGGGCGTTTCGGTGGCTTCCTCGGTCAGTGGTAGGGCAAAGCGGAAGACCGAGCCGCGGCCGGGCCTGGAGTTAAGCTGGATCCGGGTCGAAATGGTACGCGCCAGGCCTTCCACGATGGCCAGCCCCAGTCCCAGGCCCTTGCGCTGGTCCCGCTCCGGATTGCCCAACTGGTGGAACTCCTTGAAGATGGCGCGGCGCTGCGTCAGCGGAATGCCCATGCCGGTGTCCCACACCTCGATCACGGCTTGCCCGCGCCGGCAGCGGCATGTCACCAGTACGCCGCCCTGGCTGGTATAGCGGATGGCGTTGGCAATCAGGTTGCGCAGGATCAGTTCCACCAGGGTGGGATCGGCGAACACGGTGGCCGTGGTATCGCGGGTCCGGTAGAACAGGCCACGTGTATCGGCCTGCGGCGCGAACTCGTTCTCCAGCTTGTACAGCATGCCCTGCAGGCGGAAGGCGCGCGGCCTTGGGGTGATCACGCCGGCGTCCACCTTGGAGAAATCGAGCAGCGTGTTGAGCATCTCGCGCGCGGCGCCGGAGGCCGCCTCGATATGCGTGAGCAACTGGCGCTGCTTGTCGCTGAGTTCGGAGCGGCCCAGGGTGACCACGAACAAGCCCAGCGCATGCAGCGGCTGGCGCAAGTCGTGGCTGGCGGAGGCCAGGAACACCGATTTGGCGCGATTGGCCTCCTCGGCCTCGCGCTTGGCGTCTTCCGCCCGTGCTGTCTGCTCCCGCAGCTGCGAGATCAGCTCCACGTTCGCGAAGCGCAGCGCAATCGCATGGCGTGCCACTCGCGCATAGTTGCGGGCGAAGATCATCAGCACCACCAGGTAGAGCGGCGTGCCGAGGAACATCGCCAGGTAGGCGCTGTCGCCAGTGGCGACAAAGACAGCCCAGACCGGCACGATGGCCGGCACGAAGAAGCCCACCGCAACCGGCAGGCATGCCGAAAACACCGCCAGCGCAGCCGCGCTCATGCCGGCGATCAGCGACAGGATGCAGATGACCGTCGCGGGCGAGCCGACATCCATGTAGAGCCACGCCGCCAGTCCCCACAGCGCGCCGATCAGCGTCAGCAGGGCTGTCATGCAGCGGGCGTAGAGGCCGGCATGGGCTTCGCTCAGGCGCTCGGGCAGCAGGCGTCGCCCGAAGTGCCCCGATGCGCAGGCGGCGGCCATGGCCAGGGCCCACGGGATGGCGCCGGGGTTCTTGCCGCCGAGGCTTAGCCCCAGCGCCAGGATAAAGGCCGCCAGCGCACAGCCCAGCATGGCTATGCCGAAGCTCGCGTCGATCAGCTCCATCTCCGCGGCCAGCAGCCGCGGTTCATCGAAGCGGGGAACAAGGACGGACATGGCTCACCTGCCCGTTTGCACCAGGCCGCGGCGCTGGGCCTCGAGTACCGCTTCGACCCGGCTGACCACGCCCAGGTGATTGAGGATGGCGGCCACGTGGACCCGCACGGTGTTCTCGGAGAGCCCGAGATGATGCGCGATGATCTTGTTCGAGCGGCCCAGGCTGAGTTGCGCCAGTACCTCGAGCTGGCGCGGCGTGAGCGAGCTGGCCTGATAGGCCGCGCCGGGCGCGGCGCCGTCACCGCTGCCGTTCCCGCCGGCATCCGGGATGCCAGCGGTATCCCCGGCCGGGTCGAGGCTGAAATACGTATCGCCACGCAGGCAGCTGGCGATGGCGTCTTCGATCTCGGCGCTGTCGGCTGATTTTGGCAGGAAGCCGGCGATTTCCTTGCGTGCGGAAGGCGGGATGGTCTCAAGCCCCGAGGTTCCTGACACGATCAGGATGCACGCCGTCGGAAAGTGACGGCGCAGCACTCTGATGCCTTCGATGCCATTGAGGCCGGGCATCTGGATGTCGAGCAGGATGATGTCCACTTCGGCGCCGCGGTGGTCTTGCACGGCACCCATGACCGAGCCCGACTCGATGATGCCCGCCACACTGGGGCTGTCGGCCAGCACGAGGCGCAGGCCCGTGCGGAACAGGGTGTGGTCGTCGATCAGCAGCAGGCGGGCGTTAAGCATGAATTGGGGTTTGGGCGCCGCCGCTGCACCCGGCCGCGGCGGTTGAAATCGGGGAAGACGAAAAGTGAGGCAATGGGGGCGCCGCCATTTGTCCGGCGCGATCGCCAATGGCGAATTGGACTAGATTCTCGCAGTCTTGTCCATTTACCCCTCTTTAGAGGGGATTCGCAGTGCGATCGGCGCCCCCGTATTGCCGGCATGCCGCGCCAGACGTGCGATTGCGGGGAATAGCCGGGTGCCCGCCGGCCGCTGGGGATGGCATTGCTCTAGTCCGGAAGGATTATTTCCGTTGCTGTCGCGCGATGCCACCATTAGTGGGTGGGCGATTTCCGCGACTTGCCCGCACCACTTTTGTTACCCACTACCACCCGGCAGTGGGTTTTTTTTGCGCTGTCGCAGTCCGCTCAGTCTCCGCTCAGTCGATCAGTTTGCCCGAAGCATCGAAGAAGGGGTGGTCGGCGCCGAATTCGCCAATGACCGCCGCATGGGTCACCAGCCCGTGCGCAGGGTGCCACCAGTGCAGCAGATAGCCGGGCGGTTCCATGCGAAAGCGTGAGGCGGCCTGCGGATCCAGGTCGAGCGTGACCTGGTGCGCCGGTCCCGGCGCCGTCATGGCCAGCGTGCCGCCGAAGCGGCGCACGATGTGCCGGTGCAGGTGGCCGCACAATACGCGCTCTATCTGCGGATGGCGGCGCACCACGGCTTCCAGCAGGGCGGCATCGGCCAGGCCCTGCTGGTCCATATGGCCGATGCCGGTACAGAAGGGCGGATGATGCAGCATCAGCAGCGTCGGCCGCTCCGGCTCGGCGGATAGCGCGGCCTCCAGCCAGGGCAGCGCGGCGGGATCGACCCGGCCGCCAGGCATTCCCGGCACCGTACAGTCGAACGCCACCAGGCGCAGCGGGCCGGCTTCCACGCTGTAATGGATGGGCGCGTCGCCGTCGCCCGCCGCGCACAGGTAGCCGTGATCGGCGAAGACGCGGCGCAGCGTGGCACGATGGTCGTGGTTGCCCGGCAGCAGCCGCACCGGCATTGGCAGGCGCTGCAGGATGCCACGCAGGAAGCGGTACTCCTCCTCGGCGCCAAAGTCGACCAGATCGCCGGTGACGATCACCGCATCGGGCCGCTGCGGCGCGGCGAGCAGGGTATCGACGCAGCGCTGCAGGGCGCCGGCAGTGTCCACCATGCGGTAGGACAGCTTGCCGCCTGCCTTGATATGCAGGTCGGTGATCTGGGCCAGCAGGTAGCTGCCGTCCGGCGCAGCCGGGCCGGCCCCGTCAGGGAAAGGGGTGTTCATGCCGCGAGCGCTTCGGAAAGCGTGATCAGGTGTCCGGTATCGAGGCGCAGGCCGACGCGGTCGCCCGCCTGCCAGCCGTCGCGCCGGGTGGTGTCGACGACGAGCGGCGAGGGGGCGCCTACGTCGACCAGCAAACGCGTGTAGTTGCCCAGGAACAGCGCGGTGACCACCGCGCCGCCCAGGTGCGCTTCCCCGGCTTGCGCCAGGGCGACGTCCTCGGGGCGGAACAGGAGTTCGGCGCTCGCCACACCCGCGTCGCTGGCGTGGCGCGGCACTACCCCGCCCGGCACGCGCCAGGCGCCGGATTCCAGCACCGCCGGCAGCCGGTTCATGGTGCCGATGAAATCCGCCACGAAGGCGTTGGCCGGCGCCCGGTAGATCTGCTGCGGCGTGCCGGACTGGGCGATGCGTCCCTTGTCCATCACGATGATGCGATCTCCCAGCGCCATCGCCTCGGCCTGGTCGTGGGTGACGTAGACGGCGGTGATGCGCAGGCTGCGCAGCAACTGGTTGATGTCGGCGCGCAGCGCATCGCGCAGCTTGGCATCCAGCGCGGTCAGCGGCTCGTCGAGCAGCAGCACGCGCGGCTGCACCGCGATGGCGCGGGCCAGCGCCACGCGCTGGCGCTGGCCGCCGGAGAGCTGGTCGATACGCCGCTCGGCAAAGGGGCCGAGCTGCATCATGGCCAGCATCTCGTCCACCCGGCGGCGGCGCGCGGCGGCGTCGACGCGGCGCACGCGCAGGCCATAGGCGATGTTCTCTGCCACCGTCATATTGGGGAACAGCGCATAGCTCTGGAACACCATGCCCACGCCGCGCTGCTCGATCGGCAGGGCCGTAACGTCGCTGTCGCCAAACCTGACCACGCCGCCCGCGTCGGGGAACTCCAGCCCGGCGATGATGCGCAGCGTGGTGGTCTTGCCGCAGCCGGAGGGGCCTAGCAGGACCACGGTTTCGCCGGCGCCGATGTCGAGGTCGAGCGGTTGCAGCGCCAGCGTGCCGTCGGCGAAGGTCTTGCCGCAATGGCGCAGTGTGATGGGGGTCGGTTCATGCATGGCGAGCCTCGGAGGTGGAAAGCGGATCGGCGCCGGCGCTGCGTTGCGCGCCGGCGTCATCCGCGAGCGGCTGGTGCTTGCGGGCGCGCGCGCCGAGCGCGGACAGCCCCTGCATCAGCACCAGCAGCGGAATGATCATGAAGAAGAACACGATGGTGTAGGCCGAGCCGATCTCCAGCCGCATCGAAGCGTAGCTGTCGGCCAGCCCCACCGGCAGGGTTTGCGTGGTGGGTGTATGCAGCATCCAGGTCAGGTTGAATTCTCCCACCGACAGCGTCACCACCATCAGGGCCCCGGCCAGGATGCCCTGGCGGCAGTTCGGCAGCACCACGGTGAAGAAGCGCTGCAGGCGGCTCGCGCCCAGGCTGGCGGCGGCATCTTCCAGCGTGCGGATATCGATGGCCGACATGATGGCCAGCACCGAGCGCACCATGAACGGCAGCGTGAACAGCACGTGGCCTACCAGGATGAATACCCAGCTCGTGCGGAACGCCTGCCAGCCACCGTAGAGCAGGATCAGGCCAAGCGCGGTGGCCAGTCCCGGCACGGCGACCGGCAGCATCAGCAGCTCTTCGATCAGGCGCGTGACGCGCCCGCGCCGCAGCGCCATGTAATAGGCCGCGGGCACGCCCAGCGCCAGGGTGCAGGCCAGGCAGGCCAGCGCGATGCCCAGCGACAGGAAGATGGTGTTGCGGTAGAGCGACCATACCTCCGCCAGCCAGCGCGTGGTCAGGCCGCTGGCCACGCCGACGAAGATATTGTTGGTCAGGCCGGCCAGCACCGACAGCACCACCGGCACCACCATGAACAGGCAGACCGTGAGCGTCAGGGCAAGCTGCAGCCAGTAGGCGCTGCCGCGGCGGGATGAAGTCATGATGGCGTTCCTCAGGCGGTGGCGGCGACGGCGTCGCCAGAGAACCAGCGCGCCAGCGCCAGCAGGGCCCAGGTGACCATGCCGAGCAGCACGGACAGGGCCGCGGCCATGCCGAAGTTGGCGTAATTGGTGAATTCGTTGTAGATGGTGAGCGGCAGCACATCGAGCTGCGTCGCCAGCGTGAAGGCGGTGCCGAAGGCGCCCATGCTGGTGGCGAAGCAGATGGCGCCGCTGGAGATCATGGCGGGCATCAGCGCCGGCAGCATCACGTCGCGCACCACGCGCCAGCGGCCCGCGCCGAGCGATCTTGCGGCTTCTTCCAGCGAGGCGTCGAGCTTGGCGACTGCCGCCATCACGGTCAGAATCACGCGCGGGATGGAGAAGTACAGGTAGCCGACAAACAGGCCGGCCAGGCCATAGGCGAAGGTCCAGCGGTCGCCGGCGAGCCAGTCGCTCACCATCGCCAGCAGGCCGTTGCGGCCGCCGAGCATGATGACCATGAAGCCGATCACCACGCCGGGGAACGCCAGCGGGAAGGTCAGCATTGCCACCAGCAGCGCCTTGCCGGGAACGGCGTTGCGCTCCAGGAAGGTGCCGGTGATGCCCGCGATGATCAAGGTTGCCAGGGTGACCGTTGCGGAGAGCAATACCGTCACCATCAGGCTGTGGAGGTAGCGTTGGCTGGAGATGACGGTCCAGTAGACGCTTGCGCCTTTTTCGCCGGAGACGCTTACCGCGAGCAGTTTTGCCATCGGGAGGCAGAAGAAGGCGAGGAAGATGATCAGGGCCGGGAGGGCGAAGAGGATCAGGGGAGGGCTTCGTTTTGGCATGATGGGGGATGCTCCCGGGGTTTGAAAATCAACTTCAACTTCAAAGGCTTAAAGTCAACGGCGGTTTCACCTCCCCTGCGGGGAGTCGAACCTCCACGGCTCGCTTCGCATCGCCGTGGGTGTGGCCCGCCTCGCGGGCCACACGGCTACAACGAAAGGTCGGGCTGGCGGCAGCGCCTTATGTTGCGCGTGTTCCGCGTTCGCACTGCCGTTCGTCATGCTCCGGTTTTCTCCTGCGGACAGGGGCAGGGGGGAGGGCGGGCGCTGGCCGAAGCGAGACGTCCCGCGCCTTGCCTCAGCGAACCTCTTTCAAATATTCTTCGCTGAATCCCTTCTGCGCATCGGCCATCTTGCTGAAATCCACCGGCTTGGCTCGCGCGTAATCCGCCGCCGGCAGGAACCGGGCTTGCACTTCCTTCGGGATGGCGGCATTGCGCACCGGCCGCAGGTAGGCATTGGCCCACAGCGCCTGTCCGGCATCCGACAGCACAAAATCCAGCACCTTCTTGCCTTCCGGCTCATGCGGCGCCTTGTTCACCAGGCTCATCACATAGGGCACTACCACCGTGCCTTCCTTGGGGATCACGAAGGCCACATTGGCCTTGTCCTTGTAGCGCGCGCGGTAGGCGTTGAAGTCGTAGTCGAGCAGGATCGGGATCTCGCCGGACAGCACCCGCGCATAAGCGGTCTGCTTGGGCACGATGGGCTGGTTTTTCTGCAGGTCGCGGAAGTACTTGAAGGCGGGACCGAAGTTGTCCATCGAGCCGCCCAAGGCCTGGTTGACGGCGACCGCGCCGACATAGCCGACGAAGGCGCTGGCCGGGTCGAGGTAGCCGATCAGGCCCTTGTACTCGGGCTTGAGCAGGTCCGCCCACGATTGCGGCACGGGCTTGCCGCGCAGGGCATCGACGTTGACCATGAAGCCAAGCGTGCCGGAGTGGATGGCGAACCAGTTGCCTTGCGGGTCTTTCAGGCCGTCGGGGATGTCGTTCCAGTGCGCCGGCTTGTAGGCGGCGGTGACGCCGTCTTTCTTGGCCTGGATGCCGAAGGTCACGCCGTAATACACCACGTCGGCTACCGGGCTGGCCTTCTCGGCCACCAGTTGCGCCAGCGACTGGCCGGAGTTCTTGTTGTCCTGCGGCACGGTGACGCCGGTCTTTTCCTTGATGGCGCGAATCTGCGCGGCCCAGTCGGCCCATTCGGGCGGGCAGTTGTAGCAGATCGCGGTTTGCGCTGCCACGCCCTGGCTGAAGGCGGCGGCGCCGAGCGCGATGGCGATCCAGCGTAGCGGTTTGGGCCAGGAACGGCTTGCTTGCATGGTGAACTCCTTGGGTTGCGGACAGGGGCTGGGGGAAGCGGGTTGGAGCAATGTCATGCCGGCGCGGCGACCGTGCCGCCCAGGCGCAGGGTGTGCGGCAACAGGGTGATGCGTCCGGGCGCTGCGTCATCCGGCGGCTTGGCGCGGGATGGCGCGAAGCGCGCGAGCAGGCGCGCGACGGCGCGCTCGCCGATTTCGGTGTTGGGCTGCACCACCGAGGCCAGCGCGGGCTCCACCAGCGCGCCGAGTGCGATGCCGTCGTAGCCCAGCACGGAGATATCGCGCGGCACGCGCAGGCCGAGCCGTTTCAGGTCGGAAATCACGCCGATCGCCAGCAGGTCGTTGGTGCAGAAGAAGGCCGTGGGCGCGTCCGGCGCGGCGGCCAGTGCGCCGATCAGTCCGGCATGGCTCGCGGTATGGGTGGGCAGGCACAGTGGCTCGGCCGGTGCCAGGCCGTGCGCGCGCATGGCGTCGCGGTAGCCGTCGAAACGCTGGCGGGCACGGTCGGATGCCATGAAGGCGCCGGAGACCACGCGGATGCGGCGGTGCCCGGCGGCAATCAGCGCTTCCACACCTTCGCGCGCGCTGCCGCGGTTGTCGACCGATACCGAATGGCGCCGGCTGGCCGTGGCGGCCTGGTTGTAGGCGAGCACATAAGGCACGCCTTCCTGGTCAAGCTGATCGAGCACGGCGCTATGGGCGGCGTCGGCCACGGTGAGCACCATGCCATCCACGCGGTGGCGCAGCAGGTACTCGATGCGTTCGCGTTCGCGTGCCGGGTCGTAGGCGCTGGTCACCAGCATCAACGAGTACCCGGCGGCCAATGCGGCGTCTTCCATGCCGCGCCAGCATTCGGCGAACACGGCGTTCTCCAGGGTCGGCAGCATCACGCCGATCATGCGGCTCTGCTGGGCGCGCAGTTTGCTGCCAAGCAGGTTGGGGCGGAAACTCAGGTGTCGCGCCGCTTCCAGTACGCGCTGTACGGTGCTCTCCCGCACCAGCGCAGGGCTGTTGAAGGCGCGCGAGGCGGTGGCGAGCGAGACGCCGGCGGCCTGCGCTACGTCCACCAGGGTGGCGGCGCCGGCGGCGTCAGGCATGCTGGGCGAACGGTCCTGGTTGCGCTTCACGTGTGTCGTTCCAGTCTCTGGTTACAGGATGGCGAATGCGCGCCACGCCATCCACGGTCGCGGCACCCGCAAAATGAAAACGTTTTCATTCAAGCCGCAAAAAAATCGGGTAGCAAGCCTTTTTGCTGCTGCGATGCATTGGGAATTCACTGCTGCGGCAAGGCCTAACCCGGTACAGGGCGAATTCTGGGGATGTTGCATGACAGCACGATGACAGGCCACCGTGCCGTTGCGCCAATGCCTCAGGCATGGCGGCTCATTCCGCCGGATCCAGATGGAGCCTGAGGTCCAGCAAGTCTTGCTCGGCCTGCCTGAGGAAATCGGCGCCGACACGCGCTTCGGAGCCGTCAACCCACCACCAGCGATGGTCCGTGTGGACTGAAATTGCCACAACCTCGTAGAAATACCCATATAAAATGCCACTGAAATATCAGAAGCTTCGGGTGCGCCTCATAGTGAAAGGCGCGCAAGACGCAAACTGTCCGGCGGTCGCGTCATGCTGTGTTCAATGGTTCATCACGTTTCAGCGGAGCAGTTGTCATGGATTGGAATGAATCGATTGCTGTGCAGCCGTTGAGCCAGGAGGCATTCGCGCCGTACGGTTGGGTGCTTGGCAAGCCGTTTCCGACGACGCAGGACAGCGTTGCATTCATCAACGCGGTTACGGATTTCCGCAGCGAACATGTATTCGACTGCGGCTCCGGCGGCCAGCCCGAAATCTTGTGGGTGAGCTATCGCAACGCCGCGGCGACAGTCGCGACGCTGGAGGTCCACCATCTGACGCAGCAGGCGATCGTGCCTCTCAATGGCGATATCGTGCACTTCGTGGCAGCCAGCACGGACGATGGGGTGCCCGACCTGCGCACGTTGTCCGCCTTTCGCGTCATCAACGGCGCCGGCATTTGCATGCGCCCGGGATGCTGGCATGCAACGCGCGTCGCTGGCGGCGAAGTGGCCTGTCTGATGCTGACGCGCCGATCCACAACCGCCGATCTGGTGGATCACCTGCACGGCAAACGCACCGCCGTCGAATCTGCGATGTTCGACATTGCGCCAGTCACGTTCGTCTAGACGGAATGGTTTGACCGTGTCAGGTGCTCTGTTTCCTGTTCATGACCGGTTGAATACCGGCGTGTTTGGGCCAGGCCCGGCGGTTCTTCGACGATTGATCACTGCTACGCCATCGCAGGGTCACTGACACCGTGAGCGCCAATTTCCATGCGGCCCGCAAAGCGGCGCACGAATCCCCTCCGATTGTCGCCGGTCACGGTGAGGTCATACCAATTGCCGCTGTCGG
The DNA here is from genome assembly GCF_057798855.1 of Cupriavidus sp. 96C5-1. NCBI lineage: Bacteria > Pseudomonadati > Pseudomonadota > Betaproteobacteria > Burkholderiales > Burkholderiaceae > Cupriavidus > Cupriavidus sp. 96C5-1. Next base: position 31,613 of record NZ_JBYOJU010000047.1, on the reverse strand, counting down.
TAAGCGAGTATTGCCACTCTTTTTCCATGCCCGGCGCGACTGACAGCGTCCCAGGCCCGTCATTGCGATACGCATTCGGCCGTATCGTCAGCACGCACGCGGCCTGGCCAGTGTTGGTAGCCTTCAGTCGAATAGCGCGGCTGGCGACGTCATACTCAATGTCGACTTCAGGATTGGCGTCCCCGCTGGCCGCATGCACGTTGCCCTTGAATGCCCTGCAGTAGCCGTTTACGCCGCAGATCCACAGGTCATAGGCGCCCGCGTCGAGTAGGCCTGTATCCCAGTGGTCGATCAGCGTCTTGCCTGTCTCGACCGTATATACGCGCGGCACGCGTTCCGGATGCAGTTTGTCGTAGACGTGAAATACCATTGCCGCCTGTCCCGTGTTGCGGAACGTGAGTGATACCGTACCGTTACCGCCATCGACACGTGCGTGAACATGCGCCTCATACGGCAACGCCCGCGAACGGCGCGTACCTGGCTCCTGGAACAGGCGCTCGGGCGTCGCCGGCGCGGCCGGCGGCGGCCGCTTGCCCTGCGTCTTCACGATGGCCGCAGCCTGGCTGGTATCCGGCAGCGATGGAAGCGGCGCGGTATTGGGGCTCGCAAAATCGAAGGCCGATGTCAGGTCGCCGCATACCGCCCGACGCCAGGCGGTGATGTTGGGTTCGATCACACCAAAGCGCTTTTCGAGAAAACGGATGATCGATGTATGGTCGAACACCTGCGAATTCACCCAGCCGCCTCGGCTCCAGGGCGAGATGACATACATCGGCACGCGTACGCCGAGCCCATAGGGAAGCTTGTCCGCGGCGTGAATATCGTCGGTGGTGTCGACAGTGGACAGGCCGGCGCGTGAGCCGTCGGCGTTGTAGGGCGGCGGCGACGGCGGGGCAACGTGATCAAAGAAGCCATCGTTTTCGTCGAACGTCAGGAACAGCACCGTCTTGCTCCATACGTCGGGATTGGCGGTCAGCGCGTCAAGCACCTGCTGCGTGAAGTTCGCGCCTTCGATCGGGCTGGAGCCATTCGGATGCTCAGACTGCATCATCGTCGGGCAGATCCATGTCACCTGCGGCAAAGTGCCGTTCATGACGTCACGTCGTAGGTCTGCGAGCGTCCACCGTGACATGCCTTTTTGGCGCAGCGGCGAATCGCTGGCCGCCGCGTTGTATTGATCAAACGCGACACATGCGTTCATCAGGCCCCAATAGTTGTCCTTCGGGTCCTGATAGATCTTCCACGTGATGCCGGCCTTCTCGAGGCGTTCTGGGTAGGTCGCGTATGTGTACCTTGGACCTTGTCCGTAGTTCTCCATCCCAGGCGGTGCATCGATGACGATGTCGAGCGAGAGGCCCGATGCGTTGTCGATGACTGGGCCGCCCCCGGTGGCGCGCGGGTCGTTTCCGCCGGCCCACAGAAAGATGCGGTTTGGCGCGGTTTGCCCGTGAATCGAGCAGTGATAGCTGTCGCAAATCGTGAATGCGTCGGCCAGCGCGAATTGGAACGGGATGTCTTCACGCCGGTAATGCCCCATCGTGAGGCTGGTCTTGTGAGGCACCCATTGATCCCATCGGCCGTTGTGAGATGCACCTTGCGCGTCCTGCCACGAGTGGGGCAGATAATGTACTTTCTGTGCGCTGGTAGTACGGGTGTCAAAGTGAAACGGCCGCACCGTCCCACCTTTGCCGTCGGGCTGGTTCCAGATTGGCGTCCCACCGGGCAGTGGGACGACGACGCGATCGCGGAAGCCTCTGACCCCTCTGAGCGTGCCGAAGTAATGATCGAAGGAACGGTTTTCCTGCATCAGGATGACGACGTGCTGCACATCATCGATTGTGCCAGTCGCCGAGACAGCGGGAATGGAAAGAGCTTTCCGGATGCTCGGTGGGAACACGGACAGCGCCGCCGCCATACCCGCTGTCTTCGCTGTCATGCGCAGGAATTTGCGGCGATTCTTAGATTTCATGGGGTCTGTTCCTTAGCGAGCGGCACACGAACCCGATTCCGCAGATGCTGGATTCGCGCCGGTAAAGAAAACCGCACTCACGGCAAGCGGGTTGCCAGGGCAGAAGGCGCATGCCAGAGACCTGCGACGTGGTGCGACGAGCAGCCATGATTTCACCGTGGCTGACTACCCGCATCGTCTGAATGAATGATGCTGGTCAAATTCGTCCGCTGGTCCGCTGCAACGAATTTGACACGAACGTTTACGTCACGGTACCGATAGGCCTTTGTCGATGACCCAGGACCGTCCGCGATGGGACGAAGAGCGGTCACCCTGACGTCCCCGTCGTCTATCCGTACGGCCCGGACGCCTGGGGCCGCGTCAAATACAACATCTTCGGGCCGCGTTCGTCGGGCAAGTACGCGCCCAAGGACGAGATGTAAAACCGCAGCTTGTTCCGCACCGTCACCGGCCTGCCGCTGCGCGACCGCGGCACGGTGACGATCGGTTATCGCGTCTGGGAGGAAGCGAACCCCAGCACCAACCGCGCATCCGCGGTGTCGTCCTCGATGACCACGACCCGCTGGCCGGTAGCGATGGCGCGCAGCACGTCGCCGATCGGTGCTGGATTCATGCCGCCTCCCATTCATCGGCAAAGGCGGCGCGCAAGGCTGCCGCAGCCAGGTCGAGCGCCGCGTCGGCTGTCCCCAGCAAGCCCTGCATGCTCATGAAGCCATGGATCTGGCCGGGCCAGCGATGCACGGCGCTGGCCACGCCGGCGCGCTGCATGGCGGCGCCGTAGGCCTCGCCCTGGTCGCGCAGGGGATCGTATTCGGCGGTGATGATGGTGGCCGGCGCCACGCCCGCCAGTTCGCGCTGGCGCAGCGGGCTGGCGCGCACATCGGCCGCGTGGCGCGGGTTGGGGAGATAGTGGCGGGCATACCAGCGCAGCATGTCCTCGGTCAGGAAGCAGCCTTGCGCGAACGTGCGCCAGCTACCGGATTCGTCCGCGCAGTCCAGGTAGGGATACAGCAGCAACTGGTGGCGCAGCGCCACGCTGCCGCGCAATTGCTGGCACGCGACCGCGGCCAGGTTGCCGCCCGCGCTGTCGCCGGCGACAGCCAGCTTGTCCGGCAGCGCGCCCAGTTCGGCGGCGTGCGTCGCACTCCAGCGCAGCGCCGCGCACGCATCGTCGGCGGCAGCGGGAAAGCGTGCCTCCGGCGCCAGCCGGTATCCGACCGACAGCACCAGGGTGCCCGCGCGGTTCGCCAGCGAGCGGCAGATATTGTGGTGGGTTTCGATCCCGCAGGCGACGAAGCCGCCGCCATGGAAGAACACCGTGAGCGGCCAGGGGCCATTGCCATGCGGCCGGTAGAGGCGGGCGGGCAAGGGGCCGGCGGCACCGGCCACGCTCAGCTCTCGTTCTTCCGCGACCGTATCGCCCGATGCTAACGGCGGTTGCGAGGCCAGTAAGGCCCGATAGGCCTCCGGCGTGATGGTGTTGAAATCGAGTGGCGGGAACTGCGCCATGGCGTCGAGCAGGGCGCGGACTTGCGGATCGAATTCGAATGGCATTGGCTTTTCCTTGTGTAGGCGGGAGGAAGTGCAGGGGAGTGGATGCGGCGCGCTTTAGAAGGCGAATGCGGGCGCCTTGCCGCTGGCGATGCCGTTCGCGCGCGCTTGCGCGGCGGCGGCGGCTTCGGCATGCGGCAGGATCCAGAAGTCCCCGGCGGTCACGCCGTCGAGGATGTGCCGTGCCATGGTTGCCGCCGGCATGCCCTGCGCGATGCTCGCCTGTAGCGCCTGGTTCATGTCAGCGACGCCGTTTAGCGCACCGGCCGGCAGGTCGAGCGCAATGCCGGTGGCCACGGGGCCGGGGCAGGCCACCGACACCTTGAGTGGCAGGCCCGCCGCCTGCAACTCCATCGCCAAGCCCTCGCTCAACGCCACCACGCCCTGCTTGGACACGGTGTAGGGCGCAAGCCATGGACCCACGGCAAGCCCCGCCATGGAAGCGATGTTGACGATATGCCCGCTGCCTTGCGCCGCCATGCGGGGCACGAAGACGCGCAGGCTGTGGATCACACTCCACAGGTTGACGTTCAGCACGCGCTCGAACACGGCGGCATCCAGTTCCCAGCAAGCACCGGTCGCCAGCACGCCGGCATTGTTGATGAGCAGGTCGACCCGGCCCAGCAGTTCGAAGCTGCGCGCGCAGAGCTGCTCGATCTGGCCAGCCTGCGCCACATCGCTTGGCAGTATCGCGATCGTTTGCCGGTGGTGCGTCAGTTCTCCGTGCACGCGCAGCAGCGCATCGGCATCCTTGTCCGCCAGCACCAGCGCCACCCCCTGCGCGGCGAGCGCGTGGGCCAGAGCCCGGCCTATGCCGCCGCCGGCGCCTGTGATCACCGCAGTCTTTCCGGTCTCGTTTGCCGCCATGGCAGGTCTCCTCGCGAAGTGGTTGGAATGGATGGGGCGCAGGATCGCGTCCGCCCATTTCTACCGGCCGGGCCGGGCCTTCGCATCGTCTGTTTGAGTGAGGCGTGCGGCTGGAGCGAGGCTCAGGGATTGCCCGGAGAGGGGAGTTGCTTAGTCCGTTTGCAGTATGTGAGCGTGCGCGGGGAGGGTATGGTCTGGCCTATCCGAAAGCGGCGAAGCCGGTACGACAACAAGCGCCGGCAAGGCCGCTTAGCGCGAGTCTTGCGAGACCACGGCGGCATCACATGGCGCGCGGATAGGTGCAAATCATGAGGCACGATCGTGCCGCCGACACAGTGGCGATCCATATAATCGGAAGCCGCCGGGGGGGCACAGCGCCCCTTTCATGGCGAACGCCGGCCGCAGAGCCAGGCGTGGAAGACAGGAGACAAAGAGGTATGTTGATGGAGGCAACCCACAGCCAGGAAGCGGCGCTTTGCCATGCGCCGGTGTCGCTCTCGCTGGCGGACTTCAGTACGCTGCTTGGCAAGATCTACCAGGGGCCCATGGAGCAGGTGCCATGGAGCAAGGCGCTGGAACTCATCCGCACGCACTTGCACGCGAACTTTGTCACGCTGATCCTGCGCTCGCCGGCCAGCGACCGGCCGGGGCTGATGGTGCACGCCAGCAAAGAGGGCGGCACCACCTTGCCCGGCGAGGCCATGTACAACAGCTACTACTACGCGCTCGATCCCTTCGTCGGCCTGCCCGCCGACCGCGTGGTGACCATAGACGAGCAGCTTGGGGCGGGTGCATGGTGCAACAGCACCCTGTACAAGGAGTTTCTGCAGCCGCTCGGCATCCGCTATCTGCTGGGCGCGGACATCCGCACCGACGACGGCGTGGAATGCCGATTCCGTGTCTGCCGCAACGCCGACGCGCCGGACTTCTCGGAGGCGGACAGGGCCATTTGCGCGGTGCTGCTGCCGCACCTGCGGCGCGCGGTCGACCTGCACTCGCGCATGGACGTGGTGGAGTCGGAGCGCGCCCTGTACGCCGGCGCCATCGACCGCATGCTGGTCGGCATGGCGATACTCGACGAGACCGGGGCCATCATGCGGACCAATTCGGCCGCGGACGAGATCCTCGCCGGCAAGGACGGCATCCGTATCACCAAGGGTTCGCTGGATGTCGAGTACGCCCAGGAAAACCGTCAGTTCCAGCGCCTGCTGCGCCAGGCCATCATGGGACATTTCGGCACCGCGCCGGCGGTGATGGAAGCGATGTCGATCACGCGGCCTTCGGGCAACGCGAAGCTGGGCGTGCTGATCCGGACGATTCCACTGAGCGAGTGGTCGGAAGACAACAAGCGCCGGCCTTCGTGCGTGATTTTCATCCGCGATCCGGAGCGCAAGTCGCAGGCCTCGCACGAGGTGGTGCGCAAGCTGTTCGATTTCACGCCGGCGGAGACCCAGCTTGCGCTGCAACTGGCCAACGGCCTCGCGCTGGAAGAAGCGGCCGAGGAACTGGGCATCAGCAAGAATACGGCGCGCGCCCACCTGCGCGCCATCTTCTCCAAGACCGGCGTGACCCGGCAGGCCACGCTGGTGCGCATGCTGCTCAGCAGCGTGGTGGCGCTCGGCTGAACGCGCTAGCCCGCCGTCATGGCGGGCTTGGCGGGCTTGGCGCTGACCACCAGCGGGAATCCCTGTGGCGTGGTCAGCACCGCGCGCAGCTCATGCGGGCCGCTGGCGAGCGGCTGCGCGATCTGCGCGCCGCCCGCCAGCAGTCGCTCGATCGCCGCGGCGATATCCGCGCCGGCTTCCAGCCGGAATGCCAGCGCGGGCTGGGACACAAGCCGCTCCTCGCCGGCCACCAGCGCCACCGTGATGGCGCCGGCATCCAGCGCGCAATAGCGCCCGCCATCGCGAAACTTCACCGCCAGGCCCAGACCCTGCTCGAAGAACGGCAGCGCGGCATCGATATCGTCCACCGGGTAAAGCAAGAGGTTCGATTGCATGCTGGCGCTCCTCGTCAACGGGCCGCCGCCTGGCGGCACACGGTGCCGCTGGCGCCTTCACAGGCCGCCACGAATCCGGACAACCGCTGGTAGACCGCCTCGCCCTGCGCGGCGGGTGCGTCGAGGCGGGCGCCGATCACGCTGATGGTGATGTTGCCGCGCTCCACCTCGCGTCCCTCGGAGTGCGCGGTGCCGCCATCGTACTGGGTCTTCGCATCGCCGAGCACCACCCCCGGGCGCGCCGGCAGCGTCATGCCCGGCAGCGCGTGCGGCGCCATATCGTCGACGAAGATCATGTGGTAGGGCGAGTAGTCGCCATTGACGGTTTGCATGACGCCCCGGATGGCGTCGGTGCGCGGCAGGTTCACGTTCAGCCCCACGCCCGGCGGCAACAGCGCCTCGGCCGGGCTCTTGCGGCTCGCCTGCAATTGCGTCACCAGCGCGGACACGATGCCGGCCACCTTGGCCGGCGCGTCCTCGCTGTGGTCGGCGCTCACCGCCATGGCCGGCACGCCGCGCCGCAGCGCCATTTCCAGCACGCCGATGGTCCCGGACAGGTTGACGAGATAGCCCGCGTTCCAGCCGATGTTCGGCCCGGCGATGACGAGGTCGGGCGCCTTGTCCCGGTACACCCGGTCCAGGCCATACATGGCCGCCACTGCCGGCGTGCTGTCGACGACATGCACGTTGGGATCCTGCGGGTCGCGATGCACGTCGACCGCGGTGAAGTACTCGAATGAAGCCGAAGCGCCGCTGAAGTTGCGCTTCGGCGCCGACATCACCACGCGGTGTCCTTCCTGCTTCAGCCTGGCGTACAGGGCGCGGATATTGGGCGATTGATAGCCGTCGTCGTTGGACAGCAGGATGTCGAGCGCATGGGCGGGCGCGGCGGTGCCGGTCAGCAGGGCGGCCAGCAACAGCGTCTGGCGAAGCGGAGGAATCTTCATGAGGGGCGTATCCATTTCCATGGGGTGAGTGGTCCAGGACATGATAGGGACACGGTGCCGCTGCGCATAATCCAATCAGACGATGCCGCGCTTTCCCCGGCCGCACACACTGCGGTCACGCAGGCCAGCAATGACGGTGCCGGCGATGGCGCCGCCCGCCACGACAAGGCGGCGGCGCTCCCGGCCGATGGCCTGAAAACCTGGCCTGAAAACCAAATGCAAAGGATGGGGACTGCAATGCGATTCTCGCTGATCTACGAAGCGCAGACTGTCGACGCGTCGCGCGCCGGCGACCACAAGGTGTTCGACGAAATCATGGAGCAGGTGGAGCTCGCCGAGGACATGGGTTTCGATGTCGTCTGGGCGGTGGAGCACACGGCGTTGACCAACTACGCGCACATGAGCGCGCCGGAGACGTTCCTTGCCTTCGTGGCCGGGCGCACGCGCCGCATCGGCATCGGCCACGGCGTGGTCTGCCTGCCGCCGGCGATGAACCATCCGGTCAAGGTGGCCGAGCGCGTGGCCACGCTCGACATTCTCTCCGGCGGGCGCGTGCACCTCGGCGTGGGCAAAGGCGGCACGCAGCAGGAAGCGGGCACCTTCGGCTACGACCTCAATACGCTGCACCCGATGATCGACGAGTCGATGTACCTGATTCCGAAGATCCTCACCCAGGACGAGATCGAGCACGACGGCGAGTACATCAAGATCCCGCGCCGCCCGATCCATCCCAAGCCGCGCCAGGACCCGCATCCGCTGATGTACCTGGCATGCACCAACGCCGACACGCTGCAGCGCGCGGGCGCGCGCGGCATGGGCGCGCTGGTGCTTGGCTTCGGCGGCCCGGAGGACGTGGCCAAGAAGAACGCCATCTACCGCGAGGCGTGGGAGACGCGTCAGGCGAAGGACCAGGTCGGCTTTCGTCCGCACCAGCATCTGGCCGCGCTGTGCCCGACCATCGTGCTGGAAGACGGCGTGGCCGCGCGCAAGATCGGCATCAAGGGGCAGCGCTATTTCATGGAGTCGCTGGCGTACTGGTACTCCGGCGGCGAGCGTCCCAACCCCGAGGCATGGGACGCGGAGAACGTCACCGGGGAGGACGCGCAGGGCAAGGCCGTGATCAAGACCAGCTTCGCCTCGGAGAAGGTCACGGTGGACTTCAGCGATCCGTCGATGATGATGCTCAACCCCAACCATGCCTACGGCACGGTGGAGGACTGCATCGGCTATGTGCAGCGCCTGATCGACGCCGGCGCGGACGAGATCCTCTTCATCTGCCAGATGGGCACGGTGCCGCAATGGGCCCAGCTTGAAACCATCCGCAATATCGGCGAGCACGTGATCCCGCACTTCCGCGCCCAGGGCCGCAAGCTGCGCGCGCTCGCCTGAGCGAGCCATCGGACCATCGCTGCTGCGCGACTAGTCTCCTCGGACGATGGCGCGGGGCAGCGGCGATGCCAGCATGAAGGCACGACAAGGCCGGCCCGGTGGCCGGCAAGAGGAGATAGCGGTGCATCGAGACAACTACCCCGAAGGACTGGCCGCCGAGATGATCGGCCGCGCGCACGAGATGATCCCGGTGCTGGCGCGGCGCGCCGGCCAGGCCGAGGCGCAAGCGCGCATCCCGGCCGAAACCGTGGCCGACATGCAGGCTGCGGGCTTCTTCAAGGTCCTGCAGCCGCGCCGCTACGGCGGCCATGAGCTGGACCCGCAGACCTTCTTCGACATCCAGATGGCCCTGGCCAAGGGCTGCATGTCCACCGCCTGGGTCTACGGCGTGGTGGGCGTGCACAACTGGCAGCTTGCCTTGTTCGACGGGCAGGCCCAGCAGGACGTCTGGGGTACGGATACTTCCACCCTGATCGCCTCGACCTATATGCCGGTGGGCAAGGTGGTGCCAGTGGAAGGCGGCTTCCGCTTCTCGGGGCACTGGAAGTTCTCCAGCGGCAGCGAGCTGTGCGACTGGATCTTCCTCGGCGGCATGGTGCCGCCGCGGCAGGCCGGCGCGGCGCCCGAGTACCGCACCTTCCTGCTGCCGCGCAGCGACTACACCATCGTGCGCAACTGGGATGTGCTGGGCCTGCGCGCCACCGGCAGCCACGACATCGTGGTGGACGACGTGTTCGTGCCGGCATACCGCACCCACCGCGCCATCGATGGCGCCATGGGTACCAGCCCGGGCTTGTCCCTCAACAACGCGCCGCTGTACCGGCTGCCGTTCGCCCAGATCTTCGTGCGTGCCGTCTGCACCGCCTGCATCGGCGCGCTGGAAGGCGGGCTGGACGATTTCGTCGCCTATGCCGATGGCCGGGTGAGCGCCAACAGCGGCGGCAGGACGGCCGAGGACGGCGGCGCCCAGCTTGCCTGTGCCAACGCGGCGGCCGGCATCGACGAGATGCGCACTATCCTGCATCGCAATTTCGACGAGCTGATGGCAACGGCGCACCGCGGCGAGCAGCTCGATACCGCGCGCCGCCTGCATTTCCGCTACCAGTCGTCGCAGGTGGCCGAGCGGTGCGCGCAGCTTGCCAACAGCCTGTTGCGCTATGCCGGCGGCAATGGCATCTACGTCACCAATCCGCTTGTGCGGCGCTTCCTCGACCTGCACGCGGCACGTGCCCACTACGCCAACTACCTGGATCGCTTCGGCCAGAACCTGGGCGGCGTGATGATGGGCCGCACCAATACCGATTTCTTTATCTGAGGCCGACGTGGAGCGGATCATAAGCCAGGGCACAGGGCAGGAAGGCGGCACCGGGGCGTTTGATGTGGTGGTGGTCGGCTCCGGAGCGGGCGGCATGCTGGCCGCCTGCCGCGCGGCGGATCGCGGCCTGTCCGTGGTGGTGCTGGAGAAGAGCGGCCAGTACGGCGGCACCTCGGCGGTATCCGGCGGCGGGATCTGGATCCCGCTCAACCACCATATCGAAGAAGCCGGCGGCAGCGACAGCTACGACGCCGCGCTCACCTATCTCGAAGCGTGCACGGAAGGCCGCTCCACGCCCGCCAAGTTGCGCGCCTACCTTGAACACGGCCCGCGCATGCTCGACTACCTGGAGCAGCGCACCGGGGTGCGCTACTACTCGCTGCCGCGTTATGCGGATTACTTCCAGCGCTTGCCGGGCGCGTTGCCGGGGTATCGCTCGCTGGATCCGATGCCGTTCGACGGCACGCTGCTGGGCGAGGAGTTCGCGCGGTTGCGGCCGCCTTCGCCGGGGACGCTGGTCGCGGGCCGAGTGGCGGTGACGTCCGCCGAAGCCCACGCCATGTTCAGCAAGAGCCGTGGCTGGCTCAGCGTGGCAGCCCGGCAGTTCGGGCGCTACTGGCTGGATCTGGGCTGGCGGCGCCGCACCGCGCGTGACCGCCGGCTCACGCTCGGCAACAGCCTGGTGGGCGGCTTGCGCCACGCCATGATGACGCGCGGCATTCCGCTGTGGCTCGATACCGCGCTGGAAGACCTTCTGGTAGCGCAGCAAGACGGCGCGGCGCGCGTCACCGGCGTGCTGGCGCGGCGCAATGGCGCACCCGTGCGCATCGAAGCCCGGCGCGGCGTGATCCTGGCCGCGGGCGGCTTCGAGCGGAACCAGGCCATGCGCGAGCAATACCTGCCGCACCCCAGCCGGGCCGAGTGGAGCGCCACGCCGCCGCACAACACCGGCGACGGCATCCGGGCCGCGCAGCGCGCGGGCGCGGCGCTGGAGCTGATGGCCCATGTATGGGGCGCGCCAACGGTGAAGGTCAGCGGCGAGGAAAAGCAGCGAGCCATCTTTGTCGAGCGCGCCTTGCCGGGCTGCATCGTCGTCAACGGGCAGGGCAGGCGCTTCGTCAACGAGGCCGCGCCGTATTCCGAGTTTGTGCCTGCGATGTACCGCGACCACGAGCAGACCGGCTGCAGTGTGCCGGCGTGGCTGGTGTTCGACGCCACCTTCCGCCGCAAGTATCCCTGCGGGCCGATCCTGCCCGGCTCGATCATGCCGGACCGCCGCATCCCCGCTCCCTTCGCGGACATCCTGCTGCGCGCCGACTCGCTCGACGCGCTTGCCCGCCTCGCCGGCATCGACCCCGCCGGCCTGGCGCAAGCCGTCGCGCGTATGAACGGCTTCGCGGCGAGCGGGGTGGACGAGGACTTCGGCAAGGGCGACAACGTCTTCGATACCTACTACGGCGACTCCCAGGTCCGCCCCAATCCCTGCCTGGCGCCGATCGGCCGCGCGCCGTTCTACGCGGTGCGCATCGACGCGGGCGATATCGGCACCAAGGGCGGCCTGGCGACCGACGCCAGCGCCCGCGTGCTGCGCGAGGACGGCTCGCCCATCGACGGGCTATTCGCCATCGGCAATACCAGCGCCTCGATGATGGGCGCCAGCTATCCGGGCGCGGGTTCCACCATCGGGCCAGCCATGACTTTCGGCCTGATCGCAGCCGATGTACTGGCGGGCGGGGCAGCCGGCCAGGGCAAGGCGGATTAACACCATGACGCAGCGCGATGCGGCTACCGCACCGCGCATTACACAGCAGGAGGCATGATGAACCAGAATATTTCCCCGTCGCTGCGCGACGATATGCTGATGGCAATGCGCCGCATGGCGCGCTCGGTCGCGGTGGTCAGTTGCCGCGAGGGCGAGCGCCGCTACTCGATGTCGGTCACCGCGGTCGATTCGCTGTCCGCCGATCCGCCTTCGCTGCTGATCTGCATCCACCGCAATGCCTCGATCTACCCGGCCCTCAACGCCGGCGTGGACTTCTGCGTCAACCTGCTGGCCGCCGATCACCGCGACATCGCCGTTGACTGCAGCGGCCGGCTCAAGGGCGAGGAGCGCTTCACCACGGGCCAGTGGGAGGCCGACCTGCTGCGCGTGCCCTACCTGCGGGATGCCCAGGCGAACCTGATCTGCGAGCAGGACGGCCGCTTCGACTACGGCACCCACGCCGTCTTTATCGGCCGCCTGCGCGAAGTCCGCCTGGCGGGCGAGGTGGCGCCGCTGGTCTATGTGGATGGCGCCTACTCCACCTCGGCGCCGCTGGCCAGCCTGCGGGCGGCGTGACGTGAGCCAAGCGCTGGAGCCTACGCCATGACCGCCAAAGCCCTGGTTCCCGAGCCCGCTTCCGGCGGGGTCAACGCGGTGTCGCCGCCGCTGGTCGTCGCCGACCCGGGCGCCTACGGCTGGAATGCCCATTGCGACGTGATGGTGGTCGGCTTCGGCGCGGCCGGCGCTTGCGCGGCGCTCGAAGCGGCGCGCGGCGGGCTCGACGTGATCGTGGCCGACCGCTTCGAAGGTGGTGGCGCCAGCGCGAGGAGCGGCGGCGTCGTGTATGCGGGCGGTGGCACGCCATACCAGCAGGCCGCCGGCTACCGCGACACGCCCGAGGCCATGGCGGCCTACCTGCGCCAGGAGGTTGGCGACGTCGTCTCCAATGCCACCCTGCGGGCCTTCTGTGAGCGCAGGACCGGCATGATTGCCTGGCTGGAGCAACTTGGCGCGTGCTTTGCCGCCACCGTGCCGCCACGCAAGACCTCGTATCCCGCGCAGGACTATTACCTGTACTACTCGGGCAACGAGGCGGTGGCGGATTACGCGCGGCATGCCGAGCCGGCGCCGCGCGGCCATCGCTGCAAGGGCAGCGGCATGTCCGGCCACGTGCTGTACGGCGTGCTGCGGCGCGCGGTGCAGGCGCAGGCGAGCGTGGACGTGATACGCCATGCCGCAGCGCGCCGCTTGATTGTCGATGGCAAGGGCGCGGTCATTGGCGTGGAACTCCGGCGCATGCCACCTGGCCCCCTGCAACGCCGGCATGCCCGCCTGGCGCGCTGGGCCGAGCGCCTGCACAACCTTTCCCCGGCCCTGGCCGATGCGCTGCGCCGGCGGGTGACGCAACTGGAAGAGAACCTCGCGCAGCCCTATGCGGTGCGCGTCGGCGCCGTGGTGCTGGCCACCGGCGGCTTCATCTTCAACCCGGCCATGGTGGCCGCGCACGCCCCCAAATACCGCCGCAACTGGCGCCTGGGCACCACCGGCTGCGATGGCAGCGGGATCCGGCTCGGCCTGTCCGTGGGGGCGGCGGCGCGCCACCTGGAGCGCGTTTCGGCATGGCGCTTCATCAATCCGCCATTCGACTGGGCGCGCGGCTGCGTGGTCGACGCGCAGGGCGCGCGCATCGGCAATGAAGAGGTCTACGGCGCGCGGCTGGGCCACGCCATCTGCGAGGAGCATGGCGGCCACGCTTGGCTGATCCTGAACGCCGGACTCGCGCGCGCAGCCCTGCGAGATTGCGTCACCGGACGCCTGTGGGCCTTCCAGCGCGTGCCCGCCATCATGCTGATGCTGTTCGGCGCCACGCGTGCACCGAGCATCGAACGGCTGGCCGGCAAGCTGGGCATGCCGCGTGCGGCATTGCAGGCGACGCTGGCCGCGTACAACGCGGCGGCGCGCGGCGAGCGGCCCGACCTCACGGGGAAACCTGCGGCGATGTGCGCATCGCTCGAGCGCGGGCCTTATCTGGCCATCGATATCTCCGCGCACAGCCGCACCTTTCCCTGTCCCGCCATCACCCTCGGCGGCCTGCGCGTGGACGAGGCGTGCGGCCAGGTGCTGGCGGACGGGGGCAGCGGGCAGGGGGACGTGATCCCGGGACTGTACGCGGTCGGCCGCACCGCGATCGGCATCGCATCGAATCACTACGTAAGCGGCCTTTCGCTCGCCGACTGCATCTGGTCGGGGCGCAATGCCGGGCGCCATCTCGCCGCCATGGCGAGCCAGGCCCGGGCGGACGAGCCGGGCCGCATTGAAGACATCCACGAACACACCAAGGAGACAAGCCATGAGCAACCGGGTTGAAGGAAAGATCGCCATCGTCACCGGCGCCGCCAGCGGCGTCGGCAAGGAAGACGCCTTGCTGCTGGCGCGCGAGGGCGCGCGCGTGGTGCTGACCGACCTGAACGAGGAGGCCGGCCACGCCGTGGCGCGCGAGATCGGCGACGCGGCCATCTTCGTGCCCCACGATATCGCCAGCGAGGCCGGCTGGCAGCAGGTGATGAAGCGCACCCGGGAGCGCTTCGGCACGCCGGGCGTGCTGGTCAACAACGCCGCGGTGCTGGCGCTGGGCTCGGTGGAGGACACCACGCTGGAACAATGGCAGCGCGTGATGCGCATCAATGCCGACGGCTATTTCCTGGGCTGCAAGTACGGCGTGGGCGCGATGAAGGAGAGCGGCGGCGTGATCGTCAATATGTCTTCGGTGGCGGCGCTGGGCGGCATGGGCGTTTTCTGCGCCTACAGCGCCAGCAAGGGCGCGGTCGCCGCGCTCACCCGCAGCGTGGCGGCCTACTGCAAACAGCGTGGCTACAAGATCCGCTGCAACTCCGTCCACCCGGACGGCATCCTGACGCCGATGACGGCCGCGCTGATGCAGGGCGCGGCCGACGCGCCGGCCACACACGAGCAGGCGGGCGGCGATCCGATGCAGCGCATGTGCCTGCCCGGCGACGTGGCAAACCTGGTGCTGTTCCTGGCCTCGGATGAGTCGCGCTTCGTCAACGGCGCCGAGCTGCGCATCGACAACGCGCAGACCATCATGGGCGTAGCCTGATCGCGGACATCATGGTGCAAGCGCAATTCCACCCTCTGCGCATCGCCCAGGTGGTGGCCGAAACCGACGAGGCAAGCTCGCTGGTGTTCGAGCTGCCCGACGGACTGCGCGATACCTTCGCCTACCGGCCGGGCCAGTTCCTGACGCTCAAGGTGCCGCTGGAGGGCGCCGCGCAGCAGCGCTGCTACTCGCTGTCCAGCAGCCCGCAGGTCGACAGCGCGCTGCGGGTGACCATCAAGCGCGTGCGCGGCGGTCGCGTATCCAACTGGATCTGCGACCGGCTCGGTGCCGGCGACACGGTCGACGTCATGCCGCCTGCGGGCGTGTTTACGCCGCGCAGCCTGGATGGCGACCTACTGCTGCTGGCGGGCGGCAGCGGCATCACGCCGGTGCTTTCGATCGCCAAGGCCGTGCTGCGCCAGGGCGGCGGCAGCGTCACGCTGCTCTATGCCAACCGCGACGAGCGCAGCGTGATCTTCCGCGATGCGCTGCGCGAGCTGGCGGCGCGGCATGCGGACAGGCTGTGCGTGATCCACTGGCTGGACAGCGTGCAAGGGCCGCCCTCGCAGGCCCAGCTCGAAGCGCTGGCTTCGCCCTGGCGCCATGCCGAATGCTTTATCTGCGGGCCGGGACCGTTCATGGACGGTGCCCAGGCTGCCTTGCAGGCCCTTGGCGTGGCGCGCGAGCGGATTCACGTGGAGCGCTTCGGCGCGCCCCCGCCCGCCGCAGGGCCGGCCGAAGAAGAGACGAACGGCGAGCAAACACCAAGTTCCGCGCCCGCCGCACTGGAAGTGGAGCTGGATGGCGTACGCCACCGGCTCCACGCGCACGCCGGGGAGACCGTGCTCGACGCCATGCTGCGCGCCGGCATTGCGGCCCCGAACTCCTGCCGTTCCGGCCTGTGCGGCGCCTGCATGTGCCAGGTGACGCGCGGCCAGGCGACGCTGGGCGAGAACCACGTGCTTGACGAAGCCGACCGTGAGGCCGGCTGGACCCTGGCCTGCCAGACCCGCGCGGCCGGCAGCGAACTGCACCTGAAATTTCCCGACTGACATGATGACAACTGACACCATTGAAACCGCCCCGGCGCTGGCCGGCGCCGCCGGGGCGGGACAAGCCGTTCCCGCCACAATCCCGGAGCTGGTACGCACAGCCGCCGCGCGCCACGGCGCGCGCATCGCCATCCAGGAAGACGGGCTGCGGCTCAGCTTCACCGCGCTGGAAGCGCTGCGCGCGCAGGCGGGGCGGGCACTGCTCGCGCTTGGCGTGACACCCGGCGACCGGGTTGCCGTGTGGGCGCCCAACCTGTCGGAATGGATCGCCGCCGCCCTGGCCACGCACAGCATCGGCGCGGCACTGGTGCCCATCAATACCCGCATGAAGGGCATGGAGGCCGGCGCGATCCTGGCCGACAGCGGCGCGCGGGTGCTGTTCTGCATCGACGACTTCCTCGGCGAGAGCTATCCGCAAATGCTGGCGCCGCACCGGCCCGCCACGCTGGAGCGCGTGGTAGTGCTGCGCGGCCGGGCGGGGCGGCAGATGGCGCCGGACGAGCTGGTGTGGGCGGATTTCCTGGCCCTGGCGACGCGCGCCGGCGACGCCGAATTCCGCGCCTGCGAACGCGCGGTCACCGGCGACACCCTGATGGACATCATGTTCACCTCAGGCACCACCGGGCGCCCGAAAGGCGTGATGACCGCGCATGCGCAGAACCTGCAGGCCATCCACGGCTGGGCCTCGATCACAGGCGTGGAAGCCGGCGACCGCTACCTGATCGTCAATCCCTTCTTCCACGCCTTTGGCTACAAGGCCGGATGGCTGGCCGCCCTGATCAGCGGCGCCACCATCCTGCCGCATCTGGTGTTCGATGCCGAAGCAGTGATGACCCGTATCGAGAACGAGCGCATCACGGTGCTGCCCGGCCCGCCGACGCTCTACCAGACGCTGCTGAACAATCCGCGCCTGCGCGAGTTCGACCTATCCTCGCTGCGTGTCGCGGTAACTGGCGCGTCGGCGATTCCGCCCGTGCTGATCCAGCGCATGCGGCGCGAGCTGGGCTTTCGCAACGTCTTCACCGGCTATGGCCTGACCGAGTCATGCGGCTTCGCCACGCTGACCCGCGCCGGGGACGATACCGACATCGTGGCGCTGACCTCGGGCCGCGCCATGCCGGGGATCGAGCTGCGCTGCGTGGATGGTGCCGGCCAGCCGGTGCCTGCGGGCGAACCGGGGGAGGTGACGGTGCGCGGCTACAACGTGATGCGAGGCTACTTCCAGCTACCGGAAGCCAGCGCCGAAGCGATCGATGCGGGCGGCTGGCTGCGCACCGGCGATATCGGCACGCTGGACCTGCGCGGCAACCTGCGCATCACCGATCGCATCAAGGACATGTTTATCGTCGGCGGCTTCAACTGCTATCCGGCCGAGATCGAGAAGCTGCTGGTATCGCATCCGGCGATCGCGCAGGTGGCGGTGGTGGGCGTGCCGCACGACCGCCTCGGCGAGGCGGGCAAGGCCTTCGTGGTGCTGAGGCACGGCAGCAAGCTTGGCGCGGACGAGCTGATCGATTGGGCGCGCCGGCATATGGCCAATTACAAGGTGCCGCGCGAGGTTGTCTTCGTGCAGACGCTGCCGACCAGTGCGGCGGGCAAGATACTCAAGTACCGGTTGCGGGAAGGGTGAGAGGCCGTGGACGCGTTGACGCAATTGCAGTGGCGCCTTGCGCATCTTGAGGCGGGGGAAGCCATCCGGGCGCTCAAGCATCGTTATCTGCGGGCCTGCGATGACAAGGATCCGGTGGCCATGCGGGCGTGTTTTGTCCCGGAGGGGGCACATATCCACTACGACCGCATCGGCAGCTTCAATAGTGGCGAAGCGCTGGCGCAATGCTTCGCCGAGCTGGGCTGCCGGCCGAGCTTGCTGGAGATGCACTTTGCCGGGCATGCGGATATTGTGGTGGAGGACGCTGGTCTTGCACGTGGAACGTGGGATCTGGCTTATCTCGGGTTGGATCAACTGGCTGGGATCAGCACGTCTCTGACTGGGCGCTATGCCGATGAGTACGCATTGGTCGACGGAGTCTGGCTGATTCGTTCGACGGTGTTTACCACAAGAGTGTTGACTCAGGGCTCTGTGCCAGTGGGGTCCCGGGGAGGTAGTTTGGGTGCTTCTAGCGGGGCGGTGACGGAGCGGGTCATGTCGTCGCGCGGCGCGAGCCGCGGGTAGCGCAGACCGCTATGTTGGGTAGTGCGAGCGGGCGTCGGCGCCCGGTGTGCGGCTAGTTGGCTCAGCCGGGAGAGTCGGGGCGCGAGTGGCGTCCACCATAGTAGGGTGCATCCACAGTTTGGCAACTGAATGTGTTGCTTGGCTGCGATTGGCACTCTGTCGCGATATGGTGCAGTAGCGCCTCGCGGTGTTCTGTCAGGTAAAAGTGATCACCAGGAAAACTCCGCGAGCTGTACCTTGCACTGGTATGTATAGCCCATTCGCGCATCTCGCTTGCACACACTTCGGGGTCGGCATCACCCCAGCAAGCCAGTATCGGGCAAGTCAAGATTGGACCTGCCTGGAGGCGATAGCCTTCGATCAGTCGATAGTCAAGGCGCATGGTCGACAACACCAGATGTAGCAGTTCCGGTTGATCGAATACACCGTTTCGGGTTCCGTTCAAGCGTTCCAATTCTGCGCGCAGTTCCGGATCTGGGCGAGTGTGCAACTCGCCCTGCCGTGCATACTGCGGTGCTTCGTGCGCGGAGACGATCAGCCCCGTTGGCGACGGAGCGCGTTGTCGCGCCAGGGCGCGCGCCACCTCGAATGCGATGCAGGCGCCCATGCTGTGACCAAGCAGGATGTATGGCCTGTCAAGCTGCGCTTGCATGGCCCGTGCGATATTAGCGGCGACCTGCGTCAATTGGTCGGGCATGGATTCTGCCAGCCGATCTTCACGTCCGGGGTATTGCACTGCCCAGATTTCCAGCGCGGGATGCCGCCATTGACGAAAAAAACTGGCTGCGCCCGCTGCATGGGGAAAACAGAACAATCGATAGCGGGCATCTTGCCGCCGATGAAAACAACGTGTCCAGAGCATGCGTGTCCTAGGTCTGGGTTGCGGCGGGATGGATTTGCGCCAGCGGGCGCTGCAGCCGACGGAAGATCCACGGGCTGACCAGCATGCCCGCCGCACCGGCGATCAGGAAGGTGGGAGCAAAGCCAATCGACTGCGCCAGCAAGCCGCTTAGCGTCATGGCGAGCAGATTGGCCAGGGCTTCGATGGAGTAACACAGCGTGTAGTCGGTGCCCGCACTGTTTGCGGACGCCAACGACATGAACAGGGCGTACATGGGCACAGTCGCCATCACGATGGCGGCATACGCGAAGCCGTTCATCGCGATGGTAACCGGGATGCTGCCTTTCCCTGCAAGCATGGACAAGCCCAACGCCGCCCAACTGCTGCCGGTCAGGGCCACCAAGGCGCCAATGGTTCGGGGCACGCCGTATGTCGCGCAGGTGCGTGGAGCGGCATGCGCGACGACGGTGGCTATGATCGCCACCAGAGTGGCCGACGTGACAGAAATCAGCCAGAACGGGGCACCTTGCTTAACCAAGAGCGGATTGATGAGGCTGTGCCCGAGCATGGCCGGCAGCTTGTAGGCAAGTACCAGCACGATCAGTGCAGGGGTATAGGGCTGGCGCAGGAAGGTCAAGATGGATGCACCGCCGGCGCTGGCGCTCGTCTGCGCAAAATGCCGCCACACGGTCGCCAATGGAAGGAGTGCGCATAGTGGCAACAGCGCCAGGGCGAGCGTCGTGGCGCGAAAGCCGAGGCCATCAACCAGCACTAGCGCCGTGCTGCCGCCAATCAGCATGCCCAAGCTGAAGCCGGAAGTCTGCACTGCATTGGCACCCAGCCAGCCATGGTCTCGCAGGGTGTTGACAGCGAGAGCGTCGACGGCGATGTCCTGCGTCGCGAACAGCGTGTTGACGACGATCAGCGAGCTCAGCAGCATGGGATACTGGCCGATAGGGTCGAGCCATGCGATCGCGGCGAAGGCGGGTATGCTGACGGCCTGGCAGCAGAAAATCCAGCCGACGCGTCGCCCGCAGCGGGCAAAAAGCGGAGGATTGCGATTGTCAAGCCAAGGTGCCCATAGTCCTTTCAGGACCCAGGGCAGCAGCGTGATGCCGAGCAAGCCCAAGGATGCCAACCCCATGCCCCGGGTGGTAAGTATGGCGGGCAATGCGATCATCGCATAGCCGCCCGGTACGCCTTGCGCCAGGTACAGCGCGCCCAGGGTGATGAGCAAGCGGCGGTGCGACGGGGGGGAGTGCGTCATGGCGTCTGCTCCGCAGACTCGTCCAGCAGGACGGCTTCGGCCGCGGTAGCATCGGCGCGGTCCAGCGAGGTCAGCGACGAGTAGGCCGGCGGGCCGAGACGGTCGGTGAGGGCTTCCCACGCCAGGCAGAGATCCAGGCTGCGCTGCCCGGCGTGCAGGGGGTCGCGTTGCGCGCGCTGGTCCGCTTCGATCTGGCGCAATTGGCGGGCGATCGCGGCGGGCCAAAGGTCGGTGAGGATGGCATGCAAGGATGCACCATGGCTGGGACCGATCGCGCGCACCATCGGGATGGCCGCGACGGCGCCTGCATCCAGTTGCACCTCCAGGCGCGCCGCGCCGATGTCCACTCGCGGCACATGAAAGCGGCGGGCCCAGAGCACCGGGCCATGAGTGTCGTGCAGGCACAGGTTGCCGGAGGGGAAGCCAACTGTGATGCGGTGCATCAGATGAAAATAGTTGTCCGGGTCGCGCAGGTCCATTTCGTATTGCAGTCGCAGATGCAGCGGCACGCCGTGCAGGGTGCCGTCGATGCTGCGATAAGGCAGTGCTTGGCCGGGCGGCGGTACGGCGGGCGTGCCGAAGGCGAAGGGGCGCAGGCCGCCCAGGGCGTGTCCCAGAATATCGAGTAGCGCGCAGCCGATCTGCACGCCGGCCACGGCGTCGATGAACAGGGGCGGTTCCAAGCGAGCCAGACGCCGTACCTGGGCAAGGTAGCGGCGCATCGGGGCCGTTTCCGGGTAGAGCGTATTGAGCCGGTACTGTGCGCCATGGCTGCGCGCCGAGCGCAGGCATGGCGCGAGTTCGCCGCTATGCACCGGATGCTCTTGTATCACCGATATCTTGCGGGCCAACAGCGCCTGCGCCATTTCAGTGCCCGCGCCGCCGACCATGCCCGAACGGATGACGACGCAGCCGAGCGCGATGTCATCAGGCAGGGCGGCGATGCTCGGGTAGAGCGGAACGCCTGCGTCCTCGGCCAATTGCCGCGAGCGCGGGCTGCCGCGTGCGACGATGCCGGCCAGTTGGTAAGGCTGATCGTCGCGTTGCAGGGCCGCCAGATAGATGCGGCCGAAGGTGGTGCCGCAGACGATGGCTTTGGGCTTCATAGCTGTCCTTCCCGATCGTCATGACAGGCGTTGTCGAGCTGCCAGGCAGTGCAGACTCCCGATGCCGCCAGCGCGAGCCAGCCGGCGGCCGGATTGGCCCATTGGTCGAATAGAAACACGCCCGGCTCGGGCGCGCGCTGCTGGGCCAAGCGGGTAGCGGCGTAGGCAGCCACCGCGCCGGTCAAGGCGTAGCCGCTGGCCGCGTCGAGGCGGCAGCTCCAGCGGCGTTTTGGACCCAGTAGTTCGCAGTGCAGCCGCTGCCAGGCCGTCCCCACGCACAGGTCTGCCGAGCTGGCAGCCACGATTTGATCCGCCAGCACGGCAACCTCGGCTGCGGGTGGTTGATTCAGCAGGTCAAGCAGTCGCTCGCCTGCGACCAGATGGTAATAGCGCAAGGCGCGCAAGGGCGTTTCCATGGCGATGCGTTCCAGTTCGCGCGGCAGGTATGGCAGCGCCCATGCCGGCCCTTGCGGCCCGGTTACCCGATGCGGCGCCGCCTCGTGCAGATGGCGCGCGCCGTCACGCCAATTGGCGCCCGCAGTGCCATAGCCGCTATCAAGACTGATGGCGAATTCGAGGGCCGAGGTGAAAGTGAAAGCTTCGCGGCCGCCGCAATAGCAGATTAGCGTGGCATCGGCGGCGTTCGTGCCGGCAAGTTGCGCCAACAGACGCGGGATCAGCCCGGTCAGGCCGGGCGCCTGGCCTGCCGCCAGCACCACCGTAGCCGGCACCGCGCGGTGGCTGCGGCGCAAGCGCTCCAGCAAGGCTTCGTCGCCGCCGACGTCGACGCAGTGAACGCCAGCCGCCAGCGCCGCCCGACTGACGGCTTCCGCCCAATGCGCCGCAGGGCCGGAGCAGTTCACGATCACTGCGCAGCCGCGGCAGAATTCGGCCAAGGCGGCGGCATCCTCCAGCGCAAAGACGGCATGCTCGACCTTTGCCAGCGACGCGCGGCATTGCGCGAGGCGCTTGGCGTCGCGGCCCGCCAAGTGCAGCGGGAAGCGGCCGTTCAATTGCTGCACCACGGCGCTGCCGACCTTGCCGCCAGCGCCGAGAATACCGATGACGGGGGGCTTGGCGGCGGGCCTCATGCGCTGGTCTCCTCGCACAGCAGAGCGGCCAAGTGCTGCGCCAAGACGGGGTCGTTCAGACACTCAAAGTGATCGCCACTCAGATCGCGTACGTCGACCTCACCGAGGCAGGTCTCGCGCCAGAAGCGCGTCATATCGTCGCGCAGCCCTGGCAGGAAGTGGGTGTCTCCGGTTTGGCGGAAGAACACCACGTCGCCGGCATAGGCTTCGGGGCGGTAGCGCATCACGGCTTCGAGACTATGGTGGAATAGTTGGAATAGCTTGGCAAAGGCGTCTTGATCGGGCAGGGAGAAACGGTTGCCTGCTGCAGAATAGGCATGCCAAAGCCGGGCGAGCCGCGCTTCTTGATCAAGCTCAAGATAGCGTTCGAAGGTCGCGGCAATCTGGGCGAGGGGGCCATTGCGCGGCATCGCAGCAATGGACAGAGCGGTGGGCCGCGCCTTGAGCGCGGCTTGTAGCGCCGCGCCGGCCGCCTGTTCGTCGGCGGGCAGGCTGCAGTCCTGCGGCGCAATGCCCAGTGCTCTTGCAAAAGCGTATTCCGCGAGGCAGGCGTCTTCCAGGCGGTAAGGCACCTGATAGGCGCTGATGGCCGCCACCATGGTCAACTCGCGTCCGCGGCCGCGCAGCACGCGGGCGACCTCCAGCGTGATGAGCCCGCCCATGCAGTAACCGGCCAGGCGCAACGGCCCGTCGGGTTGCTCGGCGGCGATTGCCTCGGCATAGCGTTCGGCGAGTGTGGAGATCAGGCCATCCGCCGGCAGATCGAGAAAGGCATCGACCGCCGTAACGGCGAAGCCGCGCACCGCCATGCCGGCAGGTAGCTGCCGTAGCAAGGGCTGGTAAGGCAGCAGGTTGCCGATGCCGTCGTGGAACAGGAACAGGGGCGGCGCGCCGCCTTCCCGCAGCAGAACGGAGCCTGGCAATGCCGGCGTCGCCGCTTGTGCGGCCTGGCTTTCCAGATGGGCGGCGAGTTCGGCAATGGTGGCGTGACCGGCAAAATGGCGCAGTGTGGTGTCCCATTGCACGCGTTCATGACCAAGGGCGTCGCGCAGGCGGCCAATCATCTGCGCGATCAGCAGCGAGTCGCCGCCGAGCTGGAAAAAGTTCTGGTGCCGCCCGACCGATGCGAGTCCGAGCACTTCGCACCAGACTTGCGCCAACTTGATCTCCAGTGGGCTGCTTGCGGCTTCACCTGCGGTGCCATGTTCAGGATGAGGCTGGGGTGTCGGCAACGCGCGGCGCTCCACCTTGCCGTTGTCTGACAGGGGCAGATGCTCCAGCAGATGAAACTGATTGGGAATCATGATCTCAGGCAATCGGGCGCGCAAAGCCGCTTCGACCACCTGTAGGTCGGGCAGGACGCGGCTCCGGTCGACCCGAAAGGCAAGAAAACTCTGCCCAACCGGCGCCAACGGATGATCGGCACCGGGCAAGGCCAGCACACTACTTGCGCCGATTGCCGTGAATTTGTGTTGCCATTGTTCGACAGACAGAAAAGGTTCATTGCTGACGCCGCGTTCGTCGTCGAAGTGACGCATGCCCTCCAGGAACTCCAGAGAGCACAGCAGCGGGTAGTTGGGCCGCGTAAGGTCCACCATCAACAGCCACCCGCCCGCGCTCAGCAAGTCGCTGCAGCGCCGGCAGGCGTGGTCCAGGTTGCGCACGCTGTGCAGCATATTGGCTGCGATGACGACATCGAAGCTGTGCGGCGGGATGTCCTGCAGGTGGCTGTCGAGGTCGAGGTCAAATAGCGCATAGCGAACAAACGGATGCGCGCGGTAGCGCTCGCGCGCGGCGTGGAGAAAGAATACGGAGGTATCGGTGAACCAGTATTCGACCTCTGCCCCTGCGTCGGCCAGCGCGGCAATCAGCGTGTCGGTAGTACCGCCGACGCCGGCGCCGATCTCGAGGATGCGCAACGGCCGGCCAGCCGCGCGCTGCAAGGCCAGCAGCGCGGCGCTGACGAAGCCGTTCAACGTGCGGCTGGCCAGGTTGTCGCGGTAAGCCGCCATGGCGACATCGAGTCGGCCTTCCGGATACAGCAGTGCAAGCGGATCCGCCTCGCCGCGCAGCAATTGCGGGAGTGCCGTCTGGCTCGTTTGCAGCAATTGCAGCAGCTCGGCGCTGTAATCCAGTTGCGTCTGCAGGCGCTCGATCTCGCGTTCGTCGTCGGCGGTGGCAGGAACCATCGCATCGCCTGGCAGCAGGTACTGGTTCGCGCCGTGCCGTTGCAGCCGGCCGGTGCCTGCCAGCGCATTCAACCAGCGCTGTATCAACGGGGCCAGATCCGGGGCGATGCGGCCACGGCGGATCAGCGCGTCAAGATCTTGCGGCGCGTCGCCTGGACGCAACGCATCTACTTCCACCAAGGCCTGCTGCATGCGCGCCAACGACACCCGGTCGGCGGCGGCAAGCAGGGCTTGTACCGCTGCGCCGTCAATGTGGCCGGCCGCGCGCGTCGCCTGCTCGCAGGCGCTGACCACCGCGGCCTGCGCAAGAGCGGCCTGCCCTGGATCGGCGACGCTTGCCTTGGGCAGCAGGTGGGCGATCAGGCGGCCGGCGTCAATCCGTGTGACGGCGGTTTCGATGTCGGCCTGTTCCTGCAAGGCGGCGTCAATCTCGGCCAGTTCGATGCGATGGCCGCGCAACTTGACCTGATGGTCGAGGCGGCCCAGGAATTCGAGATTGCCGTCCGGGCGGTAGCGTCCCAGGTCGCCGGTGCGATATAGACGCTCGTTGGTTCCTGGCCGGTGGATAAAGCGTTCGCCGGTCCTGGCGGGATCGTTCCAGTAGCCTTCGGCAAGCCCGCTGCCGCCGATGTACAGTTCGCCAGGGACCCAGTCGGGCGCGTCTTCAAAGCGGGCGTTAAGCACATGGAAGCGCTGGTTGGACAAAGGTCTGCCGTAGGGAATGCTGGGGCAGTCCACCACCGTTTGCTCGGTGTCGAAGTGGTTGGACCAGATCGCAGCCTCGGTGGCGCCGCCCAGAGCGCTGATCTTCGCAGCGGGAAACAAGGTGCGCACCTGCTCGGGCAGGCGCGGCGGAATCCAGTCGCCAGACAGCAGGACGCGGCGCAGGGCGGCGCCGGGCCTGTGCGGCGCCGAGGCGAGGTAGGCGACTAGCATCTGCATTTGCGCTGGCACCGAATTCCATACCGTGACCTGGTGGCGTTCGAGCAGGCGTGCCCAGTGCGCCGGGTTGGCGCGTTCGGCCGCCGCCGGCAAGATCAGCGTGCCGCCGGCGCCCAGCAGGCCGAACAGGTCGTAGACGGACAGATCGAAGCTCAGGCTGGCCAAGGCGAGCACGCGATCCTCGCGTCCGATGGCGTAGCGCCGGTTGATGTCGAGCACGGTGTTCACGGCGGCGCGGTGGCTGATCATCACGCCTTTCGGCTGCCCGGTAGAACCTGAGGTATAGATTACATAGGCCAGGTCGGCCGTGCTCGCCGTTGGCGGCAACGGCGCAGGCATGATCCCAGGCGCCGCAGCGTACACCGTCAGTATGGCGATGCCCGAGGGCGGTGCGATCTCCGGCTGCCAGCCGACTTGGGTAATGGCGCAGCGAACGCCGGCATCTTGCAGCATCAGGTTACGCCGCGCCGCAGGCAGGGCGGCATCGATCGGCACATAGGCGGCGCCGGCATGCAGGATGCCCAGCACAGCGACGATCTGTTCCCAGCCCTTTTGCATGAGCACGGCGACCAGTTCACCCGGCTGGACGCCGTGCGCGCGGAGCCGATGCGCAAGCGCGCGTGCCCGCGCCTGCAGTTCGCCGTAGCTTAGGTGCCGGTCACCGTCGATCAGGGCCACCGCAGCGCTTGCTTGCTCCGCCTCGCGCTCGAAGGCTGCGTGCAGCAAAGTATCCGGCAGCGGCGCCGTGCAGGCGTTGGCCTGTGCCCGGCGCTCGGCCTGCTCCGGTGGCAGCGCGGTGAGGCTGGCCGCGGACCAGACCTCGGGGCCGGCGGCCAGGCGCTCCACCAGGCCGCGAAAGCTGTCGAACATCGCCTCGATCATGCCGGCCGGGAACACATCGGCGCGCACGTCCCAGCTCAGGGACAGGCTGCCCCGGCGTTCCAGGGCCTGGCAATCGATCCATACCTGCGGCGTCTGGCTGATGCCAAAGGCCAATTCGCCGGCGGACAGCAGCGCGGCGTTGGTTTCGGCGCCGGCTATGCCGAGGGTGCTGGTGAAGACTACCGGCATCAGCGCCGCCGTACCGCGCCGGCCAAGTTCGCGCAGGACTTCCACGCCGGTGCAATGCGCATGCTCCATATCCTCCCAGAGCTGGCGTTGCAGCGAGAGCGCACGTTGATGGAAGGTAGGCGCAGCGTCGCTGTCGACGGCCAGCAGCGTGACCTGGGTGAAGTCTCCTACCAGGCTGGCTACGTCCGCATGCACCGGCCGGCGCGTCATCAGCGTCAGGTTCAGGGTGAAGCGCGGCTGCGCGCTGTAGCGGGCCAGCACCTCGGCGTAGGCGCTTAGCAGCGCGGCGGAAGTTGTCAGTTCGTGGTTGGCGGAATGCTGCTGCAAACGGCGCCAGGCGGCGGCCGGCACGGTGTGCGACCAGCGTTCGAAACGCGGCCGGCTGCGTTCGCCGTCGGTGGCCACCGGCAGCGCGGGGGCGGGCGGCAGGGCGTCGATGCGCGCCAGCCAGTACTCGCGGTCACGCTGGCGCTGTGCTTCGCTGCTGGCGGCGAGTTGGAGATAGCCGGGAAAGCTCAGACCGAGTGCGGGCAGCGTCGTATCGGGGCGCTCGTAGAGTTCGGCGAATTCGTGTAGCAGTAACTGGATGCTGGCGAAGTCGGCGATCAGCAGGTCGACGCTGACGTGCAGGCGGCTGGACTGCGGCGCCTGACTGAGTTCGACGCTAAACAGCGGCCACTGGTCCGGGACGTAATGACGGTGGCTCAACCGCTCGCGCAGGGCGGCGAGCGCCTGCATCTGCTTCGCCGGATCGCGTTCGCGCCAGTCATGTTCGTCGACGGCGTAGGTGGCCACTTCGGCCTGGATGCGCTGCTCGCCGCGCGGGTCGATAACGGCGCGCAGCATGCCGTGTCGAGCGATCAGCTGGTTCCAGGCGCGTTCGACGCCTGCCCGGTCCAGGTCGGGGAAGTCGATCTCGAAGTAGCCGTGACAACCGGTGCCGCCATAGCCGTAGCTGCTATGGCGTCCGGCCAGGTAGGCGGATTGAACCGCCGTGAGGGCGAAGGGCTGGTCATCGTCCGGCGCGGGCGAGGCCGCTGTCTCGCTGGCTAACAGGGCCAGGATTTCTGCTTTGGCCAGTTTGAGTCGCTCGCGGTGCTCGGTGGTGAGGACGCCAGGCGGCGCGCGAAAGTGCAGCTTGCCTTGTTCGGCCCATAACTCGACTTTCTGTGCGCGCAGTTCGGCGATGAGTGCGATGGTAGTCAAATCTCTCCCCTTTCAAATTCGGTACGGCGTTGATCGACCAGTGCGCCCAGGCGCGCGATCGTGGGATGGGTGAGGAAGTCGCGCAGCGACAGCTCGATGTCGAAACGCTGGCGCAGGCTGTCCACCAGCCGTACCGCCAGCAGCGAGTTGCCGCCCAGGGCGATGAAGCTCTGCTCGCGGTCGCGTATCGGCATCTCCAACAGCGCGCACCAAAGCTCGGCCAAGGCTCGCTCGGTTTGTCCCTGCGGCGGTGTGCCCGCACTCTCGGCGTGCGCGTCGGCCGCGCTCGCAAGGGAGGCGAGTGCGGCGCGATCCACCTTGCCGTTGGCGGTGAGCGGTAGAGTCTCGAGTGCGAGGAATTTGCCAGGCAGGGCATAATCCGGCAGAAGTTGTCGCAAGCCGGCGCGTAGCGCGGTGTCGCTCAAGGGCGTCGCGGCAACGTAGCAGGCGACCAGGCGTTGTGCTTGCCGGGAGCCGACGACGACGGTGACGGCGTCACGCACCGCTGGCTGGCGCTTGAGCGCGGCGTCGATCTCACCCAACTCGATGCGGTGGCCGCCGATCTTGACCTGCAGGTCGTCGCGA
>NZ_JBYOJU010000047.1:0-3163 GCF_057798855.1 Cupriavidus sp. 96C5-1 | reverse complement strand
CAGCGGCTTGGCGGTGGCGTTGACGCGTTCGCGCACGGCGCGCTGCGTGTCCGGCAGCAGCGGCGGCAGCGGCGCGTGCCAGGCCGCGTCGTCGCGGGCCAGGCGCAGCAGCAGCGCATGGTAGGCGGCGAACATGGCGTCGAGCACGCCGGGCGGGAACAGCGCCTCGACCGCGTCCCAGTTCCAGACCAGCGCGCCGTCTTGCTCGTGCACC
This sequence comes from Cupriavidus sp. 96C5-1, assembly GCF_057798855.1. Classification (NCBI taxonomy): domain Bacteria; kingdom Pseudomonadati; phylum Pseudomonadota; class Betaproteobacteria; order Burkholderiales; family Burkholderiaceae; genus Cupriavidus; species Cupriavidus sp. 96C5-1. The sequence goes on along the minus strand of NZ_JBYOJU010000047.1, from coordinate 2,949 downwards.
TGATGGTCCAGCCACACCTGCGGCGTCTGCGACAAGCCCCATATCGGTTGGCCCAAGACGTCCAGATCGGCCTGTTGCAGTTCGGCATCCACGCCGAGCGCGCCGGTGAAGACCACCGGCATGGCGACGGTTTCGCCGTGCTGGGTTGCCAGCTCGCGCAGCATCGAGATGGCTGATACGGCGCGATGATCCAGGTCTTCCCACAGCCGTTGCTGCAGTGCCTGAGTATTGGCAAGCCAGGATAAGCCGGGTTCGGGGCAGCAAGCGACCAGCAGCAGCGAAGTGAAGTCGCCTAGCACGCGATGGATGTGCGGATGCACGGCGGCGCGATCGAATAAGGTCAGATGCAAGGTCAGCGCGCGCTGCCGGCTCCAGGCGCCGAGCACGGCGCCATAGGCGGACAGCAGCACGGTCGATGGCGTCAGGTTGTGGCTGCGAGCCTTCTCTTGCAAGTCGTGCCAAGCACTGGCGTCAAGACGCTCGCTGCGTCGGGCAAAGCGCGGTGCGACGGTATGCGGATCGGCGGCCAATGGCAATTGCGGCGCCGGCGGCAACGCCTGCAGGCGCGCACGCCAGTGCTGGCGAGCGCGCTCCAGCACGGCTGCATCAGGTACCCTCGCGGCGAGCAGATAGTCACGGAAGCTGATGCCGATCTCCGGCAGCTTGGTGTCGGGGTCGCGATACAACTGCGCCAATTCGGCGACGAAGATCTGCATCGACAAGCCGTCCAGCGTCAGGTTGTCCAGACTGACGCCAAGGCGGCTGCGGCCATGCTCACGGGCAAGGCGCAGGTCGAACAAGGGCCAGCGATCGGCCGGGCGCACCTGCTGCGCCATGCCGGCGCGCAGCCGGGCAAAGGCGCCCGGCGCCGCATCGCAAGGGATAGCCAGCCGCGGCACCTCGGGCAGCACGCGCTGGGTCTCGCCATCAAATACCGCGCGCAGCATGTCGTGGCGCGATATCAGTCGAGTGAGCGCGGCTTCCAGCCGAGGGCCGTCAATCGTCTCGCACTCGAATTCGGTGTAGTAGTGCGTGGCGACGCCGCCCAGCGCGAAATCCTGGTGTCGACCAAGCAGGTAGGCTTGTTGTACTTCTGTCAACGGAAAGGCGTCGTGGCGGCTGCGCGTGTCTGAGATCAGCGGGACCAGCGCTTCGATTCGGTTGGCTTGCGCGCCGCGCTGCGGCAACGCCGCGACGAATCCGGCCAACGTTGGTTGCGCGAACAAGGTCGCCAAGGCTAGCTCGGCATAGCCTTCGCCGCGTAGCCGAGCGATCAGGCGCGTTGCCAGCAGACTGTCGCCGCCCAACTGGAAGAAGTTGGCCTGGCGGCCTATCGACGATGACTTCAGCAAGCTGGCCCAGTGCGCCGCCATCTCGGCTTCCGCGCCGGGATGTGGCATTTGGAAGGCGGTGTCGTCTGCCTGATAGCCCTGCTCGAGCAGGGCCTGGATGGCATTGCGGTCGACCTTGCCATTGGGCGACAACGGGATGCGCGTTACGGCCGGCAACAGCGTCGGCACCATATAGGCGGGCAACTGCCCGGGTAGCCGGGCACGGCAGGCATGCGCGTCCCAGGATGCCAAGGCGCCCGGTTGGCAGGCGGTGAGCAGGAGTGTGTCCCCATCATGCTGATGACGGACGCGAGACAGGCCGACGGCAGTTAGCCGGTGCGACCAGTCCGCGGCTGCCAGTAGCGGTGCGTCGCGGCCATCGGCCGGCGCGGCGACGGCATTCAAGATCGCTACCGTCAGCCATCCCAGCGGGGAATAGCGTTCCGTTTCAAGCGCCCACAGCGCGCCGCCGGGGGCCAGCAGCCAGCGCACCTGGGCCAACCCGTCGTCGACCCATGCTTCGCGGTGCAGGCTGTTGTTGGCGATCACCAGGTCGGTCTGATGCGGCGCCAGATCGGCGAGCAGCGGGTGGCGGATGGGGTGAGTGGCGATGTGGTGGCCGAGCGCCGCGGCGCGGTGCCGCGCCTGTTCGAGCAGGGCGGGCGAGGTGTCGAGCAGGGTGTAGTGCACGTCGCCGGGCGACAGCAGGGTCAGCAGGCGCTGCGCGCTGAGTCCGCTGCGGCCGCCGAAGTCGACGATGCGCAAGGGGCGCTCCAGCGTTTGGCGCAGCGTCGCGAGTTCGGCTGCCATCGCGGCCAGGGCCGTATTGACCGTGGGCTTGGCGTCGACGAGTTGTTCCGGCGCCAGCATTGGGTCGTCCAGCCAGGCCAGCGGCGATTCGCGCCCGGCAAGGATGTCCAGCCATTCGGGTTGGCGCGCAAGGAGATCGCGGGCCAGAGGCAGATACACCGAGTCTTCCTGCACCCCTTCGTTCAGCGCGGCGGCGATAGCCTGTTGCCAGCGCAGACCGGGACGGCCGTCGGCATCGACTACCTTGCGGGCGGCAAGCCAGCGCAACCACTGTTGCAGCAGGGCGCCATAGCGCGCATCGACGCCTTGCCTGCCTGACGCATCCAGGGCCTGCCACAGGCGGCTTAGCAAGCGTTCGGCCAGCACGGCTTCGTCGTCGCTGCGCTGCGCGCTGGCATCGCGATCCTGGTTTGCCAGGCGCTCGCATGCCGCGCTGATGGCAGTGGCGCGCTTGTGGTCGGCTGGCGCGGTTGCGACGGCTAGCTGAGGCTTAGGCACAACCAAGGCCGCCAACTGGCGCCGTTGTCGGTCACCGATGGCGACGGTGATCGCATCGGCGACGGTGGCATCACGCTTGAGCGCGGCGTCGATCTCACCCAACTCGATGCGGTGGCCGCCGATCTTGACCTGCAGGTCGTCGCGGCCGAGGAATTCAAGCGTGCCGTCTGGCCAGTAGCGACCCAGGTCGCCGGTGCGGTACCAGCGCTGGCCTTCGGCGTCGAGCGGGAAGCGCAGGGCGGAGCGCTCGGGTTCGTTGCGGTAGCCGCGCGCGACGCCGGCGCCGCCGATCCACAGTTCGCCGGCGACA
>NZ_JBYOJU010000046.1:0-83879 GCF_057798855.1 Cupriavidus sp. 96C5-1 | reverse complement strand
CGGTCCAGCTTGCCGTTCGGGGTCAGGGGCAGGGCGTCGATCACGACGAACGCCGCCGGCACCATGTAGTCGGGCAAGTCGGCTGCCAATGCGGTGCGGACGGCGGCGATATCCACCTGCGCGCCACCAGCCGGCACGACATAAGCCACCAGCCTTGCGCCGGAAGGGCCCTCGATAGCCAGCACGGCCGCGTTGCCCACACCTTCCTGCGCGAGAATCCGCGCCTCGATCTCACCCGGTTCGATGCGGAAGCCGCGAATCTTCAGTTGCTGGTCGATCCGGCCCAGGTACTCCAGTTGCCCGTCAGGCAGCCAGCGCGCCAGGTCACCCGTGCGGTAGAGCCGCGCACCGTCGTCGGCAAACGGATCGGGAATAAAGCGCTCGGCGGTGAGTGCCGCGCGGTTCAGGTAGCCACGGGCCAGGCCATCTCCCGCGATGAACAGTTCCCCGGCCACACCCGGCGCCACCGGATGCAAACCCGGATCGAGCACGCGGATGCCGAGGTCGGGGATGCGCTCCCCGATGGGGCTGCGTGCGCGCGTGGCGGGGTCCAGGTCGGCACACCTAATCGGCCGGTACGTCACGTGGACCGTGGTCTCGGTGATGCCGTACATATTGATCAGCTGCGGCGCGGCATCACCGGCATGGTCGATCCACGGCCGCAGCGCCTGCGGATCGAGCGCTTCGCCGCCGAAAATGACGTAGCGCAGCGCCAGCGGCGCCTCGTAAAGCTCGGGTTGCGCCAGCAAGGCGCGGAAGGCCGATGGCGTCTGGTTCAGCACCGTGACGCGCTCGCGCCGCAGCAGCGCGATGAATTCCTGCGGGGCGCGGCTCACGTGGAAGGGAACGATCACAAGCTGGCCGCCGTGGCACAGCGCGCCGAAGATCTCCCACACCGAGAAATCGAACGCATACGAGTGGAACAGCGTCCAGACGTCGTCCTCGTTGAAGCCGAACCAATGCTGCGTGGACGCCAGCAGCCGCGACAGGTTGCCGTGTTGCAGTTGCGCCCCTTTCGGCCGCCCCGTGGAGCCCGACGTATAGATCACGTAGGCCAGATGTTCCGGCCGCACGTCGACATCGGGCGCCGTGTCGGGCCACACGAGATCGTCGGCGTCGGCATCCGGCATCAGCACCGGCAGGCCATCGCGCGGCGGCAGCAGGTCGCGCAGCGCCGGTTGCGTCAGCAGCGCCGCAATGCCGCTGTCCTCGAACAGATAGGCCAGCCGCTCGGCCGGATAGGCCGGATCGAACGGCACATAGGCGCCGCCGGCCTTCAGGATCGCCAGCAGCCCGACGATCATCTCGGGCGAGCGTTCCATGGCGATGCCGACGCGCACCTCGGGCCCCACGCCGAGTGCGATCAGCCGGTGCGCGAGCCGGTTGGCGCGCCGTTCGAGGTCTCCATAGCTGACCGTGGTGTCGCCATGGCGCAGGGCGATGGCATCGGCGGAACGCGCCGCGTGGCGCTGGATCTGGCGATGCGCGGGCTCGATGGCAGCGGCGCGCCGCAGCGGGCGGCCGGCGGCAAGCTGGTGCGCAAGCACCGCGCCGTCGTACGCGTCGAGCAGCGGCGTCGCCGTCAGCGGCAGGTCCGGTTGATGCATCAGGCCCGACAACTGCGTCACGTAGTAGCGCAGCAGGCGCTCGGCGCTGGCGGCGTCGAACAGCGCGCAGTCGTACTCCAGATGGAGCGTGACATCCTCGGCGCCGGTTTCCACATCGAGAATCAGGTCGAACTTGGCGCCCGTCTCGCGGGCTTCCACCGCCTCCACGGTCAGGCCCGGCAGCGACAGCCCGGCACCTGCCGTGGCGGTGCGCAGGTTGAACATCACCTGGAACAGCGGCGGCCGGCCCGCATCGCGCGGCACGTGCATGCGGTCGAGCAGCACTTCGAACGGCAATGCCGCGTGGCCCAGCGCGCCCAGCGCATCGGCGCGCAGGCTTTCGCAGAGCGCGCGGCCGGTCACGCCGGGCAAGACGCGCGAGCGGTAGACGTGGGTATCGGCGAAGAAGCCGACCACATCGTCGAGCCCATCGCCGTCGCGGCCGGTGTGCGGCACGCCCACGGCAAAGTCATCCTGCCCCGCATGGCGGCTCAGCAGCGCCTGCCACGCCGCCAGCAGCGCCACGAACGGGGTGCAGCGCTGCGCGACGCAGAACGCGCGCAATGTGCGTGCGAGCCGCGCGGGCAAGGCAGCGTTGACGCGGCGGGCGATACGCGTCGCGTCGGCGCCATGCGGGCGGTCCGTGGGGAGCTGCAGCGCGGGCACATGGCTACCCAGCAGGCGTTGCCACCAGTCGCGCTGCGTATCGAGCGCGCTGCTGGCCAGGGCATCGCGCTGGCGGCTGGCATGAGCGGCAAAGGTCGCACCCGGTGTCGCAAGGCGCACGGCGTCGCCCGCCAAGGCTTGACCGTAGGCTTGCGCGAGATCGCGCGCAATCACGGCATTCGAGACGAAGTCCGAGACGATGTGGTGCAGCGACAGCAGCAGCACGTGGTCGTTGGGGGCGCGCATCAGCAGCGTCGCCCTCAGCAGCGGCGCCTGGCCCAGGTCGAACGGCCGCGCGGCTTCGGCGTCGATGCGGGCGTGCAGCGCGTCAGCGCCCATCGCCAGCGGGGCCTCTGCCAGCGCAAACGCCGGCGAGGGCTCCACCACCTGTCGCGGCAGCGCGCCCGGCGTGGCCGCATCGGCGACGAAGCGCGTGCGCAGCGCCGGATGCCGCGCCATCACGGCGCGCAGCGCGGCATCCAGCGCGGCGCGGTCCAGCGCCCCGCGCAGCACATAGGCGCGCGTCTGGTTGTAGGCAGTGCTGCCCGGCTCGTATTGCAGCAGGAACCACAGCCGCTGCTGCGAGAACGACAGCGGGGCGTCGCCGCCATCGGCTGGCCCAGTGGACGCCATGGCGTCGGCATCCACGCCAGCAGGCAACTGGGCGGCCGCGTGCGTTGCGGATTCGGCGTCCTGCTCCAGCAGAAGCGCCAGCAGCGCTGCCTGCTGAGCAGCGTTGGAAGATTGCGTCATGAATGCGGTCCTGAAGAAGTAGCCTGTTTTCCCGGTATCCCGATCGGTCGACGCCCCGGCGCGTCCATCGCGCCGGGGCTGTCGTCATGCCGTGGCGCCGGCCGATGCGCGCAGGGCGGCAAGGGCCTCCGGAGACATCGCCGCCAACTGGCGTTGCAGGCCGGCGAGCGTCTCCAGGCCATCGGGGTCCGTAGCCGTGGCGCGCAGGGCGCCGGCCAACGCGGCGGCACTCGGGGCGTCGAACACCACCGCAGGCGCGATCTCCAGCTTGAGCAGCTTGCGAATCCGCGCCACCAGCTTGATGACCAGCAGCGAATGGCCGCCGGCCTCGAACAGATCGTCATGGACCGCCAGCGTGGGCGCGCCAAGCAGATCGCGCAGTTGGTCGAGCAGCAGCGCTTCCAGCGCGCTGTCCGGCTCGCGGGACGGGACGGACGCCCCGGCCGGCTCGGCAAGGGCCGAAGCAGCGAGTGCCCGGCGATCGATCTTGCCGTTGCGCAGGCGCGGCAGCGCCGCGACGGCAAACCACTGCGCGGGAATCATCGGATCGGGCAGGCGCTCCGCCAGCGCCTGGCGTAGTGCATTGCGTCGCGCGGCTGTCAGCGCGCCATCCGCTTCCGCCTCGGGCACGAGCCACGTGGCCAGACGTGTCGTACCGTCGTCGGCCGTCACCGGCAGCACGACCGCCTGACGGACGCCGGGCAGTGCGTCCAACGCCTGTTCGATCTCGCCGCACTCGATGCGGAATCCGCGAATCTTGATCTGGCTGTCGGCGCGGCCAATCAGCTCGATACCGCCTTCGGGCAGATAGCGTGCAAGGTCGCCGCTGCGGTAAAGCCGCCGGCCAGCGTGCTCGGGATGCGGGACGAAGGCGTCACTGGCCACGCCACCGAGATAGCCGGCGCCAAGCTGGGCGCCGCCCAGATAGAGTTCGCCCGTTTCACCGACCGTCGCCGGCTGCCCCGCCACAGTGCGGACATGAGCCTCGCAGTTCGCCAGGACACGCGTCAGCGGCAGGGGCGCTTCCGGCAGGTCGGCGGCACGGCCCGCTTCGTGGACCAGGATCCCCACGGTGGTCTCCGTGGGGCCGTAGTGATTGCAGAGGCGGACATCGGGTGCACGCTTGCGCAGGCGCGCCAGCAATGCCGGCGAGGCCGCTTCGCCGCCCACCACCACCGTGGCGTGCGGCGGCAGCGCCAGCGGCGCCGCATCGCCGTCGAGCAGTGCATCGAGATGGGACGGGACGATCTTCAGGCAGTCCACCTGTTCGCGGGCGAGGAAGCGGGCAAAGCTGGCGGCATCCTGCATATCGGCATCGTCCGCCACGCAGAGGCAGCCGCCATGCCACAACGCGCCGAACAGCGTGGTGTTGCCGAGATCGGCCGCCACGGTGGACGTCAGCGCAAAGCGCTCGCAGCGATCGAGCCGCAGCGCCTGGCCGGAGGCCGCCGCATAGTTGAGCAACTGGGCGTGCGAGATCGGCACCCCCTTCGGCGTGCCCGTGGAGCCCGACGTGTAGAGCACGTAGGCCGTCTGGTCCGCTTCGATATCGGGCAGCGACGCCCCGGACGTGACGCCGGACGAAGACGCCGGCCACGCGGCGACATCCGCGTGCGGTGTCGGACCGGCTGCGTCCGCGAGGTGCGCGGCGTCGGTCAGCACCAGCGTGGCGCCGGCGTCCGCCAGGATCCGCGCGCGCCGCTGCGGCGGCCATGCGGGGTCCAGCGGCAGATAGGCGCCACCGGCACGCATCACCGCCAGCAGCGCGATCACGAGTTCGCCGGAACGTGGCAGCAGCAGGCCCACCGGCTGGCCCGGGCGCCAACCCAGTGACGGCAGATGGCTCGCCAGCGCATCGACGGCGGCGGACAGTTCCGCATAGCCCCACTGGCGGCCACCGGCGGATAGCGCGGCGGCCAGTGGCCGTTCGGCGGCCCAGTGTGCCAGCCGCTGCGGCAGCATCTGGGTGCCGACGTGCAGCGCCGGACCGTGCATCGCCGCGATACGAGCCTGATCCGCGGCCGTGGCCAGCGGCAGCGCCGAGACGGTGGTCCCCGACTGCGTCGGCAGGGTCCGCAGCAGGGTCAGGTACTGGTCGAGCAGGCAGGCCATCGCGTCGGCGCGATAGTGCTCAGCCGAATAGTGCAGCGCCAGTTCGCCTGGCAAACCAGCATCGCCGGCATGGACGTGCAGCGCCAGCTCGACGCCCGGCGTCGGTGCCTGCGGCGCAGCGATGCGCCATGCGATATCGCCGTGATGCGCGCGGAGCAGGGCAGGGCCGGTGGTGGCGAAGCCGATACGCGTCGGCGTGCCGGACGCGGCATCGGCCGTGGCGTGCTCGCGCCAGCCCGCGTGCTGCTGAAGCTGGGCACTGAACTGGCCGAGCCAATCGGCGACGCTGCGTTCCGCGTCGGGCTCTACCGTGACGGGGAGCACCGACTCGTAGCGGCCGACGGCGCCGGCCAGCGCCTCGAAATCGTCGCGGCTATCTTGCCACCAGCCCGCGCAGAATCGGCCCGTGGGATTGAGTCGGGCGAGTAGCAGCCACCATGCCGCCTGCAGCACATGCACGAGCGGCAGGTCGAGCTGGCTGGCCAGGCCGGCGAGCGCAGCGGCATCTGCCTCCGGCAGTGGTGCCGATAGCGTGCGCAGCGCGCCAATGGGCGCCGCGCCCGCCTGCCGCCACGGCAGGCGCGGGGCGTCGAGCCCGGCAAGACGGTCGCGCACGGCCTGCCAGTAGGCTTGCCCGGCCTCGACGTTGTCCTGCGCGAGACCGGCGGTCCACTCGAGGTAATCGGCATAGGACAGCGGGGCTTCCCCGGCCGGCACGGCATCGTCGGCGTACGCCTGCGCGAGTTCGCGCATCAGCGTGACCAGGCTCGGGCCATCGATGGCGAGCGGATTGGCGGCCAGCGATACGTGCGTACGTTCGGCGCCGCCCGGTTCGCGAAGGCGCTGGACGCTTGCCTGCAAGGCCGGCACATCACCACGGGCTGCAGGCGCCGACAGCGTCATGACGGGCGCCGGGCCTTCGAAATGCTGGCGCAGTCCGCGCAGGCCGTCGACGCGTCCGAATGCCAGGCGCGCAGCCGGATGGCGCGCGGCGACGTGCGCCAGTGCCCGCTGCAGGCGCTCGGCATCGAGCGTGCCGTCGAGGGTGGCCGTCAGCGTGAGCGGAACGTCCGCGTGTGCTTCGAATGTCCGCTGTTCGCGGCCAAGGGCCTGGGCGTGGCCCGGGAAATCGCTTCCGGTGCCGAACGGATGGACGATGGCATTCATCGTTCAGCCCTCCAGCGTGGCGGGGGCCACTTCAGCGCTGTCCGCCGTAGCGGGACGGCCCGCCAATGCCGGCAGGTCGCGGCGCTCGAACATGTCGCCCATCGCCACGACGATCTTGCGCGGCCCCTCGAACGGATCGCGCGCGTGGGCTGCCAGCATGTTGTCGAGCATGACCACGTCGCCCTGGCGCCACTGGAAGCGCACGGCGCAGGCTTCATACAGTTCGCCGATCAGCGCCATCACGTCGTCGCCAATCGGGCTGCCGTCGCCAAACAGCACCTGCCGTGGCATCCGCTGCGGGCCGACGATCTCCAGCAGGTCGCGTCGCACCTCGGGGTCCAGGCAGGCCGTGTGGTGCAGTTGCACCTGATTGAAGAAGCTGCGCTCGCCGGTGACCGGGTGGGCAATCACGGCGGGACATTGCTCGCGGGTCTGCAGCATATCGGCGTCCAGCCATGCGAAATCGGTGCCCGAGGCGCGCAGCCGGGCCTCCACCTCGTCGCGCGAGTCCGTCTTGAAGAAGTCGCGCCAGCTCACATCGAGCTTGTCGTTGAACGTGCGCACGTAGCGCAGCCCCTTGCTCTCGAAGCGGGCGGCCAGTTCGCGCGGCAGCCGGCGATACATCTCGCGGCAGTCGACAATCGGCGTGGCACCGCCGACGGGCGAGGGCAGCTCACAGAAGAACCACTGCTTGCGCGGCCAGCGCGACAGGTGCGCGCTTTCATTGTGGTACAGGATCATCTCGCGCTCCGGATACGGCGTGGAGCGATACGTGTTGCGGCCGCCTTCCTTCTTCGGCAGATCGCCATACGACCCATAGAGCCCCGGCTCGATCGATTCCGCGAACCGTTCGAACTCCTGCGGCGTGCGCAGGCCGAAGCCGCGCAGCAGGATGCCGCCGTGGCGGCACAGCCTGGCCTCGATGTCCTGCCGATGGGCCAGCGCCCATGCCACGGGGTCCAGGTCCGGCGTGGTCGGTTCGATCACGATGGGGAAGGTCTGGCCCGGCGACAGGAACGACGTCCGCACGAGCGGCGCGGCCGGAGCCGCTTCTGCCGCCGTTTTCGGGAGCCCGGCGACCTTGCCGAGTTTGTTGAGCTTGGCGAGCTTGTCGAGCTTGCCGGGACTGGAAATCTGGCTGGAAGTCATGGCGGGCATATCGGTAGCGGGTTCGCAAAGGCCGGCCGGCACAACGAGGCCGGACAACGGAAGGGCGGGGTTCGACACGGCCTGGGCCAGCACGGCGCCGTAGGCATCGGCAATGCGGTGCGCGGTGGCGCGCGGGAACAGGGCCGTCGCGTAGACCCATTCGGCGCGCAGGCCATCGGCGTGGGGGTCGAGGAACACGGCGAGGTCGAACTTGGCGGCGTGGACAGGCGTCGGCAGGCGTTCGGCACGCAGGCCCGCGAACTGGCGCGCGTCGGCAGGCGTGTTCTGCAGCACGAACAGCATCTGGACCAGCGGGTGCCACGCGCGCTCGCGCGGCACGCCGGCCACTTCGACAATGCGCTCGAAGGGAAGAGCCTGATGATCGAAAGCGGCCAGCGTGGCATCGCGCAACTGGGCCAGCAGGGCGGCGAACGTCAGCGTGGCATGGGGCCGCGCGCGCAGCGGCAGCACGTTGACGAAGAAGCCGATCAGTTCCTCCAGCTCGCGCCGCGTGCGGCAGGCCACGTCGATGCCGACCAACTGGTCTTCGGCACCGCCCAGCCTGTGCAGCAGCGCGTGGAAGGCTGCCAGCAGCACCATGTAGCGCGTGGCGCCGTGGGCACGGGCCAGCGCATCGACGCGCGCCAGCAGCGCATCGGGAAGCTCGCTGTAGCATGCGGCGCCGGTGGTCGAGGCCACGGGCGGGCGACGGTTTGGCGACGGGATCGTCGTAAGGCGCGGCGCGCCTTGCAGCGCATCGCGCCAGAACGAGGCATCGGATGGCTGGGACCGCGCGTCGTCCGCGCCATGCTGATGGACGGCGTAATCCGCGTACTGGATCGGCAGCGGCGGCAGATCGAGCGCGGTGCCCGCGATGGCGGCGTTGTAGCCGGCCGCGAGCGTATCGAGCAGGATGTCGATGGACCAGCCATCGCCGACGATATGGTGCAGCGTGAGCAGCAGCGCGTGATCGTCGTCGGCCAGCCGCACGAGCCGCGCGCGCAGCAGCGGGGCGCTGGACAGATCGAATGGTTCGCGCGCCTGGGCTTCGGCCAGTTCGTGCAAGGCCGCCGCGCGCTGGGATGCGTCCAGCGACGACAGGTCGTGGTACGGCAGATCGATCGTCAGCGCGGACGCGATGCGCGCGGTGGGCGCACCGTTCGCGTCGGCCGGATAGGACGTACGCAGGATTTCGTGGCGTTCGACGAGCGCGTTCAGGCTGGCGCGCATGGCCTGCGCGTCGAGCGGGCCGGCAAGGCGCAGGCCGCCGGCCATGTTGTAGATCCAGCGGTCAGCGGGCGCGGCAATGCGGTCCGTCAGCCACATGCGCTGCTGCGCGGGCGCCAGCGGCATCTCGCCGGTACGCGGTGCGCACGCAATCGGCGCGTCGGCGCCATCGTTGCCGCCGACTTGGAGCGACTCCAGCGCGGCCGCGCAGGCGGCGAGCGTAGGGTGCTCGAACGGCAGACGCATGGGCACCGCCGCGCCGAATCGCTCACGCAGGCGTGCCACAAGGCGCGCGGCCGTCAGCGAACTGCCGCCGGCCGCAAAGAAATGAGCCTGCCGGTCGGCGGGCGCCGCGCCCAGCAGCTCTTGCCACAACGCGGCAAGGGCGATCTCGGCTTCGCCGCGAGGGGGCTCACCGGCGGCCGGGGCCTGGCCGTTGGCGGAGATTCCGCCGCGCGAGAAGGCGCCATGCGACCACACGGCGCAGGCGTCCAGGCCGTCGTCGAGCCAACCCTGCCGACACGCGCTGCGCTGGAGCTTGCCGCTGGTGGTCTTGGGCAGGCCACCGGGGTTCAGCAGCAGCGCCACGGCCAGCGTTTCGCCACAGGCATTGCCGACCGCTTCCGCGAGCGCCTGGACCAGCGCCACATGTCCGATGCGCTTCTGGTCCGGCCGCGAGATCTCGACGGCAATGCCAATCGCCTCGCCATTGGGGCCCTGCACGGGAAACGCCGCCACGCGGCCACGGCGCGCGGCGGTGACCTTCGCTTCCACAGCCTGCTCGATATCCTGCGGATAGAGGTTCTGGCCGCGTACGATGATCAGGTCCTTGCGCCGGCCCGCGATGTAGAGCTGGCCGTCGCGCATCAGGCCGAGATCGCCGGTGCGCAGCCAGCGTTCGGCACCGGCGTCGCCAGTGAACGTGGCCGCCGTGGCGCTGGCATTGCGCCAGTAGCCGTGGGCCACGCTCGGGCCCGCGATTTCGATCTCGCCAACGTGCCCATCCGCGACTGCCCGGCCATCCCGATCGGCAATGCGCACGGTATGGTCGGCGCGGGGGAATCCGCAGGCGACCAGTTCCATGCCGCTGTCGGTGGCATTCGCCGTCTTCCCCAGGCCCTGTGCCAGGGCGGCAGGGTCGAAACGCTTGCTCAGCATGCCCGTGCCACGCTTGCCGCCAGTGGCGAACAGCGTAGCCTCGGCGAGGCCATAGCACGGATACAGCGCCTGCTTGCGGAAGCCGGCCGGTGCGAAGCGGTCGACGAAGGCACGCAGCGTGTCGGCGCGCACGGGCTCCGCGCCCGAGAACGCGACGTCCCAGCTCGACAGGTCGAGCCCTTCGAAATGGCTGTCGCGCACGCGTTCGACGCAAAGCCGATAGGCGAAATCGGGGCCGCCCGACAGCGTGCCGCGATGCCGGCTGATGGCCTGCAGCCAGCGTGCCGGCCGCTCCAGGAAGAACTGCGGCGACATCATCGCCACGGGCACGCCGCTGTGGATGGGCTGCAGCAGGCCGCCGATCAGGCCCATGTCGTGATACAGCGGCAGCCAGCTGACCATCGTGTCGCCGGGCCGCACGCCCATGCCGGTCGCGATCGCCCCCTCGTTCGCAATGACATTGCCATGGCTGACCATGACGCCCTTCGGCGAAGCCGTGGACCCCGACGTGTATTGCAGGAAGGCCAGCGTGTCCGGGCCGGCAGGGTAGGGATGCCAGTCGTCCCGCGCGGGCGGCTGCGGATCATCGGCCAGGATCACGGCGGCACGCGGTGCGATGGCAGCCAGCGCATCGTGGTGCGCGGTGGCCTGCGCCGTGCTGGTCAGCAGCAGCGCGGGGTCCGCATCGCTGGCCATGGCGCGCAATCGCGCGACCTGCGCCGAGCGGACCGCGCCGGGCTCGAAGGCGGGCACGGCGATCAATCCCGCATAGAGGCAGGCGAAAAACGCGGTCATATAATCGATCCCGCTATCGAGCAGCAGCATCGCGCGGTCGCCGGGCGCGGCGCGCGACGCCAGATGGGAGGCGAGGGCGCGCACGCGGGCATCGAGCGAGGCGTAGTCGTAGCGGGTATCGCCGGCGGCGTCGATGGTGATCAGTGCGGTATCGCCGGCGCGGTGCACGGCCAGTTGGCCGAGGTGGGCCACCAGCGTGGCCGGGACGTTTGGAGCGGACTGCATACTTGGGATCGACTTTTCAGGAAGACGGTTGGCGTGGATGCTTGGGCGACGCGGCGGGCGTCACGCAAACGCGGGCATGGTGGATGCCTGAGGCGCCTCCAGATGGGTCACGAGGCGGCGAACCACTGCGGCCGGATCGTCGTGCAGGAAGAAATGCCCGCCGGCAAACCAGTCCAGCGTGTGGCCGACCTGAGATTCGATGGCCCAGGCATGGAGGTCGGCGGGCAAGATCGGATCGTCGTGGCCCGCGAAGACATGCAGCGACATCGGCAGCGGTGGGACGTCGGCACGCTGGAAGCTCTCGCAGACGCGATAGTCGGCATCGAGCACGTCCAGCGTCATGCGCAGCAGCTCGGGATCGGCAAAGACGGCCTCGGGCGTGCCGCCGTGCTTGCGAAGGTCTTCGGTCAGCGCCGCGTCGCCGCGCAGGGGGGCCAGGCGCCGGGAATCCCGTCGGGTGGGTGCGGCGCAGCCGGAAACGACCAGGCCACGCGGCAAGCCATAGCCACGCTCGCGCAGCAGATGGCAGACGCGCCAGGCAAGCAAGCCGCCCATGCTGTGGCCGAAGAGCGCATACGGCATGCCGGCATGCGCACGATGCCGGCACAGGGCATCGGTCATCGCGCTGGCGAGGGCCTCGAAATCCCGCAGCAGCGGCTCGTCGAGACGCGCGCCACGGCCGGGCGGCTCCAGCGGAACCAGCGCGATATCGGCCGGCAACAGGCGGCGCCAGCGCAGATACGTCGTGGCACTGGCCCCCGCGTGCGGCAGGCAGAACAGCTGCAACGCGGCCATGGTCAGGCGTTCGTCCGCGTTGGATCCTCCATGAAGCGGCGCAGGCTCAGCGGACGCATATCGGTCCACGTGCGCTCGATATAGTCCAGGCAGGCCTGCTTGCCACCGCTGAAGCCCGCCGCGCGCCATCCGCCCGGAATGGCCTTGTAGTCAGGCCAGATCGAATACTGCTCTTCGTGATTGACGAGAACCAGGAATGTGGCGTCGTCGCAATCGAAACTCATGGAAAGCTCCCGTTCGGTACTGGATCATCCGGCGCCACCGATATGGCGCCCGTCACCTTGTTGGACGAAACGGGGAAGCAAGTATTTAGGGGGGGGGTTTTGGGGCTGGGGTGTGGGGGTGGATTGGGGTTTAGGTGGTTATCATATTTAACATAATGATTATTCGGCGTCTTTTTGATTGTAGAGGCCCAATCAGAATGTCCGCACCGACAGTTGGCTCTGGCGTTGCCATTTGTTGTATGTGAATGTTGAAGACCATTAGTAATGTCCACCTTTGGGATGGCTCACGGTCGAGCGCCAGATCCACGGCAAATGGGGGGCAATCAGTGTGAGATGCTGGTGCAGACGCCGGTGCCGCCCCACGTCATCGACAAAGGCATCCCGAGCGCCGGGCTGCTCGCCCATACGCTTGGTCTCAAAGTTCGGTGTGCGCGGGATGCTGTCGAAGTACGCCACAGCTTTGCGCAGTGATGCCTGCAGGTTGCCTGTCACGATGGCCGTCGCGATGCTCGCGCCAGCGCTGGTTCCGATGAAGCGCTCGGGAGCCCAGCAAGCATGCGCACGGAGCGCCTCAACCATGCCTCCCTGCCACCAACATCGGTTGCCGCCACCGGCAAAGACGATTCGTGTGTCAGTGCGATTAAGCAGTTGAGCAGGATTGAGACGCAATAGTTCGAGCATGAGATTTCCAAGAAATCAATGTAGTAAACACAAATAACTGATGCCGCTGCTCGTCGTCAAGAAACGCCGGCAGTTGCGCGCAGAGGGGGTAAAACAGGTCGTGGAGATGGATGTAGGTCTGCCGACACCTTTTCTCGTGGCTCCGCATTCCAATGGCCGCGCGGGTCTCCACGTTTGAACACGCCAGCGACGTCCGCAGCCCATTGGCAGGCCCGCGCGTCGGCCTTGCCCGGCGCTCGATCCTGGAGGTCGCGCATGACGACGGCGCCACGGTGATTGCCCGCGCCTTGCTATCGTTCGAGTCGCTGGGCGCCCGCTTGCATGAACAGCCAGTGCCGGGTATCGAAGCTTGCGATGCGACGGCCACGGTGCTGACCTGGCGCGAAGCGATCGCGCTCGACGGCAAGCGTCTGCATGACCGCGCAGAGCGCATCGCTTCTGCTACGCGGCTGAGGCTGGAGACGGCGCTGGCGGCCGGCGCCGACGACTACGCGCGCGCCCTGGCCTGCCGGCCGGCGCCTGTGTAGCGTTTCAGCAGCTCACCCACTGGCACCATATCGAGCCAGCACTCAATAGCCTGGAGGTGCCTCCCAACGGGGCGGAGCCGGGCAACGGGTAAGCTGCTGAAAAAGCGAGCCGGCGCGATGGTAGACTCGCCACAGCCCCAACCCGTGCGCACCGCCTCTATAATCCGCGCACCCGGCCAACCATCGCAAATATCTCGTCTCATGCTCAAGGAAACAGCGCAAGCCCGCCCGACACGCCGGTACGTGGAGAAGCGCGAGGCGATCCTCGACGCCGCAGCCCGGCTGTTCAACCGCAAGGGCTTGCGCGGCGCCACCCTCTCGGACGTGGCGCAGGAAGTCGGCCTGAGCACCAACAGCATCACCTACTACTACCGCAAGAAGGAAGACCTGGTAGTGGCATGCCTGATGCGCACCATCGACGAGATGACGGGCATCGCCGACGCCACGGCCAACGAGCCACAGCCTCAGGCCAGGGTGCGCCGTTTCATCGCGCTCTTTTTCGAGCGGCTGGCCAGGACGGCAACCGGCGAGCGCCCCGAGCTGATGAGCTTTCGCGAGATCCGCTCGCTGCCCGACACCCACGCGGATGTCGCCTTCGCAGCCTACACCGACATGTTCCGGCGCATCCGCCGGCTGTTGCGTAGCGACACGCCCAAGGACCCCGCGCAGCGCAGCGCCCTGAGCGCGGCGGCGCACTTGCTGCTGTCGCTGACCAGCGGCGCGATGACGTGGGTCGAGCGCTATGAGCCGCAGGACTATCCGAAGGTGGCGGATACGGTCGTGGATATCCTGCTAAACGGCCTGGCGTCGCCGTCATCGCGATGGGATAGCGGCACGCCCGGGACGCCGCCGCTGCCCGTGGCGGAAACGACCCAGGAAGCCTTCCTGCGCGCCGCCACGGAACTGCTCAACGAGCTGGGCTATCGCGGCGCTTCCGCCGACCGCATCTCCGCGCGGCTCAACCTCACCAAGGGATCCTTCTATCACCACAACGAGAACAAGGACGACCTGATCTCCGCCTGCTTCGACCGCATGTTCGCGGTGATCCGGGACGCGCAGACCAAGGTGGAAGAAGGCCCGGGCAGCGGCTGGGACAAACTCTGCGCGATCTCGCGCGCGCTGGTCGGCTATCAGTTCTCCAGCCAGGGGCCGCTGCTGCGGCTGACCATCTACGGCGCGCTGCCCGAGGAGATGCGCAAGGAGAAGATGCTGACGATGAACCGGCTGTCTGCGCGGTTTGTGCGGTTTCTGGTGCAGGGCATGCAGGATGGGTCGATCCGGGCGCTGGACCAGACGGTTGCTGCGTTGCAGGTGAATGGGATGATCAATGCGGCGGTGGAGCTGAAGAGATGGGTGCCGGATGCATCCGGGGAGAATGCCGCTGATTTGTTTATTCGGCCTTTGTTTATGGGGATATTGGGGGAGATTGGGGGGTGATTTTTTGTAGGATTTGGTGGGCTTTTAGCCCCGCTGACGCGGGAGGTCTGTTGTGGGCGGGGTTTTCGCGCCACTAGCCCGCTGACGCGGGGGGCTCGTTTGTGGGTGGGGTTTTGATGCTTCTAGCTGCTGGCGCGGCTGGGCGGTGTTGGCCGTTTTGGAACGTGTGAGATGTCACTTTTCTTTACTCGTAAAGAAAAGTAACCAAAAGAAAGCGATCCTTGCAGGAGGCTGGCGTGTCGTCATTGGGGACCCCAATGGTTTCGTCGTACGGCCCCGGGTGCTAATGGACTCGTGCCGTTACCGGTTCGGAGCACCACGACGCTGCCAATGCCCAGGGTTTCGTGGTGGCCCCCACCGGTAGCAGCCACCACGAATTTCAAGCCGTCTGTCGCTCGCGGAGTGACTGGCCACGAAGTTGCAGGCGTCCCGTTTCCGTCGTGGGCGCGGTGGCACCGAAAAAATAATGTCGAGGAATTCACCACCGCGCCCACCCCACCACGAAACCATCACGGCGTGATAGATCGTGGCGTTTCGCACCGGTACCGGCAGATGGATGAATGAGCAGGAATGCCGCTACCGAGCAGCCTCACCACGAAACCAGCGTCATTCGCAGCATCGTGGCCATTCAAACCGGTAACGGCACGAGGCCATTAAAACCCAGGGCCTGACGACGAAACTACTGGGCTGCGCAACCCCGACAAGCCAGCCTCCTGCAAGGATCGCTTTCTTTTGGTTACTTTTCTTTACGAGTAAAGAAAAGTGACATCTCACACGTTCTAAAACAGCAACACCGCCCAGCCGCGCCAGCAGCTAGAAGAGCGAAAACCCCACCCACAAGCGGACACCCCCGCGTCAGCGGGGCTAGAAGCGCAAAAAAACACATCCCAAACCCTATTCCTCCAAATGACATGCCACCATCCCCCCATCCGCCCTTCCCCTCAACACCGGATCCTCCACCCGGCAACGCTCGACAGCCCGCGCGCAGCGCGGATGAAAACGGCACCCCGATGGCGGATTCAAGGGACTGGGCACCTCGCCCTTCAGCACGATGCGCTGCCGCTTCTGCTCGGCCTCGACGCTGGCCACGGGCACAGCCGACAACAGCGCCTGCGTATAGGGATGCCTGGGATTGGCATATAGCGCATCACGGCTCGCGATCTCGACGATGCGGCCGAGGTACATGACGGCGATGCGGTCGCTGATATGCCGCACCACGGCCAGGTCGTGCGCGATGAAGATATAAGTCAAGCCGAGGCGCCGCTGCAGTTCCATGAACACGTTGACCACCTGCGCCTGGATAGATACGTCCAGCGCCGAAACCGGTTCATCGCAAACGATCAGGCTCGGCTCGACCGCCAATGCGCGCGCAATGCCGATGCGCTGCCGCTGGCCGCCCGAGAACTCGTGCGGATAGCGGTCCGCCATATAGGGCAGCAGCCCCACCATCTGCAGCAGCTCCGCAATGCGGGCACGATAGCGCTCGCGGTCGTTGGCCATGCCGTGCACTTCGAGTGGCTCGCCAATGATGTCGCGGACCTTCATGCGCGGGTTCAGCGAGCCGAACGGGTCCTGGTAGACCATCTGCACGCTGCGGCGGAAATGCTTTTCCTGCGCCTTGTTGAAGGTGGCGAAGTCGTCGCCGTCGAAGGCGATCCGTCCGCCGCTGGCGGCCAGCATCTTGATGATGGCCAGGCCGGTGGTGGATTTTCCGCAACCGCTCTCGCCCACCAGGCCCAGCGTCTCGCCGCGCCTGAGCGTGAACGACACGCCGTCCACGGCCTTGACCGAGCCCACCTGCCGCTTGATGAAAACGCCCTGGGTCACGGGGAAATGGACCTTGAGGTTCTCGACGCGCAGGATCTCGTCGCCGATCTTGCCGTGCCGGCGCGCGGCGGGCGTGGCGGGCACCGCCCGCGCCTCAGTTGTGGTCATGGTCATGGAGGAAGCAAGCCTTGAAGTGGTTCGCGCGCACGGCGCGCAGCGCGGGGCGCGACAGGCTGCACTGGTCGGTGGCCAGCTTGCAGCGCGGCATGAATGCGCATCCGGGCGGCAGCGCCGTGAGGTCGGGCGGCTGGCCGTCGATCGGCACCAGCGGCTGGCGGGTGTCGCCGTCGATGCGTGGCACCGACGCCATCAGGCCGCGCGTGTAGGGATGCGCGGGATAACCGTAGAGCTCGCGCGCCGTGGCGGTCTCGACCATGCGGCCGCCGTACATCACCGCCACGCGATCCGCATAGCGCGCCACCACGCCGAGGTCGTGCGTGATGAGGACGAGCGCCGTATCGGACTGGCTGGCCAGGTCCTTGAGCAAGTCCAGGATCTGGGCTTGCACCGTGACGTCGAGCGCGGTGGTGGGTTCGTCGGCAATGATCAGCTGCGGCTTGCAGGCCAGCGCCATGGCAATCATGGCGCGCTGGCGCATGCCGCCGGAGAACTGGTGCGGATAGGCGCCGAGCCGGCTTTGCGGCTCGGGGATCTGCACCTTGCCGAGCAATTCGCCGGCAATGCCGAGCGCGGTTTTCCATGGCATGCCCTGGTGCAGGTTGATGGGCTCGGCAATCTGCTTTCCCACCGTGAGCGCCGGGTTCATCGACGACATCGGTTCCTGGAAGATCATCGCGATCCGGTTGCCGCGAATCGCCCGCATGCGCGCCGGGCTCAGCTTGAGCAGGTCCTGGCCATCGAACAGGATCTCGCCGGATTCGATGCGCCCCGCCGGGCTGGGGATCAGGCCGAGGATGGACAGCGCGGTCACGCTCTTCCCCGAGCCGGACTCGCCGACAATGGCCAGCGTCTCGCCGGGGGCGACGTCGAACGAGACCTGGTCCACCGCCGTGACCACGCCGCGGTCGGTGCGAAAACGCGTGGTCAGTTGCTTCACCTGCAGGATTGGCTGCGTCATGCGGGCTTCCTTGAGGGGACAGGGGAACGGGGGAGCAAGGGGAGCAAGGGAAGCAAGAGGATCAGAATCCCATCTTCTTCTTCATGTCCTGGTCGACCCACATCCGCGCGTAGATCGGGCCGGGACGGACCGCGCCCGCGCGCAGCTCGGCGTTGTAGTTCTTCACCCACGGCCACCATGCCGTGTACTGGTAGGGGGTGGGCAGCCAGATATACGGCGCATCCGCGAGCACGTCGCGCGTGAGCGAGCGCAGGGCTTCCTGCCGGCGGCCGAGATCGCGCATCTGGAAGGCTTCGTTGACGCGCGCCTCGTACTTGGGGTCACCCCACTGCGCGGCGTTCCACACCTGGCCCTTCACAAAGCTCTTGCGGATCGTGGTAGTCGGGTTGGTATGGCCGTTGCTCATCAGGTAGCCGGGCGCATTGGTCTTGGTGGTCATGGCCGACAGGAACGCGCCATACTCCATCGGCTGGATCTCGATGCGCACGCCCACCTGCTCCAGGTAGGCGCCGATCAGCGCCAGCAGCTCCAGGTGCTCGGGCTGGCAGGCGCATACCTGTACCTTGAAGGTGAAGCCCTTGGCATGGCCGGCCTCGGCCAGCAGCTTGCGTGCCTTGTCCGGGTTGTAGGTGAACAGTTCCTTCACCGGCTCCGGCATGGCGCTCAACGGCTCGAAGTAGCCCGTGTAATCCGGATGCTGCGGATAGGCGAACAGCTCGGCATTGCCGCCGTAGAACTGCTTGACGATCTCCTGCTTGTTGACCGCCATGTTCAGCGCGCGACGCACGCGCAGGTCGTTGAACGGCTTGGTGTCGACGCGCAGCGCCACGTACTGGCCGTTGGTCGACAACCAGCGCGACCACTTGAGCGCCGGCGCGCTCTTCTTGAGCTCGTCGACCGCGGTCCAGCGGACATACTCGAGCACGTCCAGCTTGCCGGTGCGCAGCATGGTGTTGCGCGTTGACTCGTCCTTGACCGTGCGCAGCACCACCTTGTCGGCGAAGGGCAGCTTGTAGTCCTTGCCGCCGATCCTGTCGCTGTCCCAGTACAGCCCGTTCCTGGTATAGGTGCTGGATGTGCCCTGCACGAAATTGCTCAGCAGGAAGGGGCCGCTGCCGTTCACATTCTTCCAGTTGCCGGCGCCGGCGGTCGCCACTTCCTTGGGCATGATGCCGGAGTAATAGCCCCAGCCGAAACGGTAGTCCCATTCGGCGTTGAACTCCTTGAAGCGGAAGACCACGGTGTACTTGTCCGTTGCTTCCACCTTGGTGAGATGGTCGTAATAGGTGGGGATCTTCTTGGCGCTGGTGTTCTGGCGGGTGTAGCTGAAGACCACGTCGTCGGCCACCAGCTCGCGCTCCTCCATCACGCCGGGCTTGGCGGGAAACTTCACGCCCTTGCGCAGCTTGACCTCGAGCGTCAGCGGGTCGACCCATTTCCAGCTCTCGGCCAGCTCGCCGCGGATCGCATCCTCGGGCAGCCACGCGTCGGCCTGGAACGCGTACTTGCCGCCGTTGCGCCTGGCCTTGGAGAGATCGGCGGCGAAGAGCTGCTCGTAGACCTGGCCGGTGTCGTAGTTCTGCTTCCAGTTCCAGTCCGCAAGGTCCCAGGACAGCGCGGAGATGGTGGGATACATCGAGCCGATCTCGAGGCTGCCGCCGTACTTCGGCGCTTCCGCCTGCGCGCAGGCCGCGCCTGCGGCAAGGGCCAGCGCCATGCCTGCCACCACCGAGGAAATTGTTCTGTTCAAGCCGCGTCCCTCCATCGTTGTCTCCTTGTTGGCTTATCGCGATCCACGCATGCGCGGGTCGAGCAGGTCACGTAGCGCGTCGCCGTAGACGTTGATGGCATAGACGACGACAGTGAGGCAAATGCCGGGGGCCAAGGCCAGCCATGGCCCCTGGAACATGAAGGTGCGGCCGTTGCCGGAGAGCATGCCGCCCCAGGTCGCCGCGGGCGGCGGCACGCCCAGGCCGAGAAAGGACAGGCCGGACTCGGCCAGGATGGCGGTGCCCACGCGCGTGGTGAACAGCACGATGATGGGCGGCAGCACGTTGGGCAGGATATGGCGCCAGAGGATGCGGCCAGTCGATGCCCCCATGGATTGCGCGGCATGCACGTACATGTGCTCGCGCACGGAGACCACCGCGCTGCGGATGATCCGCGACCCGCCCACGCCCAGCAGCAGCCCCAGCGTGCCGATGATCTGCCAGTTGCCCGGCCCGAGCACGGACACCACCACGATCAGGATGACCAGGTCGGGAAAGCTCATCCACGCATCCACCATGCGCTGCACGATCAGGTCGAACTTGCCGCCGAGGTAGCCTGTCAGGATACCGATCAGCACCGAGACGGCGGTGGCCAGCATGGCGGCCGACAGGCCGATGATGACCGAGAGCTGCGCGCCATACAGGCAGCGCGAGAGCATGTCGCGCCCGAGGTTGTCGGTGCCGAACGGGTGCGCCCACGACGGCGGCTGCAGCCGCTGCATCATGTTGATCTCGTTGACGCCATACGGCGCCAGCCAGTCGGCAAAGATGCCGCAGAACAGGAACACCAGGCAGATCACCGCGCCGGCGGCGCCGAGCGGCTTCTCGCGGAACAGGCGCCTCGACAGTGCGAAGGCGGCGCTGTGCCAGCCTCGGCCGGAGGTGGACTGCGCGGCTTGCGCCGCCTCGCGCGCCGGTGCGCTCGCAATTGGACGTGCCATCAGCGGTGCCTCACTTTCGGGTCGAACAGCCCGTAGCTCAGGTCCACGAGCAGGTTGATGAGCATGACGGCCAGGCCGACCACCAGGAACACGCCGGTGATCACGGGATAGTCCCGCTGGTTCACCGCGTCCAGCAGCAGCAGCCCCATGCCCGGCAGCGCGAAGATCTGCTCGATCACCACGGCCCCGCCGATCAGCAGCGGCGCCTGCAGGCCGATCAGCGTCACCACCGGGATCAGCGCGTTGCGCAGCGCATGGCGCAGGATCACCAGGCGCTCGTTCAAGCCCTTGGCCCAGGCCGTGCGGATGTAGTCCTGGCGCAGTACCTCCAGCATCATCGTGCGCGTCATGCGCATGGTGATGGCGGACAGCGCCATGCCCAGGATGATGGCGGGCACCAGCATGTTGCCGAGGTGCTGGAGCGGGTCCTCCAGGAAGGGGACGTAGCGCACCTCCGGCGACCAGCCCCACCACACGGACGGAAACACCATGATCATCGTGCCCATCCAGAAGCTGGGCACCGCCAGCATCAGGAGGGAAAACGAACGCGCCACGTAATCAGCCGCGGTGTCCTGCCGGATCGCAGAGAGCACGCCAACGGGCAGCGCCACCGATAGCGCCACGAACAAGGCGAGCGCGCCCAGCGAAAAGGTGGCGGGCATGCGCGCCAGCACCATCTTGAGCACCGGCTCGCCCTGCCACAGGGATTGGCCGAGATCCCCGTGCAGCACGATGTTGCCGATCCAGTGCACGTACTGGAACCACATCGGCTGGTCCAGGCCCAGCGCACGGATCAGGTCCTCGCGGCTCTTGGTGTCGGCGCTGATGTCGTTCTGGCTCAGCATCAGGTCCACCACGTCGCCCGGCACCATGCGCACGATCACAAAGACGATCAGGCTGGCGAACAGGAGCGTGGGCAGCAGTGCCAGCAGGCGGCGCAGGATATAGGCACTCATGGCGCGCCCGCATCGGAGACGCCTGGCAAGGTCATGCCGCAGGCCTTGGGAAAAGATACCGTATATACGATAAAGAGTGCCGCCCCGACCATGCCGTCTCCTGTTCGGTGCTTCGTGTGGCCGCCAACCGCACCGGACAGGCATCGCTTGACGCTTGAATCTGGCGACATCTGGTGCGAACTAGGAATAGGCCCTAGGAACCATCCACCGAGCTGCTGTTTGTGCAGATAGCCAGTTCAGCATACCCAGAGTTCTAATTCATGACAACCAAACGGACCATCGAATGTCTAGTGGATTTACCTAGGTCGGCGCTGCCGCGCCGGCCCGCTTGTGCAGCGCAAACGAGCGGCGGCAAGCGCGAGGTCGAGCGCAGGCCCCACGCCTGCGCATGGACGGCCTGCCACGGCGGATGAGGATGGTGCGTTGCGGCGCGGCGTTCAGTAGCCGCGCAAGGTCGCCCAGCGTTGCGCGTGGAAGTGGGTATCGCCGAGCAGGATCTGCGCGGCGCAGGCCCGTTTCATGTAGAAGCCGATGTCGAATTCGTCGGTCATGCCGATGCCGCCGTGCATCTGCACGCCCTCCTGCACTGCCAGCATGGCGGTGGAGCCGGCGCGCGCCTTGGCGGCGGACACCAGCGCGACCGGCTGCGCCGGGCCATCGTCGAGCAATTGCTGGCTGCGCAGCACCGCTGCGCGCGTGATCTCGATCTCGCTGAACAGGTGGGCGGCGCGATGCTGCAGCGCCTGGAACTCGCCGATGATCTTGCCGAACTGCTTGCGCTCCTTCAGGTATTGCAGTGTGCGTTCGAATGCTTCGTCGGCGATGCCGACCAGCTCCGACGCGAGCGCCGCGCGGCCGATGTCGAGTGCGTGCTCGAGCATGGCCGCGCCGCCACCGGTCTCGCCCAGCACCGCGTCGGGCGCCACGCGCACATTGTGGAACTGCACGCGCGCGGCATTGCGGGCGTCCGCCATCACGGTGCGCTCCACCGTCACGCCCTCGGTGCCGCGCGGCACCAGGAAGAGCGTGACGCCGTCCCGGTCGCCGGCATTGCCGCTGGTGCGGCCCACCACGATCAGCGTATCGGCGACATGCCCGTCGATGACGAAGACCTTGGCGCCGTTGAGCACAAAGCGGCCGTCCTGCGGCGCGGCGGCGAGCGCCTGGCGCTGCGGACGGTGCGCCCCGCCTTCGTCGATCGCCAGTGCGGTCAGGTGCTTGCCGGCGGCGATGGCGGGCAGGAACTGCGCCTTCTGCGCCGCGCTGCCGCCCCGGGAAATCAGCGAAGCGCCTAGCAAGGCGGTGGAGAAGAACGGCGTGGGCGCCAGCGTGCGGCCCAGCGCTTCCATGAGGACGCCCGCCTCCACCACGCCGAGCCCGCTGCCGCCGTACTGCTCGGGGATCAGTACGCCAGCGAAGCCCAGTTCGGCAAATTCCTTCCAGAGGTTGGAAGAAAAGCCCGTGTCGTCCCGCGTGTCGCGCAGCCCGCGCAGCATGGAGACAGGCGCGCTTTCGCGCAGGAATGCCAGGGCGTTGTCCCGCAGCATTTCCTGGGTCTGGTTCAATACGATAGCCATGGTCGGTCTCAAGGCGTGGACGCGTGGACGCGTGGGTGCGTGGGTGCGTGGGTGCGTGGTGTCGGGACGGAAGATCAGGCGCCGGGCAGGCCGAGCAGACGCTTGGCCACAATATTGAGCTGCACCTCGCTCGTGCCGCCCTCGATCGAGTTGGCCTTGCTGCGCAGCCAGCCGCGCGCGGTGGCGCCGTCGTTGCTGCGCTCGCTCTCCCACTCCAGCGCCTCGCTGCCGCCGATCGACATCAGCAACTCGTAGCGCCGCTTGTTCAGCTCCGATCCGTAGTACTTCAGCACCGATGAGAACGCGGCGATGCCCTCGCCCTGCCGGGCCAGGTCCATGGCGCGCTCGCCCGCCAGCGCGAATGCCGCCTCGTCGATCTCGAAGGCAGCGATCTGCGCGCGCAGCATGGGCGCGTCGACCTCGCCGCGCTCGTTCTGGCCGAGCGTGTCGCGCGCCAGCTGGCCCATTGGCGGGCGCTGGCCGCGGCCGCCGATGCCGCTGATCATCTCGCGCTCATGGGTCAGCAGGTACTTGGCGATGGCCCAGCCGCCGTTCAGCTCGCCCACCAGGTTGGCGCGCGGCACCATCACGTCGTCGAAGAAGGTTTCGCAGAACGGCGACTTGCCGGAGATCAGCACGATGGGCCGCGCCGTCACGCCAGGCGTTTCCATGTCGAACAGCAGGAAGCTGATGCCGGTGTGCTTCTGCGCCGAAAAGTCGGTACGCACCAGGCAGAAGATCCAGTCCGCCTTGTCGGCGTAGGACGTCCACACCTTCTGGCCGTTGACGACAAAGTGATCGTCGCGCTCGTCGGCGCGCGTCTGCAGCGATGCCAGGTCGGACCCGGCGTTGGGCTCCGAATACCCCTGGCACCAGCGGATCTCACCACGCGCGATCCTGGGCAGGTGTTCGCGCTTCTGTGCCTCCGAGCCAAACTTGAGCAGGGCCGGGCCAAGCATCCAGATGCCGAAGCTCTGCAGCGGCACGCGGCAGCCCAGCGCCTGCATTTCCTGGCGCAGTACCTTGGCCTGCTCGCGGGCGAGGCCGCCGCCGCCATACTCGCGCGGCCACTCGGGCACCGTCCAGCCTTTCTCCCCCATGCGCGCGAGCCAGAGGCGCTGTGCCTCGGACTGGAAGCGGAACTTGCGCCCGCCCCAGCAGATGTCGTCCTCATTGCGTACGGGCTGCCGCATTTCGGGCGGGCAATTCGCTTCCAGCCAGGCACGCACCTCCTGCCGGAAGGTTTCCAGGTCATCCACGCTTGTCTCCTGTCTTTGTTCTGTCTTGCCTTGATTTGGTTTCGTTATATAAGCCCGCCCCTGCAACGTCAATACTCAATTTCCTAAAATCAAGATTGAATGCCATGACAAGCCGCCGTTGCGCGCACCAACAGCGTTCCCGCCTATGTGTTAGGATTCCTGAAAACATACCGCAACCACTAAACCGGCAAGAACACCAAGCCGGCGGGCATCAGGAGACAATGTGGAGGCTGAAGCCACCGGCGCGGCGCGCCGTGCCATCCCTGCCTTCCCCGGCGCCCGGGCGCCGGACCGCTCGCGGACCGTCAGCGCCGACGGCATCCGCATTGCCGTCCACGAATGGGGCCGGGCCGACGCCACGCCAGTCCTGCTGGTGCACGGCGCCATGGATTTCGCACGCACCTTCGATGTCTTTGCGCCGCTGCTGGCCGATGCCGGCTACCGCGTGGTGTCCTACGACCAGCGCGGCCACGGCGACTCGGAACATGCCGACCTGTACAGCTGGGTGGCGGACGAGCGGGACCTGCTGGCCGTGGCCGACTCGATCACGCGCGAGCCGCTCATCGCGATCGGCCATAGCAAGGGCGGCTCGCTGCTGGTCCATGCCATCCAGGCGCTGCCGCACCGGTTCACCCGCTTCGTCGCCATCGACGGCCTGCCCTTTCGCAATCCCCATGCTGACAGCGCGGTGCGCGACAGGAAGTCGATGACCGCGCCCATCATCACGCGCTGGCTGGACACGCGCCGGCAGAGCCCGGGCCTCACGCGCAAGCCCGGCACTCTTGAAGAACTCGCCCAGCGGCGCGCGCGGATGAACCCGCGCCTGAGCCATGCATGGCTGTGCTACCTTGCCGCGCTCGGCGCGCGCCAGGATGCGGACGGCTGGCGCTGGAAGCTCGACCCCGTGATCGGCTCCTCCGGCTTTGGCCCCATGCGCGCGCGCTGGATGACCGACCGCCTGCCGGGCTTTCCCATTCCGATGCTGGCCATCTTCGGCACCGAGCGCGAGCCCATGGGCTGGGATGCCACCGCGGCCGACCTCGCGCCGTACTTCCCGCCCTCCACCCAGGTGCAGGTGATGGCCGACACCGGGCACTTCATCCATATCGAGCGGCCGCGCGAGACCGCGGCGTTCATCCTGCCCTTCCTCCGTTCATGACCGCCTACCTGCGCCACAATCGCCTGCGCCTGGCGCTGCATCCGCTCAAGACGGGCGGCGGGCCCGCGCTGCTCTTGCTGCACGGGCTGGGCGAGCGCTCGCCGGACACCTTGCCGGCGGAGTACGCCGGCTGGCCCGGCACGGTGCACGCGCTGGATTTCACCGGGCACGGGCGCTCGGACATTCCCCGAGGCGGCGGCTACAGCTGCGAGTTCCTGATGGCCGACGCGGATATCGCGCTGGCGCACCTGGGCCAGGCAACCGTCGCGGGGCGCGGGCTTGGCGGCTACATCGCCTTGCTGCTGGCCGGCGCGCGGCCGGAGCAGGTACGCGGCGCCATCCTGCGCGACGGTCCCGGCCTGGCCGGCGGCGGCACTGCCGCGCGCAATCCGTATATCCCGGTGGTCGACACCACGCGCAGCGGGCCGCCCGACCCCTACGCCATCGCCGACCTGGCAACCGATGTGCGCCCGCCGAGCTACGCGGCCAACTACGCGATGCTGGCCACGCAGCACTCGGACACGCCGCGGCCGATCTCCGTCTGCACCCGCGAACGCCCGGACTGGCTCAAGGCGGTGACGGAACTGCTCTCGCTGGAGAAGGTGGAACTGGAGCAAGCGCTGCAGCACTACGCGGCGCAAGCCACGGCGCGCCGAGGCTCGCGGACATGAAAGCGGAACTCGCCGCAGACGTCGCCCTGGGCGCCAGTGCAGGCCACGCGGGACATGGCGACGCGCACGCGCTGGCGGAGGACGACTTTCACGCCCACGTACAGCAGCACCTGCCGCGCAATGCGCAGGCCTACCTGATCCACGGCATGCTTGGCATGACCGGCTTCCGGCTGGTGACCGCCCCAACCTTCGTACCCGCCTACATCTACCTGCTGTCCGGCTCCAAGCTGGTGGTGGGATGCGTGCTATCCGCGCAGTACGCGGGCATGGCGATGTCCTCGATCTGGGGCGCCACGCAGATCGAGCATCGCCAGCGCGTGATGCCGCTGATCTACCTGGTGGGCTGGCTGGTGCGGCTGCAGATCCTCGGCCTGGGCTTGTCCGCCTTCCTGCTCTCGGGCGACGGCGCGCTGGCCGCCGCCGCCGTGTTCCTGCTGCTGTTCGGCCTGTTCAATGGCGTGCAGAACGTCACCTTCAACTACCTCACGTCCAAGATCATCCCGCTGGAGCGGCGGGGCGCGTTGAGCGCGTTCCGCAATTTCCTCGGCGGGCTGATCGCTGCCGCCGTGGCCTATCTCGGCGGCCGCTTTCTGGTGGGCGGCAATGTGTTCGGCAACGGCTACGCCACCACCTTCCTCGCCGCCTTCGTCCTCACCAGCCTGGGCATCTCCGCGCTGACCCGCATGCGCGAGCCGGTACTGCACGATGTGCGCATGCAATCGGGCTTTCGCCAGCGCCTGCGCGAGGTGCCGGCGCTGCTGCGCGCGGACAAGCACTACGTGCGCTTCTTCGTGGCCCGCGCGCTGGTGGCGTTCAGCATGATGGCGGTGCCGTTCTACGCGATCTACGTCGGCAGCCACCTGCCGCTCTCGGGTGCCACGCTGGGCTACCTGAGCATTGCCTACCTGCTGGCGCAGACCACCAGCAACCTGCTGTGGGGCCGCCTTGCGGACCGTTGCGGCTACCGGCTGGTGTTCCTGTGCAGCATCGGGCTGTGGATCCTGTCCACCGCCGCGCTGCTGCTGTGCGATGGCCTGGGCGCCTTCCTGCTGGTGTTCTGCGGGCTGGGCGCCAGCTTTGGCGGCTACTTCCTCTCGGCGGACAACTTTGCGCTCGAGTTCGGCAATCGCCGCGACCGCCCCATGCTGCTGGCTGTCTCCGATACGGCAACCTACGCGATGATGGCGTGCGGCCCGATCCTTGGCGGCATGCTGGCGCAGGGGGTGCGTTTCTCGCTGGTGTTCGTCGTGGCCATCGTGGTGATGGGCATTGCCTTCGTGCTCGCGCAGCGGGTGGAAGAACCGCGTCGCCGCCCGCGTCCGCAGCGCGAGGCCAACGCGTAGCGCCAACCCCAGGCTCACCAGGAGACAGCATGACATTCAGGACCTACCCGGAATTCAGCACGCACTATCCGCTGTTGCTCACCACGATCATGAAGCGCCCGGTGCGGATGTACCCCGACCAGATCGGCGTGGTCTACCGCAACCCCGCCTCCGGTGCGTACTTCCGCTTTACCTGGATGCAGTGGTACCGGCGCGTGGCGCAACTGGCCAACGGCCTGCGCGGCGAGCTCGAGGTGCAGGCCGGCAAGCCCGGGGCGCCTGGCGATCGCATCGCCACGATGGCGTTCAATACCCACCGCCATCTTGAGCTGTATTACGGCGTGACCGGCATCGGCGCCACGCTCCATCCGATCAATGTCCGTCTTTCCCCGCAGCATATCGTCTACACCATCCGGCACGCGCGGGACAGGATCCTCTTTGTCGACGACACGTTGATGCCGCTGCTGGAGGGCATCTACGACCAGGTCAAGGATGTGGTCGAGCTGGTGGTCTATATGTCGGACAAGCCGGGCCTGCCGCAGACCCGCATCCCCAACATCATCGAGTACGAGACGCTGATCGCCCGCCAGGCCGAGGCCATCGAATGGCCCGCGCTGCATGAGGACGTCAACGCCACGCTGTGCTATACCACCGGCACCACGGGCCAGCCCAAGGGCGCCACATTCACGCATCGGCAGCTCTACCTGCTGACCATCCACATGATGGCGCAGCTGGCCATCGGCAACACGCCGGACCACGATATTGTCGACGGCCTCGGCGTGCGGCTGGGCGAAGGCGCGGTGCCGTTGCTGAACACGCCGATGTTCCACATCCACGGCTGGGGCCAGCCCTTCGTCGCGGTCTACAGCGCGCAGAAGATCGTGCTGCACGGCACTTTCACCGTGCAAGGCTTCTGCGAGCTGGTGGAGCGCGAGAAGGTGACGTCGGTCGGCATCGTGGCGACCATCGCGGCCATGCTGCTCGAGTACCCGGACCTGAAGAAATACGACCTGAGCAGCCTGGTACGCGTGAGCGTGGGCGGCGGCGCGCTGCCGCTCGGGCTCAAGCGCAAGCTCGAAGCGCTGATTCCCACCTTCCGCATGAGTTCGGGCTATGGCATGACCGAGACCGCGCCCACCATCGTGGGCTCGTTCATCAAGAAGACCATGGTCCATTTGGACCGGGAGGAGACCGATGCGGTGCTGGTCAAATCCGGGCTGCCGATTCTTGGCGTGGAAGTGGAAGTCGTCGACGCGGAAGGCAAGCCGGTGCCGCAGGACGACCACACGGTTGGCGAGATCGTCGTGCGCGCGCCCTGGGCGACCGAGCAGTACTTCGGCAATCCCGAGAAGAGCGCCGAGCTCTGGCAGGACGGCTGGCTGCACACCGGCGACATCGCCAAGGTGGATGCCGAGGGCTACATCACCATCGCCGACCGCATGAAGGACGTGATCCGCAGCGGCGCGGAGATGGTGCCCACGGTGCTGCTGGAGAACCTGATCGCCATGGCGGATTTCGTGCACGAGGCGACCGTGGTCGGCGTGCCCGACCCGGTGTGGGGCGAGAAGCCCATGGCGCTGGTCAGTGTGCGCACCGGCTTCGAGGCCACCGAGGAGAGCGTGATCGACTTCCTGAAGGTGCACGGCGTCGAGACCGGCAAGATCACGCGGTGGATGCTGCCCAAGCTCGTCGCCATCACCCGGGACATCCCCAAGACCAGCGTAGGCAAGTACAACAAAAAGCAGATCCGCGATGACCTGGACAGGTTCCTGGCCATCGCCAAGGACGTTTCGCATCGCCATGGTTAGGCAACCCATCCAGACACTGCAGGAGAATCCCAATGCGTGAAGCAGTCATCGTGTCCACGGCGCGTACGCCGATCGGCAAGGCCCATCGCGGCGCCTTCAACAATACGCAAGCGCAGGAGCTCGGCGCCCACGCCATCGCGCACGCCGTGCAGCGAGCCGGCATCGACCCGCTTGAGATCGCCGACGTGATCCTGGGCTGCGCGGTGCAGCAAGGCTCCACCGGCGGCAACGTCGCGCGCCAGGCGCTGTTGCGCGCCGGGCTGCCGGTCACGGTGCCGGGAATGTCGATGGACCGCCAGTGCGCCTCCGGCCTGATGGCGATCGCCACGGCCGCCAAGCAGATCATCGTCGACGGCATGCAGGTGGCGGTGGGCGGCGGGCTGGAGTCGATCTCGCTGGTCCAGAACGACAAGATCAACCGCTATCGCGCGCAGGACCCGCGGCTGGTGCAGACGCTGCCGCAGATCTACATGACCATGCTGGAGACGGCCGAGATCGTGGCCCAGCGCTATGGCGTAAGCCGCGAGGCCCAGGATGCCTACTCGCTGCAATCGCAGCAACGTACTGCCGCCGCGCAGGAAGCCGGCCGCTTCGACGCGGAGATCGTGCCGATCACCACCACGATGCTGGTCACCGACAAGGCCAGCGGCGCCGTGAGCGAGAAGGAGGTCACCCTTGCCAAGGATGAGGGCAACCGCCCCGGCACCACGCTGGCCGACCTGCAGGCGCTCAAGCCGGTTTTCAAGAACGGCCAGCGCGTGGCCGAGGGCGGCTTCATCACCGCGGGAAATGCCTCGCAGCTCTCCGACGGCGCGTCCGCCATGGTGCTGATGGAAGCCAGGGAAGCGCAGCGCCGCGGGCTGCAGGCTCTCGGCGCCTACCGCGGCATGGCCGTTGCCGGCTGCGATCCCGACGAGATGGGCATCGGCCCGGTGTTCGCCATCCCGAAGCTGCTCAAGCAGCATGGCTTGTCCATGAGCGACATCGGCATCTGGGAACTGAACGAGGCGTTCGCCAGCCAGGTCCTGCATATCCGCGACACGCTCGGCATCCCCAACGAGCACTTGAACGTTTCCGGCGGCGCGATCTCCATCGGCCATCCTTACGGCATGTCCGGCGCGCGCATGAGCGGCCACCTGCTGCTGGAAGGCAGGCGCCGCGGCGCGAAGTTCGGCGTGGTAACGATGTGCATCGGCGGCGGCATGGGCGCGGCCGGGTTGTTCGAGATCTTCTGAGCGCCTGCATCGGCATACCGACATACCGACATACCGGATCATCGACACACTGGAGTCCACAAGCATGACCGCTATCAACGCAGTCGCCGATCTCGCCATCGAAGGCGACATCGCCGTCCTTACCCTCAACTCGCCGCCGGTCAACGCCTTGTCCGCCGCCGTGCGCTCGGGCATCCTCGATGGCATCGCGCTCGCCATCGCCGACAGCAAGGTCAAGGGCATCGTCCTGATCTGCGCGGGCAAGACCTTCATCGCCGGTGCGGACATCACCGAGTTCGGCAAGCCGCCGCTTGGCCCGTCGCTGGCCGACGTGCAGGCCGCGATCGAGGGTTCGCCAAAGCCCGTGGTGGCCGCCATCCACGGTACCGCCCTGGGCGGCGGGCTGGAAGTCGCGCTGGTCTGCCACTACCGCGTGGCCGCAAAGTCGGCCAAATGCGGCCTGCCCGAAGTCAACCTGGGCCTGCTGCCCGGCGCGGGCGGCACGCAACGCCTGCCCCGCATCGTCGGCCCCGCCAAGGCGCTCGACATGGTGACCTCCGGCGCCCACATCGGCGCGGCCGCCGCCGCCGAGATGGGGCTCTTCGACGTGGTGACCGATGACGCCGCGCTGCGCGCCGACGCCATTGCCTTCGTCAGGCAGGTCAATGCCGGGCAGCGCCCGCTGCGCAAGGTGCGCGACCTCAACGAGAAGGTGGAAGCCGCGCGCGGCAAGCCGGAGCTGTTCGCCGATTTCCGCCGCGCCAACGCCCGCAGGTTCCGTGGCTTCGACGCGCCGGAGTACAACATCCGCTGCATCGAAGCCGCGGTCAACCTGCCGTTCGACGAAGGCATGAAGGTGGAGCGCAAGCTCTTCCTGGAGCTGATGAACGGCACGCAGTCCGCGGCGCAGCGCTACTACTTCTTCGCCTCGCGCCAGGTCTGGAACCTGCCCGACGTACCGGCCGACACGCCGACCATCGACGTGAAGAAGGTCGGCATCGTCGGCGCGGGCACCATGGGCGGCGGCATCGCCATGAACCTGCTGACCGCCGGCATTCCCGTGGTCATCGTGGAAACCGCGCAGGAGGCGCTGGACCGCGGCGTGCGCACCATCCGCGCCAACTACGACAACACCGCCAGCAAGGGCCGCATCACCGCCGCCGATGTCGACAAGCGCATGGCGCTGCTCACGCCCTCGCTGGACCTCGGCCAGCTGGCCGACGCCGACCTGGTGATCGAAGCCGTCTATGAAAACATGGACGTGAAGAAGGACATCTTCGGCAAGCTCGACAAGATCGTGAAGCCGGGCGCCATCCTGGCCACCAACACCTCGGCGCTCGACGTCAACGAGATCGCTGGCGCCACGTCGCGCCCCGAAGCGGTGATCGGCCTGCACTTCTTCTCGCCGGCCAACGTCATGAAGCTGCTGGAGGTGGTGCGCGGCGACAAGACCGCCAAGCCAGTCATCCGCACGTCGATGGAGCTCGCCCGCAAGATCGGCAAGATCGCCGCGCTGGTGGGCGTTTGCCCCGGTTTCGTCGGCAACCGCATGCTGGCCCAGCGCCAGCGCGAGGCGCAGAAGCTCGTGCTGGAGGGCGCGCTGCCGTGGGACATCGACCGCGTGCTGTACAACTTCGGCTTCCCGATGGGCCCATTCGCCATGAGCGACCTGGCCGGCCTGGACCTGGGCTGGATCCGCGAGAAATCCAGCAGCGCCACGCTGCGCGAGATCCTGTGCGAGATGGACCGCCGCGGCCAGAAGACCGGCGCGGGCTACTACGACTACGACGGGAAGCGCAACGCCAAGCCGTCGCCCGTGGTCGAGCAGATCATCCGCGACTTTGCCGCCAGGCAGGGCAAGACCAGCCGCGTGGTGTCCGAGCAGGAGATCCTGGAGCGCTGCGTCTACACGATGATCAACGAAGGCGCGAAGATCCTGGAAGAAGGCAAGGCGATCCGCGCTTCCGACATCGACGTGGTGTGGGTGAACGGCTACGGCTGGCCGGTGTACCGTGGCGGCCCGATGTTCTACGCGGACACGATCGGGCTGGACAAGGTGCTGGCAGCCATGAAGAACTTCGAGGCCACGCTGGGCGCGGACTTCAAGCCGGCCAGGCTGCTCGAGGACCTAGTTGCGCAGGGCAGGAAGTTTGGCGACCTGAAGTAAGCCGTTTGGGGTACGGGCTGCAGGCATGCCTCCCCGGCCGCCTGCCCGATCAACCCGGCCACCCTTTCCCGCTCGACCACCACCACGCCATCGGCGTCGCCGATGACGAGGTCGCCGGGCCGCACGGTGACGCCGCCGCATTGGATCGGATGGTTCACGCGGCCGGGCACAAGCTTGGTGGGTCCGTTCGGGTTCGTGCCCACGGAATACATCGGAAAGCCCAGTTCGAGAATTTCGTCCGCGTCGCGCGAGGCTGCGTCCAGCACCACCGCCGCCACGCCAAGCACCTTGCACTGGTTCGCCATGATGCTGCCCATCAGTGCGCACGACTGATCGCCCTTGCCGTCCACCACGATCACATCGCCAGGCTTTGCCAGCGCCATGGCGGCGTGGATCATGAGGTTGTCGCCCGGGCGGACTTCGACCGTGAGCGCGGGCCCGCAGAAACGGCTCGCGCGATCGAGCGGTGCGATGCGCCCATGCATGCCGCCGCGGCGCCCCGCCACATAATTGAATGATTAATTGCCTCCGATATCATGGTGGGATGAGCTGAGGCCGCCATGCATCGCCAGTGAAGCTGGCGAAGAAAGACGGGAACTGCTATCGCTGATCGAGCGCAAGACGGCTGCGCAGCGAGATGTGATGCGCGCGCGGGGCCCACGCGGGCCACTCCAGTACGCTCATGGCGCGGGAACTGTGTACTGGAGCAAACGGTCTGCGCTGTGGCGCGAGCGCATTGCACAGCATGGTGCCCGGATCCTTGGCGACACCCGAGTCGGGCCGCCCTAGCGCCCACGCAGGCCAGGAACCGCGTACGTGCTCATATCGAGGTGGACCATTGCGCTTGCGGCGACCCTAACGTTGCGCCCTACATCGACTGGTCCGGGAGCCGCGGCAAGAAGCGCTTGTGCTCGATTTCGCCGCCCCGGGCAACCAGGATGGTCGCCTCGGGAATCTCCTCCCACACCTCCTGCACGTCGATCAGCGGCTCGGACAGCACCAGAAAGGCATTGTCGCCGGCGGCGATGATGCGCGGGTCGTTCGGGTAGAGCGCGCGCAACTGTCTGAACGAGGTGCTGTGGAACAGCGAGCGCGAGTCCGCCTCGCTCGAATAACGCACCGCCACGATCTGCTGGCCATCGGTCACGCAGACTGTCATGTTGAGCGGAAACTCCACGTCGTAGCGGTGGCCGACCTCCTCGATCAGCCCGGCCATCTGCTCCAGCGCGCCGCGCGGATCGCGCTCCAGGCCGAAAGTCAGGGCCAGGAAGAACATCACCTCGGAATCGGTCGATCCCTCGATCCAGCGGAACAGGTGCGGCGCCACGGCCATCATCAGGTCGCGCCGCACGAGAGGATATTCGCGGATCAGGCCGTTATGGACGAACAGCCAGCGGCCAAAGCGGAACGGATGGCAGTTGGTCTCCTGCGTCGGCGTGCCGGTGGCCGCGCGCACGTGGGCGACGAACAGCGGCGCCCGCACCGCCCGTGCCGTTTCGCGCAGGTTGGTGTCGTTCCAGGCCGGGTGCAGGCAGCGGTAGCGGAACGGCACCTCCGAGTGACGTCCGTACCAGCCGACGCCGAACCCGTCGCCATTGGTGGTGGTATGACCCAGCCGCGAATTCAGGCTCTGGTCGATCAGCGAGTGTTCCTGCTGGAACAGTACCGTTTCCAGCGCAACGGATTTGCCCGAGTAGGCCAGCCAGCGGCACATGATGCTTCTCCTCGACAAGTGCGGCCCGGTGCCTTCCGGTCCACTTTCCAGTTGTAGGACGGCGACGCGCAAATGGCATAGCGCCCGGAAGATCCTGACTGGCCTTGTAACTTCTCATCCCCCGGGGCAGCCCCAGGGTATTGAGAGCTTACCGCACCTCCGGCTAACCGTTTGATTTCAGATCGGAAGCCCCTTCACGGCGCGCCCCGCTTTTCCCGCGATGGGCATCCGGAGATGCTCCACCGTCTGCCCGGCATTGACCACCCGCTGCAGCCAGTCCGGCACGGGGCCGCGACCATCCTGCCCTGCCCTTGCGCGTTGCGATAGCACACCGTGCCAGGCGATGGCGCCGGCGACGTCCTGCACCCTCACCTGGCCCCCCGCCAACTCAGCGCGCAGGTCCGCTGCCGCCTGCCCTAGAATCCGTCCAGCGTCCGGCGGGCGCCTACTTCCCGGTAGCCGGTTCCACAGCGATCGCCACGGCTTCCGTGTAGACAGCCTCGACCTGGTCGCCCTGCCTGATGTTTTGCAACTGCGCAGGATCCTCTACCAGCAGATCCACCGTGTTCCCCATCGGCCCTTTCAGCGTGACCATCCTCTTCTCGGCGTTCACGGCGACGACGTTCGCCATCACCGTCACTTCCCTCCCGATCGTGCCGCCGGGCTTTGCTCCGGGAGCCGAGCGTTCGATCACTTCGCGCTCAGCGCTCGAGCGCAGGCCGTGGCCCTTTTTCAGGCTCAGCGAAATGGCCTCCCGATACTCGGCGGAGACCACGTCGCCAAGCTTGATCTGGTCGAAATTGCGCACCTCCTCGCCTGCTACGAGCTGCTCCACCCTGCCTTTCCGATCCTTCAATGACACGGTCCGGGTGGCGGCATCGATGCCCACCACGGTAGCCGTCACCCTGGTGATGCCTGTCACGGTCGCCTGGCCCGGCGCTTTCATGACGTCCACCCTGGTTTCCGGCTGAGCCATCGCCGCGGTCGCCGCCAGGGCCAGCGCCGCCATGAGCAGGGATATCTTGCTCTTCATGTCGCTCTCCTTTGCCCCCCAAAAGCCTCGCCACGCCGCTCCGGCGGGGCCAATCAGGACGAAAACTTCGAGATGCGCAAGCAACGCATCGACGACTCGATCGGCATGCCGTTGTACCAGTCCCACTGGCCATCGTTCCCTATTTGACCGTATAGCCCCGGCCTTCCATGCAAGCGGCATATGCGCGGTTGTAGGTATCCATGCTGCCTTGGGCAGGTTGCTGCGCTGCCTGCTGGTTCCTCCGTGCCCGCGCCCCGCCGGCCATGGTTCCGGCCACGGCGCCCGCCGCGGCGCCCTTCCCCGCGTCACCCGCGATGGCGCCGATGGCCGCACCGCCGGCCGCGCCCCGCGCGGCACCTCGCACGCGCTCGCCGCCACCCGCCGGCCCGGATGGCGGTGCCGCCGCTACCGCGGCCGGATCGACACCTGTGCTGTTCTTTGCCCATACATAGCACTGGCCGTCATCTTTCTGCTGCTGCTCGGCGCTCTGGCCCTTGGCGGGGTAGATAATCGGCTTTGCCTGCGCGAGGCCGAGCGACAGCGCCGCGACGGCAACGGCATAAACCCTGCGTCTGTTCATTCCGTTCATGACGACTCCTTCGTGATGGCGCACCGCTGCGCGATGCCTTGAACCCGCCTGGCCATCCGCGCTGCCGACGCCCGCAGTGATCCGGTTCGCGACACCGGCCAAGCCATGCCGCAGCCGCTCATGGGCGCGATTCATGGCGCGCCGCTTTGCCGGATCGCGGTGGCAATATCCCGGCTCAGCGTTGCCACGTTACGGCTATGCGCTGCCACCATGGCGCCATAATCCTTGCCGGCAACCCGTTCCTGCGCAAATGTGCGGCCGCTCAGCACCGCCGCACCATTGGGTGGGCGCACCGACCACAATGCCTCGACCGTGGCCGTTTCGCCCAACGACGATTCGAAACGCAGCACGTCGATCCGCACCCGATAACCACCGGTCGATCCTTTACCCTGCTCGGTCGTGGATACACGTGCATCCGCCAGCAGTTGTGCCAGGTCGCCAGCGACCGCGCGCTGGATCTCGCTCTTGAGCGGTTCTGCCCAGCGTGCGAACTCTGCCAGGCGCACCTCGTTGACGCCGACCCGCGCCACGAGCTGCGGCCGGTCGACCGTCTCGGGTACGGTCACCGGCGCGACCAGGACGCTGATCGCCTCGCCGGGCACCGTGCCCGCGCTGCCGCCCTCAGACGCGGCCGCCGGACTGAGCGTGTAGAACTTCGCCGTTGGAGATGCCGCGCAACCGGCGAGCGTCCCGATCGCAATCGATACGGCAAGCAACAGGATGGCTCGCATCATCATTTCCCTTCATCCGATTTACCGCGGATCAGCGCTTCCGGATGGCGTTCCAGGTAATCGGCCAGGTTGCGGAACGCCGCTGCCGTGCGTGAAAGCTCGCGCATCACGTCGCCCGCATTCTCCTGGATCGCCGAATCGGGCTGCATGGCGAGGTTGGCCGAGT
Organism: Cupriavidus sp. 96C5-1; assembly: GCF_057798855.1. Classification (NCBI taxonomy): domain Bacteria; kingdom Pseudomonadati; phylum Pseudomonadota; class Betaproteobacteria; order Burkholderiales; family Burkholderiaceae; genus Cupriavidus; species Cupriavidus sp. 96C5-1. The sequence goes on along the minus strand of NZ_JBYOJU010000046.1, from coordinate 47,375 downwards.
CGAGCGCCTCGCGTGCCGCCGCGAGCGTGCCGCGCGCCTGCGGTATCACCTCCGCGTCCAGCCGGTTGAGCAGCGTATGGGCATCCCGGATGGTCTGCTGCATATCGTGGCCCATGCCCTCGATCGGCAGCTTGTTGAGCTTGGCCAGCAGCGCCTCCACCGATTCCTGCAGCGGCTGCAAGCCACCCGGAACGGTAGGTATTTCGGCCGGGGCCTTGCTCCAGTCCACCGCAGCCTTGGGTGCGTTCGGGAAGAAATCGAGCGCGATATAGAGTTGCCCGGTCAACAGGTTCCCGGATCGCAGCTGAGCACGGAAGCCTCGTTCGACCATCGTGTCCAGCATGGCCTTCTTGTTCCGCGCGATAGGTCCGCCTTTCTGCCCGGACGCATAGCGTCCGGTGAACCGTTCCGGATAGAAGTGCACCTCGACCGGAATGCTGAACTCCTTCTTGACCGGATCGAAACGCGTATTGATGGCCGCCACCTCGCCCACCACGATGCCGTGGAAATCCACCGGCGCACCCACGCTCAGGCCCCGCACCGAGGATTTCGTGAAGTTGAATACATAGGTCTCAACGATTCGTTCCTGGCGCACCATCGACTCCAGGCGCGTGTGGAACAACTTGAACTGCGCGTTCGCCGGGGCAGGCGGGAGCCCGGCCGAAGCCGGCAGGCTCTGGAAGGCCAGGCCGCCGACCAGGATCGCCACCACGGATTGCGTCTCGAGCTTGATGCCGGCGGCATCGATCGATACATCGACGCCACTGGCTTGCCAGAAGCGGGTATCTTCATTCACGTACTTGTCATACGGTGCATTGACAAAGACCTTCAGCGTCACGCCGTTGCCGTCCGGATCCAGTTCGTAAGCGGCAATTTGCCCCACCTGCAGGCGGCGGAAGAAGACCGGCGAGCCAACGTCCAGCGAGCCGACATCCTCGCTCTTCAGCACAAACTGACGCCCGGGCACGTCGCTGCCGAACACGGGGGGTGTTTCGAGTCCGACATAGTCGCGCCGCTTCGCCGTCGCGCTGCCGACGTCCATGGCGACAAAGGAGCCACCCAGCAGCGTGCCGAGGCCCGAGACCGTACCGCCCGAGATACGCGGCCGCACCACCCAGAAGCGCGAATCCGCCACCAGCAGTCTCTCCGCACTCTTGCTGATTTCCGCGCTGGCGATCACGTTCTTCTGGTCCGGGGATAGCGTTACGCTGCGGATCAGGCCGATGTCGACATCCTTGAACTTGAGCTTGGTCTTGCCCGCCTCCAGCCCTTCGCCGGTCCTGAAGCTGATCGTGATCGTCGGCCCGCGCTCCAGCACGGACTGGACGGCCAGTCCCACGCCGATCAACACCGCTATCAGTGGGATCAGCCAGATCAGCTGCAGCCGCCAGCGCGCCTGCGGTGCCACCACGGCCTCGGGAAGCGCGTCGGGATCCGGCAGGTCGGGAGGGCTAGCCATGATGGTCCTGCGGTTCGTCCCAGATCAGGCGCGGGTCGAACGTCATGGCGGCGAACATGGTAAGCACGACCACCGCGCCGAAGGCGAGCGCCGCCGGCCCCGCCTTGACTGTCGCCAGCGCGTCGAACTGCACCAGCGCCACCAGGATCGTGATCACGTAGATATCCAGCATCGACCACTTCCCGACAAACTCGACGATCCGGTAGATGCGCGCGCGCTGGCGTGGCAGCCACCTTGAGCGGCGCTGCACCGAAATCACGAGATACAGCAGCGCGAGGATCTTCAGCATGGGCACGGCGACGCTGGCGATGAATACCACCACCGCCAGCGGCCACGAGCCCGAGACCCAGAGGTATACCACCCCGCTGAGTATGGTGTCCCGCTGCGCGCCGAACAGGGAACTCGTATCCATCACCGGCAGGACATTGGCCGGGATATACATCACGATGGCAGCAATCAGCAGCGCCCAGGTGCGGGCAAGACTGCCGGGCTTGCGCAAATGCAGGCTGGCGCCGCAGCGCGGGCAGTGCGCATGTTCCGCTGAGGGTGTCAGGCGCGCCAGCAATCCGCAACTGTGACACAGCGCCAGCCCATAATGCGCCGCCGAGACATGGGAGACAGGAGGCACATGACCGTTGGCGTTCATCGCGGCGCTCCCAGCCTTGCCCACACATCACGCGAATCGAAAGCGGCGCTTGCGGCCGCCAGCAGCAGCATGAGCGCGCCGAACGACCAGATCGCGATGCCCGGCACCACCCCGGCGATATGCGCCAGCTTGACCACCGCCACCAGCACACCGATGATCAGCACCTCCGTCATGCCCCAGGGCTTTGTCAGATACAGGAGCCGGAACAGCAAGTCGGGCCGCCACGGTGACCGGCGTAGCCGGATCGGCAACAGCAGATAGCTCATCGCGGCCAACTGCAGCAATGGCATCAGGATGGTCGTCACGAGCACCAGTGCCGCCATGGGCCACATCCCGTCCAGATACAGCACGCGCACCGCGCCATACAGCGTCGTATAGACGACGTGACCGCTGAGTGCCAGACCAATGATCGGAAACACGTTCGCGAGAACGAACAGGACCAGCGCCGCCAGCGTGCAGGCGAGCGCCCGGTCGATGCTCTGCGGGTGGTAACGATACAACTCTGCGCCGCAGCGCGGGCACCGCACAATACCGCCGCGCGGCATGCGCGGCTCCCGCAACAGCAAGTCGCACTCGTGGCAGGCCGTCAGCGCGAACCGTGTCATGGCGAACTCTCCATGGTGGACTTCGGCGGGGCGGCCACGCCGGACATCCGGTCGGCCTCGACCACCCAGCCGCCGCCCATCGCCTTGTAGAGGTTGACGATGGCGGTAAACACCAGGCCCTGCGTCTGCGTATAGCCGAGCTCGGCGTTGAACAGGCTGCGCTCGGCATCCAGCACCTCGATATAGCTGGTGTAGCCCGCCTCGTAGCGCAGGCGCGCGAAGTGCGAATACGAACGCAGGGCATCGACCTGGCGCCCCTGTACAACGAGCTGCTCGCGCGACTTCTGCGCCGTGACGAGCGCATCCTCGACTTCCTGGAAGGCAACCTGTATTGCCTTCTGGTATTGAACGAGGGCCTGTTGTTGCTGCGCCTGCGCCTGCTGCACCTGGCCCCGGATGCTGCCCGCGGTAAAGATCGGCTGCGCCACGGAGCCGGCATAGGTCCAGATCCGCGCCGGCCCGGTAAACAACGTCGAGAACTCCCGGCTGGAAGTGCCGAACAGGCCGGTCAGAGAGATCGACGGAAAGTACAGCGCACGCGCGGCGCCGATCAGCGCATTGGCGGCCACCAGGTTCTGCTCCGCCTGGAGCAGGTCCGGACGGCGCTGCAACAGGCTGGACGGCAGCCCCGCCGGCACCGCCGGCAGTTCCAGTTGACCCAGATCGCGGCCGCGGAGGATGGGCCCCGGGTTACGCCCAAGCAGCACCGACAAGGCGTCCTCCTGCTGCGCGATCTGCGCTTCTATCTGCGGAATGGTCGCCAGAGCGGCTTCATACTCGGACTGATTCTGTGCCACCTCCATCAGCGCCACGGTGCCGCCTTCATAGCGTTGCGTGAAGACCTTGAGCGAATCGGCGCGGCTCGCGGTCGTGGCCTTGGCGATCTCGAGCTGCCTGTCGAGGTCCCGCAGATTGACGTATGCGGTGGCAACCGACGCCACCAGGGTCAGGATGGTTGCGCGCCGCCCTTCCTCGCTCGCAAGCAGGTTGGCCCGGGCAGCCTCGGTCTGGCGGCGCAGCTTGCCAAACACGTCGATTTCCCAGGATGCCGACAACGCGGCGGTCAAGGTGCTGAACTCGGGCCCGATACCTGGCGGCACGGGCGTCGCTCCCGCCCGGCTGATGCGCTGGCGCTGGGCGTCGAACGACGCGCCAACCTGCGGAAACAGCTGCGCGCGGGTGGTCGCGAACTGGCCGATGAACTGGTCGACCCGTGCCGCGGCGATCCTCACATCCTTGTTCTCCGCGAGCGCGGCCGCCACCAGTTCATTCAGCACCGGGTCGTGGAACTCCTCCCACCATAGCGTGTTCGCCACGTCCTTCGCCTCGCCGCTTTCAAAGCGGAATGCCTGCGGCGTGTCGATCGGAGGCCGTTCATAGTCCGGCCCCAGCGCGCAAGCGCAGACCATCAGGGTCGCGATCGCCAGGATGGAGTGGGCACGCATGTCAGCGATCCTCATGGCCGCCAGCCAGCGGGCCGGTTGCCACTGTCCCACCGCTCACCTCCGGTGCGCCAGCCGAACCGCCGCTGCCCGCCTTTTTGCCGCCGCGCCTGTCCGTCATCGACTCGATGACGTGATAGAACATCGGAATGAAGAAGACCGCGATCACCGTGGCACCGAGCATGCCGCCGATCACACCGGTGCCGAGGGAGTGCCGGCTGTTCTGGGAGGCGCCCAGTGCGATCGCCAGCGGCACGCAGCCCAGGATGAAGGCAAGCGATGTCATGATGATCGGGCGCAGGCGCTCGCTGGCCGCCGTCATCGCCGCGTCATACACGGACATGCCCCCTTCCCTGTTCAACACGGCGAACTCGAAGATCAGGATCGCGTTCTTCGCCGCCAGCGCCACCAGCATGGTCAACCCGATCTGGAAATAGATGTCGTTGGTCAGCCCACGCAGCAAGATCGCCACCAATGCGCCGAACAGCGCGAAGGGTACCGCCAGCAGTACCCCGAACGGCAGGCTCCACTTCTCGTATTGGGCAGCGAGGATCAGGAACACCATCACCAGGCCGAAGCCGAATACCAGGGCTGAAGTGCTGCCGGACTGCTGCTCCTCGAACGCCTCACCGCTCCACGCCACGCCGAAATCGGACGACATCACTTGCGAGGCGACCTCCTGGAGCGCCGCGATCGCCTCACCGGAACTGCGGCCGGGCGCCGGGTTGGCGGTGATCTTGACTGCCGGGAAGTTGTTGAAGCGCGTCACCAGATCCGGCCCGGTCACGTACCTGGATGTCACGACAGCCTTGAGCGGCACCATGTCGCCGGTCCTGCTGCGCACGAAAATCTGCGCCAGATCTTCCGGCGTCAAGCGGTAGCTCGGCTCCGCCTGCAGGATCACCTGCCACAGACGGCTCAGCTTGTTGAACTGCGACACATAGAGCGAACCGAAATTCGTCTGCATCGCGCTATAGACATCCTCGACCGGAACGCCCAGCGTTTCCGCCTTGTCGCGATCCACGTCGACCAGCAACTGCTGCGACGACGCGTTGAAGGTGGCGGTGGCACTGGCAATCTCGGGGCGTTGATTCGCCTTGGCGATAAAATCCCCGACCACCGCCGCAAGCTGGCTGTTGTTCGCGTCGCCCTTGCTCTGTATCCACATCTCCATCCCGCCCGTGGTGCCGAGCCCCGGAATCGACGGCGGGTTCACCGGCAGGATCACGCCCTCGGGTACCTTCGACAGCGCCTGGTATGCCCCAACGATGACTGCCCTCGCGTTCTGGCTGCGAATATTCGCGGATTTGTAGCGCTCGTCGAAAGACCTCAGGCCGACGAAGAAGGCTGCCGCATTGTTCTTGTTCTGGCCGTCGAGAAGGCTGTAGCCATCGACCACGGCGATACCGCTCACGGCCTCCTGCTTCATGAAATACTCGGCCGCGCGCCTGGATACGTCGCCGGTGCGATCAAGACTCGCCGCGTCCGGCATCATCACCACGCCGAGCAGATAGCCCTGGTCCTCCGGCGGCAGGAACCCGGTCGGGGTCGACTTCATCAACATGACAGCGATCGCGATCATGCCCGCAAACAGCAGCAAGGCGATGCCGGAGCGCTTGATCACCAGCGCGACCGCGCGCGAGTAGCCGGCCGTCATCCGCGCAAACTTGGCGTCGAACCATGTGAAGAAGCGCCCCTTCTCATGATGCCCCCCTTTCAGCACCACGCCCGCCAGCGCCGGCGAGAGCGTCAGCGCAACCACGCCGGAGATCGCCACGGATATCGCGATGGTGATGGCAAACTGCTTGTAGAGCTGCCCGGTGATGCCGCCCAGGAACGCCACCGGAACAAAGACCGCGCTCATCACCAGCACGATTGCCACCACGGGCCCCGCCACTTCGTCCATCGCGCGCTTGGCAGCCTCTTTCGGGCTCAGGTGATGCACCATCATGTTGCGCTCGACGTTCTCGATCACCACGATCGCGTCATCGACCACGATGCCGATCGCCAGTATCATGCCGAACATCGTCAGCATATTGATCGAGAACCCCAGCACGCTCATGCCGCTGAACGTGCCGACGATCGACACCGGGACCGCGAGCACCGGAATCAAGGTGGCCCGCAGGCTCTGCAGGAAGATGTACACGACCGCCACGACCAGCACCAGCGCCTCGACGAAGGTTTTCACCACGTCCTTGATCGATGCACGGGTAAACTCGGTCGTGTCCATGACGACCTTGTATTCGATGCCTTCGGGAAAGGCGCTCTTCATCCGAGCCAGCGTCTCGGTCACCTGCCTGGAGACATCCAGCGCATTGGCGCCAGGCTGCTGCCATACCGCCAGCAGCGTAGCGGGCTTGCCCTGGTAACTGCTGCGGATCGAGTAGTCTTTTTGCCCCAGCTCGGCCCTGCCCACGTCCCTGAGCCGGACGATCGCGGCACCGCCACTGGCGGCACGTATGATGATGTTCTCGAACTCTTGCGGCTCGGTCAGCCTTCCCGAAGTCGTGACGGCAAACGATTGCTCGACCGGCCTGCCAGTCGGCGACTGGCCGATACGGCCCACCGCGAACTGCTGGTTCTGGTTGGCGACCGCCCGCTGTACATCCGAGGCCGTCACCTTCAGCTGCGCCATGCGGTCCGGCTTGAGCCAGATCCGCATCGCGTAGTCGGGAGTGCCGAACACGCTGGTCTGGTTGGCGCCCGGGATGCGCTTCAGCGCGTCGAGCACATAGATATTGGCGTAGTTGGCGATGTAGGTGGGATCGTAGCGATTGGTGGGCGAGTAGATCGCTATGACCATCATGAATGCCGACGACTTCTTCTGCACACTGATGCCCTGGGCCTGCACCGACTGCGGCAATTGTGGCAACGCGAGATTCACCCTGTTCTGCACGTCCACCTGCGCAAGCTCGGGATTGGTCCCGATCTCGTAGAACACGCTCAGCGAATAGCTCCCGGTCGAGGAGCTCGACGAGTTCATGTAGATCATGTTGTCGGAGCCATTGACCTGCTGCTCGATCGGCGCTGCCACATTGTCGGCCACGACATCGGCATTCGCGCCCGGGTAATTTGCCGCCACGGTAATCTGTGGCGGCGTAACGTCAGGGTACTGCGCGATCGGCAGGGCGAGCATCGCCACGGCGCCCGCCAGGGTGATGACGATCGAGATGACGGATGCAAAGATCGGACGCTCGATGCAGAAGTGGGAAATGTTCATGGGACTTGGCCGGTTACGGCTTCCGGGCCGCGTCTGGCTTGGCAGACCCAGCCACCTGATTCTCGGCCGGCACCGCGGCCGCCGCCTTCGGGGCTGGCTGCGTGCTACCGCCGGTTGAGGCCGCAGGTGCCCCGGCGATCTTGAGTGGCGCGCCAGCGGCGACACGGATCGCGCCGTCCACCACAATGCGCTCGCCGGCGCGCAAGCCTTGCTCGATGAACCAGTCGGCACCGTGCCACTCGCCGACATCCACCACTCGCTGCCTGGCCTGCTTGCCATCCGCGTCGATCACCCAGACGAAATGGCTCTTGGCACCCTGCAGCACCGCGCGCTGCGGCACCAGGATCGCATTGGGCTTGCTCGCCCCTAGCACCCGTGCCCGCACGAACTGCCCGGGACGCAGCGTTCCTTGCGCGTTAGGCAGCACCGAGCGCACGAGAAAGGTGCCGGTTTCCTTGCTGTAAGACGGGTCGGCAAAGTTGATGTGGCCCCGGATAGGCAATATCGAACCGTCGGCGAGAATGATCTCCACCTCGAAATCATTGCTCGCGGGAAACCGCAGCAGTCCCTTGGCGACCTGATCGCGATAGCGCAGTACCTCGTTCTCGGAGATGCTGAAGTTGACCCACATCGGGTCAAGCTGGGACACGTAGGTCAACAGCCCGGACTCTCCTGGCGTGACGTAGCTGCCGTCCTGCTTGCGCGCATAGCTTGACACGCCGCTGAGGGGGGTGGCGATGGTGGTGTAACTCAGGTTGAGTTGCGCGGTCTGGACCTGCCCTTGCGCCGCTATCACCGCGGCCTGCGCCTCGCGCTCGCTACCGATCGCATCGTCGAGATCCTTCAGGCTGACTGCGTGTTGCTCGGCCAGCGGCTTGACCCGCGCCAGGTTCGCCCTGGCCACGGTCAGCCGCGCCTGCTGTTGCGCGAGCTGCCCCTTTGCCGTCTGGAGGGCGGCTTCGAATGGCTTGCGATCCATCTGGAACATGGTCTGGCCAGCCCGCACCAGCTGGCCTTCGGTGTAGAGCCGCTTCTCGAGAAACCCCTCCACCCGCGCCCGAATCTCGACCTCGCGCGAGCTCTGGGTCTGCGCGACAAACTCGAACGAAATCGGCGTATCGTGCGCGCTCACCGTCATCACGGTGACTTCCGGCGGCTCTCGCGGCGGCAGGCCGGCCGGCTTGCCGCATCCGGCGAGCGTGACAACCACCGCGGCAGCAAGCGCCCACCGGGAACCGGCAAGGCATGCCTGCCCATGCCCACCGAGCGAGGAACCCGTCCTGTTCTGGAACGATGGATTCACCATGGGAGTCTCCGCGCGACCGCTGTTCGAAGCCACATCGGCATGCAGGCGTCGGCCTGCCCTGCTTTTACGCCGGGCGGGCGGAACGGGAGCCATGCCGGCGGCCGGACGTCCATCCCTGGCAGTTCATGCCAGGCGACCGCCGCCACGCTCCAATCCGCGACGGAGGGGCTCGCCGGCCGGCACCCGGGCTGATCGCGCCCACGGCAAGACCGGACAGAGACTACCCTCACGCTCGATGCGCAAGCCTGTCGAACATCGTTGCTGTCTTAGCGATTCAGCCTCGTAATCTTCTGGCCTTGCAACCCCAGCCCGGCCATCAAGCCTTTCTGGTCAAAGATAAACGCATAGATATCGGATTTCAGCGTCGTCGTGGTCATCGACTTCGCCGTACCCGCATCCATGACGACAACGCTCGGGCCGACACCAACCGACCATCCATCACTCTTGTACAGGTAGGCCAGCGCCGAATCGCTCATGAAGAACAGCGATTCCCCGAATGACTGCGCACCGGCCTGCAGACCATAGGAAAGCGCGGTGGCGTTGTAATAGCCGAGCGTCTTCCCATCGCGGCTGAGCAGCACGCCGTTTCCGCCTTGCGCGCCCACGATGAGGCCCGCCTTGAGGATGTCCGGGAAGACCAGGATGGCAACAGCCTTGTCGTTGATTTCAGTGGCCTTCGGGTTGGTCGAAAGCAGCTGCTGTAGCGCCGCGCGCGCGTCCTTGTCCAGCTTGCTGTTCTCGCTTGACGACGCGGCGCTCGTGCTGGATGCGGACCCGGACATGGTGTTGTCGGAGGTCGAGCACGCTGCCGCGACGAGCAAGATGGGGATGAATAGCATGCTACGGACGTACTTGATCATGATGCGCGCTCCTTTTGTCGAGTACCAACGCATGAGTGAACTGCAAGCCTGCCTCGAATCCGCTTGCCGTGAATTCCATATTGGCTTTGGCTTGCGCTTAAGGCAATTGGCCTTTGGTCCCATAGCGGTCCCATCGCCTCTCCCCGGTCAGGGCGGCGGGCCCAGGCCAAGGGCGCTGCGTACGGTCCTGACGAAGAGTTCGTCGTTGAAGGGCTTGCGCAGGTAAGCCGCCGCGCCCGCCGCCAGCGCCTGTTCGCGCACGGCAATGTCGTCGTACGCGGTGATGAAGATCACCGGCATGCCGCTGCCCGCCAGGCGCTGCTGCACTTCGAGCCCGTTCAGGCCCGGCATCTGGATATCGAGAATCACGCAGTCCGGGCGATACGAGGGCAGTGAGGAAACGAGTTCGAGGAACGCCTCACCACTGGCAAACGCGTCGGCCTGCATGCCGATGGAGCGCAAGAGTCGTTTGATGGCCCGGCCCACCGATTCATCGTCATCGACGATGGCGACGAATGGCTTGACTTTGCTCATTGTGCATGATCCCGCTGATAGCGATTCTCCCGAAGGAATGCCCTACCAACTGAAGAGTAAGGGAGCCTGGGAAATGCGGCTATTGGACCTTGGTCCAAGCGGGCGGCCTGCCGTGCCTCAGCGCTTCGGGGCTTTGAGCTCAGAACCGGGCAGGCGGGCCTTGTCGGCGATCCGGACCAGTTCGGCGAGCGAATGCGCCCCCATCTTTTCCATCACTCGCGCCCGGTGCACCTTGACGGTCTTCTCGACGGTGCCAAGTTCGCAGGCAATCTGCTTGTTCAGCAAACCTGTCACGACCAGCGCCATGACGTCCCGCTCCCGGGGCGTGAGCCGCTCCAGGCGACTGCGGATGGACTCGAATTCCCGCCGGCTCTCCCTTGCCTCGATCGCGCGGTCAAGCGCCTGTGCGATCGCGCGCAGCAGGTCACGGCCCTCCACCGGCTTTGGCAGGAAGTCGGATGCGCCGGCCCTCAGCGCGCTCACGGTCATCGGGATATCGCCATACCCACTGATGAAGATGATCGGAAGCACCGGACTCGCCGCATTCAGCTCGCGCTGCAGCTCGAGCCCGCTGAGATCGGGCAATCGCATGTCCAGCACCAGGCAGGCGTGCTGGTCCGCGGCGCCATCACGTTGAAGAAATGCGCGTGCGGAATCGTATGCCTGTACCTGGTATCCCGCGGACTGGATCAAGCGCGTGAGCGCACGCCGCACCGAATCGTCGTCGTCCACCAGATAGATGACAGGACAGGGGTCGCTCATGGCGCTTTGCCAGCATGGCTTGCCGCGGGCCTGACCAACGTAGGCAAGATGAAGGAGAACGTCGCCCCCTGCCCGGCATTGTTCTCGGCCCAGATCCGCCCGCCATGCATCTCGACGATCGATCTGCTGATCGAGAGCCCGAGGCCAAGGCCGTCCTTCTTCGAAGTCATGAAGGCCTTGAATATCTCGCCGAACTTGTCGTCACTCAGTCCGCATCCGTTGTCACGCACATTCACGCGCACCATGCCAGGGCTGTCCCTCTCTACGCAGATGGCGACCTTGCGATCATGCAACAGGCAGTGTTCCATCGCGTCAAACGCATTCAGTAGCAGATTGAGCAACACCTGTTGCAACTGGACCCGGTCGCCGGGCACCATCGGCAGGCCGGCTTCAACGCGCAGTGCCACGTCGATGCCGCGCACGATGGCATCGCTATGCAGTAGCTGCATCACGTCACGCACGACGCTGCCAAGTTCGAGCGGCACGATCTCGAGCTCGCTCTTCTTGACCAGTGCACGAATGCGGCGAATCACTTCGCTCGCCCGCTTGTCGTCCTGAACGATATCCTTCAGTATCTCGCGCACCTCATCAAGATCGATCGGATCCGCCGCCATGAACCGCAGGGCGGCCTGCACGTTGCTCAGGATCGCCGTGAGCGGCTGGTTCAATTCGTGCGCGAGCGATGCCGTGAGTTCCCCCAGGGTGGATATGCGGGCCAGGTGCACCAGCTCCTGCTGCTTGCGATGTTGCTCCTGTCGCTGGCTCGAATCGACGACGGCGAGCACCGCATGAGCGTTCCTGAAGCCAAGACGATTGAACCGGATCTCGGCGAGAAACTCCGTCCCGTCCTTGCGGCGCGCGCATAGTTTGAGTTCCTGCCTGGCGCCCCTCCCGGCTTCATACCCGCCATCGACCACGTTCGCGCCACCATGCGACGCATCATGGTCCTTGATTGGAAAGCGTGGAATCAGCATGCTGGCGGCCATTCCCGGCAACGCTTCGCGACGATAGCCAAAAAGCCTGCCCGCCTGCTCGTTTGCCAGCGAGACATTGCCATCATGATTCAGCACAAGGATCGCTATCGGCAGGAATTCCAATGCGCTGCAGAACTCGCCTTCGGTCTGGCTCAGGCGCTTGCCGTCGCCATCCAGAGAGGGTGCGCGAGGCGGCCGGCGCAGCCGCTCGAACCACTGGACGGCCTTGCCGCCATGGACACTGGGGGTCTCGTTGCCGATCGGTGTCTGGCATGGTGTCGCACGGCGGCGCATTGCCGTGCCCCGCGTGGCAGCGCGCCACACGGCGAAGCGTTTGCGTAGCGCAGCCTGCGCGTCTCTGAGCAGGCCCGGGAATAGGTAGCGCGCGGTGAGGGTGATGGACACCGCGAGCAAACCAGTGGCACGCCAGATGATACTCATCGGCGCCGCTCCTCCATAGCCTGCGTCGGGAAGCCCAGGTTGCGGGGCGCAAGCATCACGTTGCAGCGAACCATCACCTGCCCTCCCCGCGGCACGTGCCCCCCGCTGTTGCAATCGATGCTCTGACCGAAGCGGAAATCCTTCGGATAGCACTCCGCAAGTGTTGGCTTTCGCTATCCGGGTGACGGTAAAAGCGCCCCGGCTCATCAAACGCATCGAGGCGCGATTCCGGGTTGAACGACGATCCGAAGCGGATCTGTGATTGGAACCTGATGCTGGCCGGACATTGCGCTTGCGCCGAGCCGGCAGCTACCTGCTGCACAATGCGTAAATGCATCGTAGACGCTGGCAGGCAGCATGTAAATGTGCAAAACCGGCGCTGGCGGCGGGCTCTGGGCGAGACCCTGCGGGCACATCCGATGAAGGGACCGAGGCGCGCGCCTTCGCTCGGTTGGGCGCGTTCCAGCTTCAGCGCAGCAACCACGCGAGTATGACGACGTACAGGGCCGACACTGCCAACTGGGCAACTGTGATGGGAAGGCCATAGCGCAGGAAGGTGGCAAAGGTGATTGGCTTGCCATGGCGCGAACAAATGCCGGCGGACACGATGTTGGCGGAGGCACCGATAAGCGTGGCATTTCCGCCCAGCGTTGCACCAAACATCATGCCGATGAAGACCGGAATCGTTGAGGCCGGCCACTGGGAGAAGTGAGTGCCAAGGGCCGCTTCCGGCACCACTTCTGCCGCCACCAGGTAGCCTTTGATGATCAGGATCGACGCCGCTGCCACCGGCACATTGGCCAGCAGGCTCGAGAGCAGGCCGATTCCTGCGATCATCACCAGGGCAACAAGCGTCAACTCGGTACCGAAGGACGCATAAAGCCGCATCGCCAGTTGCTGAAGCACCCCGGTCTTGGTCACCGCCTGCACCAGACAGAAAATGCTGCCCAGGAACATCAGTGTCTTCCAGTCGACGTCCCGCAACACGTTCTCGGTCGGTTCGACTTTGGCGCCGTAGCCGACCAGCAGCGCCAGCGCTCCCGCGATGACAGCGACGGCCGGTGGCACAACGCGTGTTGGCAAGTCCTCGCCGAAAACAAAGAGCGCCACCATCACTACAAGCACGGCCACGCAGAACATGGCGTAGACAGGTCGGGCCAGCCGAGGCAACGGCGTGCGCGGCGGAAGCATCCGCCGAAGGCGCCAAACATCCCGCATCAATATCGGAAAGAATGGCACGACGACAGCCAGCGCCATGATTCCACCCAGGCTCGCGCGGCGCAGGTACTCACCGAAGGTCATGCCGATCGAGCTTCCGACAAGAAAGGTCGCCGGATCCCCCACCAGCGTCAGCAGGCCAGCGGAGTTGCTCACAATCGCGGTCAGCACCATGGGCCCGACGATGTCCGCCTCCAGGGCGACGGCAACCCGGATGATGACAGGCGCCAGCAAGATGACAGTCGTCGCGTTGGGCAGGACCGCGCACAGCGGCGCGATCATCGCGACCAGCAACAGCAGGAAACGCTTGCCGCTGCCACCGGTGGCCCTCAGGAGCATGTCTCCCAGCAGATCAAAGAGCCCGGTGGTGGCCAGCACGCGGGCAACCACCATGCCCCCGAACAGCAAACTCAGCGGGCCACCGGAAGTTCGCGTTGCGCTGAGCAGGTCGTCCTCGTTGAGGATGCCGAGCGCGATAAGCAGGCACACTCCGATCAGCGCGGCGATCGCCATGTCGATCACGTTGAAGGCGATCGCCAGGATCACAGCCGCAAAGACGGCGAGGACGGTATGGATCTGCAGGTCGCTCATGCTGAGGGTCCACCTGTCGCATCTACGGCGTCTATCGGATCGGCGGCGCGTACATCAAACCGCCCTGGGTCCAAAGCTGGTTGAGGCCGGGCTCGAGATTGAGCGGGCTGTGCGCCCCAAGATTGCGATCGAATGCTTCCCTGTAGTTGCCGACGCTCCGTACGGCACGCACGACCCAACCGGGATCGACACCGATCGCCCTGCTGATATCGTCCCCCGGGTCCAGCGCGCTCGCCACCACGGGATCGCTCATGCGCATGCTCACGTTCGCCTGGGTGACCCCATTTCTCTCGGCGGCGATCAGCGACAGGAGCACCCAACGTACCAGCGTCAGCCAGCGCTGGTCGTCATCGCGCACGACAGGTCCGACGGGCTCCTGCGAGATCCGTTCAGGCAGGATCACGTAGTCCCGCGTTCCCTGGGGCGCACGCAGGCGTGCGGCAGCAAGGCGCGCGGCATCGGCGGTATACGCGCGGCAGCGTCCCGCGAAAAATGCATCGCCCACTTCGCTCACGGAGTCGATGACCAGCGGCGTCACGCGCAATCGCCTGGCGGCAAAGTACTCCACAAGATGCGTCTCGCTGGAAGTACCTTTTTCGACACACACGGTGGCCCCGGCGAGCTCGTCGACGGTCTTTACGCCGCTCCGCCTGGGCACCATGAATGCCTGGCCGTCGTAGAAGATCACCCCGGCGAACTGCACGCCCAGCGTGCTCTCGCGGGCCAGCGTCCAGGTCGTATTCCGGCTGAGGATGTCTACCACACCCGTGCGCAGGGCGGGAAATCGCGCCGATGCCTTAAGCGGGACGAACGTGACCTTTTCTGCGTCACCCAGTGCTGCCGCGGCGACGGCATGACAGAAATCCACGTCGATACCCGACCAGCGCCCCGCGGCGTTCTTCGTTGAAAAGCCCGGATTCCCTTCGCTCACGCCACAGCGCAATACGCCGCGAGACCTCAACTGAGCCACGGTGTCCCCGTTCCCGGCGCCCGCCGGCAGGGCAATGGCCACGAGCAACGAAAAGGCACCCGGGAAGATCATCCCAACGACGCGCCTAAGGTGTGTCATGAACACCTCCGGGGGACTGCCACGGATGAAGGGCGAGGGCTCTGGCCAGATGCGCAGTCATGCAGAGCACTGACGCGCCCACATCTCGTCCGCCCCATCGCACGTTTCGGGGCGGTCAACACGCCCAGCCGCGAATTTACGCCGGCGCCGTTCGCAGATCGGAGCGTCGGACGGTCCAATCCGGATCCGGGGCGGCTTCGGCCGTTATCCCAGCGGGGCAACAGGTCAGTTCCAGATGGGATTCTCCTTCTGCATCTGTTCCTTGGTCTTCGCCTGCCAGTACGCACCGATTTGACGTTCTGTTACGTAACCCCGCTTCCTGGCATCGATCTTGTCAAAGTGCTTGTACACCTCCGGCATACCCGCCTTGGCTTCTTCGCGGGTCAGTTTCCCGTCATGGTCGACGTCCGCCGCCTTGAAACGCTCGGCAATCATGGCCTTAGCTTCGGCGACGGTCGACGGCGCTTTCGGAACCTGGGTTGATTCTGCTCCTTGCTGGCCTTTCGATTCCTGCATCTGCTGCGCGCTCGCACCGGTAAAAGCGAGCGCTATCGCAACCAAGCCAACAGCGGACAATTTACGCGCGGTCATTTCCATCTCCTCGAACATTCGTGGTTCCACATTGTCTTCTTGCGAAAAATTCTTCGCCAAATAAAATTCCCTGCAAGCCAATGCACACAGGAAATTCTAGGCAGTCAAGCCCCGCTTACCAACACCTTTGTGCAACGGGAAGGGCATTGCCAAGGTATGCTTGTTGTGCACTGCAGCCGCCGATCGTCTCCGTTCGCCCCGTGCGGACATCCGCTTCAAAAAGCACGAACGGAAGGAGAATGCAGAGATGATGCTTACATCCAGCAAATTGCCTGCATGGACGATCGTTGCGCCGTGTGTCGCCTTAGTCACGCTGGCTGCCGGCGCATTGCTGTCCGGCCAAGGCTGGCTGATCGCGCTGATGGGCATCGCACTAGCCGGCTCGGTCTTTGCGAGCGTTCATCACGCCGAAGTCGTTGCCCACAAGGTCGGCGAGCCGTTCGGTACGTTGGTGTTGGCCCTTGCCATCACGGTCATCGAAGTGGCGCTGATCGTCTCGGTCATGCTCTCTTCCGGCCCGGAAAATGCGGGCCTTGCGCGCGACACCGTGTTTGCGGCGGTGATGATCATCTGCAACGGCATCGTCGGGCTGTGCCTGTTCGTAGGCGGCCTGCATCATCGCGAACAGGCCTTCCAGGCGCCGGGCGCCAACGCGGCGATGGCCGTGCTGGCCGCGCTGCTGGTGCTGACAATGGTGTTGCCGAGCTACACGAGTTCCATGCCAGGGCCGATGCTGACGCCCGCACAACTGGGCTTTTCAGGCGTGATGTCGCTGGTGCTGTACGGATGCTTCATCTTCGTGCAGACCGTACGCCACCGCGACTACTTCCTGGTGGAAGGAAGCTCGGATGAAAACGAGCACCTCCCCCCGCCGCCTGCGCGCGTGGCGCTGGCAAGTGGCGTGCTGCTGATTGTCTGTCTGGTGGTGGTTGTGGGGCTCGCCAAGTTGCTGTCACCGTCGGTGGAGAACGCCATACTTTCCGCAGGCGCTCCGGCGGCCGTGGTTGGTATCGTGATTGCCGCGCTCGTGCTGCTGCCCGAATGCCTGGCGGCATTGCGCGCGGCGCGCGGCGATCGCATCCAGACGAGCCTGAACCTGGCACTGGGCTCAGCGCTAGCCAGTATCGGCCTGACGATTCCGACGGTCGCCGCGGTCTTCATCTGGACCGGCCAGCCGCTTGTGCTGGGGCTCGGTGGCAAGGATATGGTATTGCTATTTCTGACGCTGATCGTGCTGACGCTGACCCTCGGCATGGGCCGTTCTACCATCCTGCAAGGCGTGGTACACCTCGTGATCTTCGCCGCCTACTTGTTCATGTCAATAGTTCCATGAGGGCAATCTCGGCGCACTTCAATCTGCGCTATCGGACACGCCTGACGACGAAAAAGGCTGAAGGAAAGACTGATTTGTTCAGAACGAAGGTCATCGTTGGGTGGCTTTTAAGCGTTGTCATGTGTATGCCCAAGAGATGAGTCGGAGATGACGCGGCAGATCGGTTTTGCGGAAGCGGAAAGCCATGGCAAGAAGCGCGTGAATCGTCGCCAGCGCTTCCTGGCGGAGATGGAAAGCGTGGTGCCCTGGCAGCGTCTGATAGCGGCGGTCGAGCCGTACTACCGGTGTGGTCGCGCCGCAGGCTGGTAGGCTAGATCCCCGTCATCCTAGATACCCTTGTCGCCATCGGACGTGACCGAGTTCAACTTCGGCGGCGAGAAACTGCACCTATCGCTCATTCCAGCTTGTCGAATGCGCCGGCTCCCAGATCTTTGCTGAAGTGCTCCACCCAATCTGTCTCGTAACCGATAGGGTATTCCCGCGTAACTCGAGTTGATCGTCTGGTTACGGCGACATAGCCCTGCAGACCAAAGTTCTCATCGCCCTTTGGGTCCGTCGTATCGGTTTCGGCAAGCTCGAAATCATGTTCTGCCAGACCGTTATGCTGCAGGACAGCAAGAAATGCCCGTTGTTCGTCGGGCTCAATCAGTTTCATTGTTGGCTCCTTGTGCGCCCAACGCGGACGTGGTGGCTTCGGGGACAAGCCTCAGGTTGGTCGGCACCGCTCCATCGCCCAGAGGGGGCGCGCTCGGGCGCGTTCTCGTGGCCTCAGATGGGTACGCAGTGCCTGCAAGCATCATGGTTGCGGACTGTGGGGTTACAAAGTGACCACGCCTTCATCGTAGACCTATTTGTTGGCCTCTGGCAGCAAGTGATCTCTCATCATCACAGTAGCGCTACCCTTAAGGGAGACAAATACCGGAGCGGCGAAATGGACGGCATTGATTCAGAAAGCACCTTCTGAGGCCTTCCCTTGACCCAGGAGCACAAGCGTTGAATCCCAGGCGGCGCGCGAATCGTGCCGAGACTTATTCAGACGTTTCCGGCTGCGAGGGCGTGTTATTCGACACCCAGAATGACATCGATTGCGGCTCTGCCAGCCAATTCTGCGATCAGATGCGCCCACCGACGAGAAAACGGCCCGCCGTGTAATTTGATGCGCTCCCCGATCGCTGCAACACCGGGGGGTCGAAGCGGACCACTGATACTAAACCATGCATCGAACATGTCCTCGGATGTACTCACCAGATCCACGTGAATCGCGAACCCACGATATTTGGTAATGCGCTCCATGACTATCTCCTGGTGCTTGGAAGGATCCTGGCAGCACGCTGCGGCGCCGGACGAATTGAGTGTGGTCGGAACTGGCAAGGTCAAGCGCATTGAAGCGCTGTCTGGCGGTCGACGATTTCGCCTGATCGGGGTGGGAGGATGGGACCTTCTGCAAATTGTCGCACCGGACGCGGAACCTCGGGGCAAGCTAGTGTCTTCCTATGTACGACAAGGTTGGAGTGTGCCATTAGGTTTGCACCATCATCATGAATTTCGCTGAAAACTATCCGGTCGGTAGTGGTACGTGCGCCGAACAGGCTCGCTATGGGAGCGAGCCGAGCAGCAGAAATGGGCGGAATACAGCGGCGGCGCAGACCCAGCCCCTTTCCGTGCTTCCGGTGGTGGTGCGGTATTGCGCGTACACTCAAAGGTGTAGCCCATCATCGGAGGTACATCATGATCCATCAGAACGAAGAGCCTACCTTCCGTGGACTGCCATTGACCGCCGGACAAAACTCGGAAGTCCGGCACTATATAAAGAAGAAGACGCAGTTGGGTGAGTCATGGGATACATCGGAGCTGGCGGCGATGCTCGAAGACATGCTGCTGCCACCCAGCACGGAGGACGAAAACCAGGGCGACTCCGCCGTGGATACGCTGGCCGCCGCAGAGCGCGCCGCCGCGTTCGTCGATCAGTCCATGGAGCCGATCGAGGCCTATGAGGAATGGAAGGCCGCCATGGAAACCGAGAGCATGAAGGGAAGCAAATGTTGACGCGCTACCGACCACGGAGCCGGTAGCAGCGGCCAACGAGCGCCGGCTACCAGGTGGAGATGGCCTTTGCAGTGAACACCGGCATTTCAATCCCGGCCGCTGTGTCGGTCACGGCATGGATTTCGACAAAGGGCCGCTCCGATTCCACCGAGCCGAATATCGCCGCGAATGGTATGTCCGCGGCATCCCGGCCGGTGCCGATACGAAGCAACCCCGTCGGGATCGATACGCCGGAGGGATCGAGCAGGTACCACCGGTGGGACAAGTACACTTCCACTACTGCATGAAAATCCGGCGCGCCCATTGTCGGATCCGCCCCATAGTCCAGGCTGCTGGACATGCGCGCCGGAATGCTCAGGGCGCGGCAGATCCCAATCATCAGGTGGGCGAAGTCGCGGCAGACACCGGTGCGTTCCACGATGGTATCAACCGCCGACGTGCGCTCGTTGGTGGAGCGCGAGAGAAAACGCATGTGGTTGCGTACCCACTCCCGAATTGCGTAGACGCGGCCATAGCCGCGCTGCATGCCCCCGAATTCACGCATTGCAAATTCCATCAGGCGGTCAGATTCACAGTATCGGCTAGGCGCCAGGTAGTTCCAGACATCGAACGGTAGTTCGGCGACAGGCACTTCTGACAACTGATCGCTGTCGTCCAGGCGATGATCGATATCGACGACTGCCTCATAGCGGATGGCAAAGCGGCCCTTGGGTGCGCGCATTCTAAGCAGGCGGTTGTGCAGCACCGGATCCGTGTAGTTGGTGGTCTGAATTGACGGGGGGAACGTCAGTCGCTCGGCAACGACGAACTGCCGCGAAGTCCTGGCAGCTTCAATGTTCAGCATGAAGTCCGCCATGGGATCCATGACCTCGTAGGAGAGGTTCACCGAGTATTGGAGACGGTTCATTTCAAGCCTTGCGTTGATGACGATCCGAAGAAAAGCAAAGAGATCCGGACAGCGAAGATTGCTGTGGCATGCCATTTCAGTGTAGTGCCAGCGGTGGACGACCGGTTTGCGTTTGCGGGCGCCGCGGGTGCGTGGCGCAACGCCTGCCGGGGCATCTTGTAAGGGCGTTGGCCTGGGATGCAACGGACACCTATACTCATAGTTGCGGCGTCCCTGAAGCGGCGTGCTTCTGGTTTGCCCACCACTCGTTTCCGGGCCTTCCCCCTCGACAACGTCTTAGGACTGGTGACTCCTGAAGTCACTCACGGGGATTCCTGGAAACTTCATGCAAGATGCCACGCGGCGACCTCCGGTCGTCCACTACCCCGGTAACCAAGGAAATCGGTCGTTCGCCAGGATCGATGCAATCGATGTCCGGCGATTGGAACCCTTTACGGCCGAAATGCCGATCGCCAGGTCGATTGCCGCTTTTTTTGCCGCCCTTCCGCGTTTCAGGCTGGCCGAGCCGCGATCTCATCGTGACGATGATGCCGTGAAGATCCTCGGCAATGCGGGACGGATGGAAATGATCACCCGTTCGCAATGGAATACCGGAGCCCACAGCGGTGGTACCCCGTCACAACTGCCGCCACACGGCCAGCCTTCCAAACAATGAAGGAAATATCGTGCCGAACAATCCTGCAAAGACCACCTACCGGGCCATACCCGCCATGCGCCTGCTGCGCGACCGCCAGGTCGGCCAGTTGCCGAAGGGAGGCATCCAGAGAACTGGATTCATACGCCTGGCGGCAACCCAATGGCGTCAGGCAGCCACACAACTGATTGACTGGGATCGCGCTGTCAACGAAGGCTGGCCCAACCTGCGGTCGCCATCCTGCCCCGCGGTCAAGGGGCACTGGAGCTTGGGCCGGAATCGTTACGCAAACATCCGCCGGTTCGCCGGAAGTCGAAATTGAGATTGAGATTGAGTGAGGTAACACACCATGCGTACGCTGCTGTATTTCAGGCTGAATGACGTCGCCACGGCGGGACTGGCGCAAGCGCGATTAGGCGAGCTGGCCGGGACATCGGCACTCGTCGCGGGACCGTGGTTTATCCAGCGCGACAATCAACCAGTTGACGGATTGCCGAGGATTGACATCGGCCAGACCACGTATCGCGAAGGTGCGGCGATCACCGGACTTTTTGTCGGAGCGATCGTCGCCGCGCTGGTAATTTTCAGATACGGAGTCTCCGCCGGTACGGGCGCCACTGCCATTGCGTATGTTGGCGCCATCGCGCTTGGCGCGATGATCGGCTGGTGGATCGGCGGATTGGTCGGTGTCAAGATCGGCCGCCTCGGGCTGGGGCGGCAGAAAGCGCAAATGGCACCGGGCCAGTTGCTGATGATTGCCAGTTTTGACTCGAAATCCAAGGAATCCATGAAGCGGATGATGCGCGAATTCACTGAAGCCGCCCAAAATCCGTCCGCCGCATGATGCAGTAGTTCACGCCCCCCACGCGCCTCGGCCTCGTTATGCCAACGTGACAACGCCATCACAGTTGCACAGGTTGGTCAGCAACGACTAACCCTTGCTGCGCCAGGCTTTCCAGCCACCGGCCACCAGGTTCTGGACAAAAAGTACGATGGCCCCGAAAAGCACGCAATCGATGCTCGCTCAACGCTCCGCCAAGCTGAACAGTGTCTTGAGGTCCTCCCCACTGAGATTGCCGATCCACTGTTCGCCAGTACCAACCACCAGGTCGGCCAGCTCCCGCTTGGCGCGAAGCATGTCGTTGATACGTTCTTCAAACGTCGCGCGCGTGATGAAGCGGTGGACCTGAACGTTGCGCTGCTGGCCAATGCGATAGGCCCGGTCCGTGGCCTGCGCTTCGACGGCAGGATTCCACCAGAGGTCGTAGTGGATGACATTGGAGGCCGCGGTCAGGTTCAGCCCGGTTCCGCCGGCCTTGAGCGACAGGATGAACACCCGTTCGGTCCGGTTGCTCTGGAACCGCTCGACCATCGCATCCCGCCTGGCTCGCGGGACACCGCCGTGGAGAAATAGCGGATCTCGGCCATATCGCTGTTGTACCCAACGGCATAGCAAGTCGCCCATCTCGCGGAACTGGGTGAATACCAGCACCGTTTCATGGCTGGCATGGATATCTTCAAGGAGTTCAAGGAATCGCTCGGCCTTGCCGGACGCCGCTGCATCGACTTGCCCCCCTTTCAGGTATAGCGCGGGATGATTGCAGATCTGCTTCAATGCCAGCATCATTTGCAGCACCAGGCCCTGGCGCCTGAACGTGTCGGATTCCCCTGCGATGGTTCGCAACCCTTCCTGCACCACCGATTCATACAGAGCCGTCTGCACCTTGGTCAGCGTGCAGAACTGATCCTGCTCGCTCTTGTCTGGCAAGTCGCTGATGATGGCCTTGTCGGATTTCAGGCGCCGCAACAGGAAGGGAGCCGTCACTCGCTTGAAGCGTTGCACGACATGCTGATCGCGCTGGATTTGAATAGGCGTCGCATACTCCCGCACGAACTGACGCAGGCTTCCCAGATAACCCCGGTTGGCGAAATCCAGGATGCTCCAGTACTCGGACAGGCGGTTCCGTTCCATAAAATCTACTCAAAGTTGAGCATTGGATTTATCCGCACTTCGTTGACGCGGCTTGCGCCGCCCAACTGAAGCCCCTTGACGCTCAGTTGCGCCGGAGGAGCGCGCGAGCAGAATCCGCTTCACTTGGAGGTGAGGCATATACCGGGTAATTTCCCGGTCGTGAATCCTGTCCCGCACGTTCCGCGCTGCATTGGTATCCGCCTGAAGAACGTCCCCGTTGGCACGGTAAAACTTGTCGCCCTCGCGCTTGCCTTGCAGCAAGCCCGTGAACGAGTCCATTTGCGACGTGTAGGCGGCGTTGACGACGACGTGCGTCGCCCCACGCTGCGTGCAAACTTCATCGAGCGCTTGAGCCAGTACACCCTTGGCCCATGCGCTCATGCGCTCATGCGCTCATGCGCTCATGCGCTCATGCGGCGATTGTAGTTCCGCCACTGACTCCGCCCCTTGATGGGGGACGTCAGATCTTCCGAACCGACCGCTGCCGCCTTGTCCACGATGGTATGGGCGGACTGGTAGGCAATCGTGCGCAACCGCTGCTTCGCGCGGGCCCTGCGCGCTTGCAGTTTCACGCGTCCGAGGTTGCACTTCCTGATGCGCTCGGCCTTGGCGATGCGACCAGCTTTGCGATGGGCTTTTTCGAGGGCATGCAGCCGGTTCCGTGCTTTGCCGGTCTTCGAAACCTGGTCGCTGTAAGCGCTCAGCACGGCGCCGAAGGTCTGACCATGACGCTCGCCATCGGAGTCGGCGAAGGCCTCGGTATAGCCTTTGTCGACACCAATTTCCCCTGTGCCGCAGGGGCGCCCTTCGGCCTTCGAAGTAGCGTAGTGGATTTCGACCGCCTCACCCTTCACGATCACACGCAGGTTGCAACCCGTGAGGTCCACGTTCTTGCCGTTGCTGTTCGTCGTGAGTTCGATCGAAGGTCCATACTGCCTGGCGATGTGTATGGAGATGACCAGGTGTCCGTCTCTGACGCGGCTCTGATGCTTGTCCGAGCGGACGATGAACTGATTGTCGCAACGCGACACGCCGTGCCGAAAGTACTTACGCATCATCCGGTGCAGGTACTTGTTTGTCTTCGAGCCACTTTGCACGGCGTGGGGGAGATCGAGTAGCCATCCGCACATTATTTCATAGCAGCCGGCCCCATCGACGCGACCCGGAAATGTTCCACCGTCTGCCTGGCGTGGATCGCGCGCCGAAGCCAGTCACGGCGCCGTCCCGGCCCTGCCCCTGCGCGTTGCGGTAGCGCACGCCCCAGGGGATGGGGGCGGCGGCGGCTCAGCAAAGCAGCGCCTGCCCTCAGCGAAGCACTCAATTTGCATCAGATAGTGCCTAGAGCGGCACATTCATCCAGAGAGAGGCGGAAGGCAGGAGCGCCTAGCCCGTCAACCGGTCATCAAAGGCGGGCAAATTCCTCTCCCTGGCACGCACGCTGTTCGAGGGCGCCCGATACCGGCCTCGAGGGACGGAGCAGTTTCTGAATTCTGAAGACTGGGAGTAGACCCGGGCTTCCCCAAATGGCGACAGGACAATCTGCAACGACGACGAGTCCGGTACATGCGGCGCATCAATCTGGAACTGGTGCGGCGCTAACAGGAGCCCGGCGTTGTCTTCCACCGTCCCTGGCGCAGCTCGAGTCCGGCATGAGCAAGCAATAGGCGGAACACCTCCAGCCGTTCGTTCCCCGTCTCGGCAAGCCGGTCGCAGACGTGCACGTGCGCCGCCATGTCGCTGTGTTCGCGCAGGGCCTCCTTGCACTCCCGCTCCGAGATTTCCAGGTGGACGCCGCTCAGTATCGCCTTCCCCTGGCCCACGGACGCACTCACGATCACCGGGGGTTCGGCCTCGATCTCCGTGTACACGGCCAGGATCCGTGCCGCGGGACTTGCCGGGTCGGCGAAATCGAAGCGGCAGCCGCCGTGATAGTGGACGCGAGGCGTCAATGGCACCGCGGACAGGCAATCTGTAGTCCGGATTCCAGTCGCGGCGGCAGTCCTCGGCGTGGCGTCGTAGGGGATGCCACCGGTAAGCTCGGGCAACGAGCCAACGGCGACCGCGTCGACAAAGCTCAGCTCGCGCGTGCCGCAGATCGCGCCGCGCATCCCGGCATGGAATGCGAGTTCCCGGCAGGCGTAGTACGCGCCCGCACAGACGCCCAGGTAGACCCCGCCCTCCTCCACGAACCGCCGGATACGCTGGTTGGGCGCCCCGTTCAGCGCTTCGCAGTAGGGCAAATCGGCTCCGCCCGGCATGACGAACAGGACCGCGTCATCGAAGAGGGTCGGGTCCTGCCTGAGGTCGTCGGCCATTACCGCCTGGAATTCGTGGGCAGCGGGCACCAGCTGCTGGGCGATCGCCCGCATCAGGTGTGAACCGCCGACCGTTCCAGCATCGATGTAAGTCAGGATCTTTGGCTTCGGCATGGTGGTCGCTGTCGATGAAACGTTTCGCCACGGATGATGATCATACGCGCCCGACGCGCTGCTCGGAGCGATGCTGGTCTCAGGCAAGAATGCCCGGTAGCGGACGCCTTGCGTGGTCCCGCGGGTGGTCCAACCCTTCAGCTGTCCACTTCCAAGGCCGAGCGCCTGCTGTACCGATAACCCGCCCGCGTAAGCCAGCGAGCCGGTCATCAGGGGCGCTTGGCTGCCATCATCGGTTGCCTGGCGCAGGATACCGAAGATACGGGAGTGCACAAACGCAACAAGCGTGCAATCTCTGCTGTCGCGTCGGCGATACGTTGCGTAGTGCTACCTGCCTCCCGTTCCTAGTGACTTATCCGGCGAATTTTGCCTGGGTTGTCGGCTCTCGCGGCGTGGGCCTCGGCGCCAATGGCCGGCAGGCTCCGGTACCGAGGCTGTTGATGCGGTCGATCAGGTCGGACAGCGTGGCCACCCCCGCTGCCCCCCGCCAGGTGGCCAGGGTGTCGGCCAGCCACGCGCGGCAGCCGTCGTCGACGAGCACCGGCGGCACGTACATGGCCTCCAGCCAGCCCACCTCGAGTTGCAGGGCATCAGTTTCTGATGCCCTGCAGTGCCTGTTCTCCGGCGGCCCTCCGGGCGACAAGGGGTAGCGCGGCCGCCGATCTCTATAGTCAATAGTCAAAATTCCCTAGCTGCCGAAGGGAGGCTCGGAATTGCCGCCCGGATGCCGTAGAATTCCGTCCGCGTTGTATCGCCGCGGCCTTGTACTACTGGCACATAAGCCATGCGCCTGCTTCTTGCAATCTTTCTGCATTGGGTTCAGTTCCTTACGATTGGTTACCCCTTCGCCGGCATCATTTTCCTGATCCGCCAGCTCACCGTTACTGGGTGGGTTCAAGCCACGCGCAACCAACCGTTAAATGCGAACCTATGTAAAAATGAAAAAGAAGCGGACTCACCCAATTGGATGTCCCCAGTAATATGGCCCAGGAATCGCTTCACCTTGCCCTGATCGGACCCGCTCCGACACATGCCGCGCACGTGCGTGCCGATCGCTTCGATTCCGTCGGCGACCTGCTGACCGATGCGCGGCGCTATGACGTGGTCCTGCTGGACCTGCCGGGCTCCGCCGCAGGCGAGGCCCTGCGCGAGATGCGGCGGCATCCGGCCTACGGCTTCACGCTGGCCTACTGCTGCCAGGACGAAGACCCATTGTGCGAAGCGCTGGGCGACGGCCCGGTGCCGGCGGATCTCGGTCTGCTGGAGTGGCAGACCTGGCGCACCCGCTATGCAGCGCTCGGGGAGGCCCAGATCCAGGAACGGTT
The DNA here is from genome assembly GCF_057798855.1 of Cupriavidus sp. 96C5-1. Lineage (NCBI taxonomy): Bacteria > Pseudomonadati > Pseudomonadota > Betaproteobacteria > Burkholderiales > Burkholderiaceae > Cupriavidus > Cupriavidus sp. 96C5-1. Next base: position 21,011 of record NZ_JBYOJU010000046.1, on the reverse strand, counting down.
CGAGACGCGCGTGCTGGCCTGGCTCTGGCTGCGGCCGCCGCGGCAACTGCGGGCGGTGCGCAATCCGCAGGTGCCCGAGCACTACGAGTATCCCTTGCTGGCAGCGCTGGCCGGCGCGGATGCGGGCAGTCCGTTGCCGCTGCTCCAGTTGATGACGCAGGAGGGGTACATCGCCGAACAGGTCCTGGTGGACCGGCTGCGCCTGTGCGTGAGCTGCGGCTCGGGGCGCCTGAACTACATCGACGTCTGCCCGGACTGCCAGTCGATCGCCATTTCCCGGGAGCCGTCGCTGCACTGCTTCGTGTGCGGCCATGTCGGCGCGCAAGAGCAGTTCCTGAAGGACGGCGTGCTGGTCTGCCCGAACTGCCTGACCCGTCTGCGGCATATTGGCAGCGACTACGACCGGCCGATGGAGAATTACCGCTGCCGTAGCTGCCGCGCCTTCTTCGTCGATGCCAAGGTGCAGGCGCGCTGCCTGGATTGCGGCCACACGCATGCGCCGGACGAACTCCGCGTCTACGAGGTGCGCAACTACCGGCTGACCGAGGCCGGCCACCTGCGCTGCCGCCAGGGCTTCAATACCGGCATGCTGGCCAGCGCGGGCTTCAACGCGCTCGGGCTGGTCAGCATCAGCACCTTCCGCTATCTGCTGGAATGGCTGATGCAGATGCAGGCCCGCTATAAGGAGCCCGCCTTCTCACTGCTCGGACTGCGCTTCGTCAACTTTCCGCAGGCGCTGGCGAAGATGGGCGAGCAGCGCGCAAACCTGCTGGTCGACAATCTGGTCAAGCGCATGATCGCCGGGCTGCGCACCACCGACCGCTGCACCCGCACCAATGACGAGTGCCTGTGGCTGCTGCTGCCGTGCACCGACAAGGAGGGGCTGGAAAGCGTCAGGCAGCGCATCCTGAAGCTGCGCGAGCTCTTCGCCGAGTCCGGCGCGAACGAGATCGAACTGCGCGTGGTATCGGCGAGCGCGCCCGACGACCTGCTGGAGCGCGAGGACGCCGAACTGCTGATGGCGCGCCTGGCCGGCGACCTGAGCTGAAGCATGGCCGCGTTCATCGCCCTGTGGCATGACTTCCTGAACGAACTCTTCCGTTCAGGCGGCATGACGGGGCTGTTCCTGATGCTGTTCCCGTACTTCGCGCTGCTCGAGCTGCCGCTGAACCTGCTGGTCCTGGCCGGCGTGCTGCGGTGGTTCACGCGCAAGTGCAGCAGCACGCCGGAAGTCAGCCGCTATCACCCCAGGGTTTCCTGCATCATCACCTGCTACAGCGAAGGGCCGGATGTCCAGAAGACCCTATCCAGCCTTGCCGAGCAGACCTACCCGGGATACATCGAAATGATCCCGGTGATCGACGGTGCAGCCGTGAACCAGGAAACGCTGGACGCCGTGCGAAATTTCCGCCTGGACAGCACGCTCCATCCGCGGCGCTCCGTCAGGCCGATCGCGAAATGGCAGCGCGGCGGGCGGGTGTCGTCGCTGAACGCCGGTCTCGCCAAGGCCAGCGGCGAGATCATCATGGCGCTCGATGGCGATACCTCCTTCGACAACAATATGGTCAGCGCCATGGTGCGCCATTTCGCCGACCCCGACGTGCCGGCGGTGGCCGGCAGCCTGCGCGTGCGCAACGCCTGGGCGTCGACGACCACGGCATTGCAGGCGCTCGAATACCTGCTCTCCATCCATATGGCCAAGATCGGCCTGGCCGAATGGAATGTGGTGAACAATGTCTCGGGCGCGTTCGGGGCATTCCGCCGCAGCTTTCTCGAACTGATCGGCGGCTGGGACACGCATACGGCGGAGGACCTGGACATCACGCTGCGGATCAAGAGCTATTTCGGCCGCCGCGCGCTGCGGATTCCCTTCGAGCCCGAAGCGATCGGGCATACGGACGCGCCGGTGACGTTCCGCCAGTTCCTCAAGCAGCGCCTGCGCTGGGACGGCGACATGTTCTTCCTCTACATCCGCAAGCACAAGCACAGCATCACCCCGCGCCTGCTCGGCTGGCCCAATTTCCTGATGACGCTGCTGAGCGGCTTCTTCTTCCAGCTGGTGCTGCCCTTCATCATCACCGGGTACTGGATCCTGGCCGCAGTCACGCTGCCGTGGCAGGCCGTGCTGCTGCTGTTCTGCCTGATCTATGCCCTGTATTTCTCGCTCACCACCATCCTGTTCATCGGCATGCTGCTGATGGTGTCGGAGCGGCCCAGGCAAGATTGCCGGCTGTGGCTCGTGCTGCCGCTGTTCCCGCTCTTCATGATGGTGATGCGTAGCTGGAGCGCGGTGGCGATCCTCAATGAAGCGATCCGGCGCGGGCATGAAGAAAGCAGCATGGCACCCTGGTGGGTGTTGAAGAAGGCAACGAGGTTCTGATGCCGGGTGCCAGCTTGCCGGATGTGGGAGCAAATCGCTTGAAACGGATTCCATCTCTACTGCGACGCGACATGCTGCGAGCCGCATCGATTGCCATGGCGGCGTTCTGCGTGACGCTGGCGCATGCGGCGCCCTTGCCGCTGGCCGACATGCTGAACGGCGTGGACAACGATCCGGCGCTCAAGGCCGAATACGCGGACCTCGACGCGGCGCGCAGCGAGCGCAGCGCCCGCGAGAGCGAAAAGGGATGGCAGGTGTTCGCCGGGGGTGGGATCGGCGACTATCACGAGCTGGTGGTGGACAACGTGGTGGCCAACTACTACGGGCGCAACCTGTCCCTGGGCATGCGCTATCCCCTGCTGGGCAGCCTGAAGCGCCAGGTCGATGCCGTGAAGGCCAGCGGCTTCGCCGTCCAGCGCCAGCAACTGCAGCTCGCGCTGCGCCGTGCCGAGCGCCGGCTGGCCCTGCGCAGCGCCTACGCGGACTGGTGGCGCGCGCAGCAGGAACAGTCGCTATGCGGGCCGCTGCGAACGGCCGCCGACCAGGCGCTCGCGCAGCTCGAGCGTCGCGAGCGGGCCGGATGGATCCTGGCGGCCGATGCCAGCCAGGCCCGCAACGAGTGGCAGGCCACCCTGAAGCCTTGCATGACGACGGCAAGCGTCGACGCGTATCGCACCGGGCTCGAACTGCTCGCGCAAACACCGGTTCCCGCCGACGCCACCGCCGTCGACGAGGCCCTGGCCGCCGGCCCGGCGCCCTTCCCGGCATGGCAGAACCTGATCGAGCAGAATCCCCGCGTGGCCGGCGCGGCCAACCGCCTGGAAGAGGCCCGCGGCGGCCGCGGCGAGCGCTGGTACGACACCATCGAGTCCAGCGCCAGCGTCGGCTACTACCTGTCGGATCGCGCCGGCGTGCCTAATCTCGGACACTCCCTGGTCGCCAGCATCAATTTCTCCATGCCCTTCGACGTCGTCGGCGCGTCAAGCAGCCGCCGCGGCGCCAGCGAAGCGCGCTACAACGCCGCCATGGCCCGTTTCGAGGCGGAACGCCGCAATCTGCTGGTCGAACTGACGCAGGCGCTGCGCCTGCATGCCGCTGCCGTGCTGGACGCGCTGCAGAGCGATGCGCGCCTGGCCACCGCTACCGAGCGCCTGCGCGAGCGGCGCGCCCGCCAGGGCCTGGACGGCGACCAGGCCCTGCTGCAACTGCAGGCGGCCGAGCGCGAGCGCTACCAGGCCGCCTTCGCGCGCATCGAGGCGTGGCACGGCTGGTGGACCCAGGACGCCGCACTGCGGTTGTTCAGCGATGGCGGCCCCGAGTCGGAGGCCCTGCTTGGCGAGCGCCTGCTGCGCTGGCAGCAGCAACCCGACGCCGCAGCGCGGCCCTTGCGCGCGCAGGCGGTGTCCGCATCCCCGCCGGCACCGTCGCGGGCATCGCCCCCCGCGGCGGCGCCTGAGGCAGGCGCCCGCTGGGCGCAGGGCATCTATGTATGGAAGAGCGAGGCGCTGCTGGACAGGTCGCGCCGGCCCGCCGAACTGGCGGCATTGCGCGCGGCCGGCATGCGGGAGGTCTACGTCGGCCTGGACGCGGCGCAGGTGAACAACCTCGCCGCAAGCAAGGACGCGCTGCGCGAACTGTTGGATGCCGCGCAAGGCCAGGGCATGCGCATCTACCTGCTGCTCGGCGATCCCGACTGGCTGAAGCCGGCCGGCCGTGGCCAGCTGCTCGACCTGGTCGGGAAGCTGAAGGACATGCGCTTCGCCGGCCTGCACCTGGACCTGGAAGTCGAGCAACTCGGCATGCCGGTGCCGGACAGCCGGCTGAAGGATTGGCTCGATACCGTGGCCGCAGTGGCGGCCGCCAGCCCCTGGCCCGTCGCCCTGTCGAGCCACCATCGCTGGTTCGCGGCGCCGGCGCAGGCCCGTACCTGCATTCCCTGCGCCTTGCCCAGCCTCGGCGTGCGCGATGTCAGCCTGATGATCTACACGCGCAACCCGCAGCGCAGCACCGCGCTGGCGAGCGAGATCGCGCGGCGTTGGCCCAAGCTGCGCTTCCGGCTGGCGCAGAGCGTGGAAAGGCAGCTACCGGCCGAGGAAAGCTGGGCCGGCACCCCGCGCAAGCAGATGGACGCACAGGTCACGGACTGGCAAGCCAGGCTGGTCCCTTACGGCATCACGGGAATCGACTGGCAAGACTGGCGCGACTACCCTCGCCAGCCCAACGGAGCCGAACAATGATGAAGATACGCTTCGACAGCAGCAAGGAGCGCAGCCCCACGCAGGAACAAGGGCTGAAGGTGCTGTACGCACCGGGCAAGCGTGTCGCCTTCCGCCTGCGCTGGTACCTGATCCTGTTCCTGGTAGCGAGCCCCTTCGTCTGGTTTTTCGCCAAGTTGATCTACGGCGCATGGGTGATCGAGGCGCCCGCGCAGCTCATCCTGCCCGTGGTCGAGATCCGCGCACGCGACGCCGCGCGGGTCGAGCATCTGGCAGTCAAAGACGGCGACACCGTCAAGGCCGGGCAGTTGCTGCTGCAGATGGACAACCCGGAATGGCGCCAGCGCCTGGGCCAGTTGCAAGCCCTGACGGCCGGCGCAGAGCGCTCGGTGGCGCCCGCCGGCAGCGGGCTGCGCAATGTCCTGGTGCGGCAGCTCGACCGGGCCAGGGAAAAGCTGGCCACGGTGCAACGCCTGCGGCAGGACGGTGCCGCGACACAGGGAGAAGCGCTCGCCGCGGCCAGCGAGCGCGACCAGCGCGAATCCGAGCTACTCGCCTTCGACCAGCGGGAGGAATCCTTGCGCCTGCAGCCGCCCGCCACCCGCGACAATGCGATGCAGAAGGCCGAAGAAGTCTGGCTGAACGGCCGCCTCCAGGCCCTGCGCCTGCAGGCGCAGGAGAATGCGGTGGTCTCCGATGTCGTGGTCAACGAAGGCGAGAACGTCGGCAGCGGCACGGTCCTGATGCGGCTGCAGCGCACCGCCGACCCCATGGTCCTGATCTTCCTCGACCCGGTGGACGCCGCCTACGCCAAACCGGGCCAGCCCCTGAAGCTGCAACTTCCCGACGGCCACTGGCTGCCCGCGAAGGTGGTCAACGCCGCGGACCGCGTGCGCCGCCTGCCGGAAGACCTGCGTATGCCATTCGCCGGCGCGCAGAACGCACTGCTGGTTTCCGCCGCGGTCGACGGCGAGGTTCCGCCCGGCTGGCTGGTGAACCAGTTGCCGCTGAAGGCGCGCTTCCCGCATGATCTTTCGCGACTGTGGCGGTAGCTGGTGGGTACGGGGGCGACATGCGGGTGGCGCTTGGCGTTGGCGGGATCCGTCGCTGTCAGGGAGCGAAGACGAGAAGACTCCCGAGGGCACAACTGACCTATGCTGCCAGTGAATAGAATTGCTCTGCAGCGGACGCTTCCTGAGCAGTGGTCCAACATGCCACTGCCTTGTCTTGCCTTGTCTCGCCATCGGCAAGTTGACAACGCCCGGCCGATCTGTAGCCTCTTTTAAAACGTCTCTACGCTTGTCGCGGCCTCGGGGTAGAGGTTGGGAAAAAGAAAGCTCAGCGAGTCCAGAGGGAACCCGATTCCCACGGCGCCTCGATGCGAACGGTCTTCTGAGATCAGAAGACCGTCTTTTAGGAGTTGAGACAGCAGCTTTCTGCCTGTCCGCTCTCCTAGGCCGGTCATCTGAACGAAGTCCCCCCGCGGCACGGGGCCTGCGACCACAAGATGGTGAAGCGGCAGCACGGCCTCCTGGCGATATTCCGGGTAAGCGGCTAGCTGGCTGCGGAAGACCACAAGGGCCTGAATGCGCTCGCGTAGTCCGTTGATATCAAGCAGTGACGTCATAAACGAAACCTGGTCATCGCATTGTTCAATGAAGAATCGGCACCACTCCCACAACATACGCTCGCTGAGGTTTCCGCGTCCGTCGAGATCTCCATGACGAGGCATGTCTGCGTTCTTCAATAGGGCGTAATAGTCGTCGCGCTTGCGAGCGAGCCCGCGATTCACCGACCAAAGCCCGCCACTCAGGGGGAACAAGGCACAATGCGTCTGGAGACGTGCAACACGGCCATTGCCGTCCCGAAACGGGTGAGTCCATACCGCACGGTGGTGCGCAGCGGCGATCGAGTAAAGCAGCGCATCCAGTCCATTCAGCCGCCCGTAGACTTGAGTCATCCTTTCCATGAAGCGCGGCAGCGATGAGTACGTGGGAGCGTGATGCTGTTGAATAGTCACGTCGACAACGCGCAATTGGCCCGGATCTATGACCCCCCCCTCGTGCGTCGACCGGTCCTCGGGTGTCAGCCGACCGTAGAGCGATTTATGGGCAAGTAACAGGAAATCCGCCTTTAAGGTGTTGGCCTCATCTACAACCAGACCTTCGAGTTCGCGCTCCGCCTCGATATGAGCCACTGCAAGACGTTGCAATTTCGCCGTCTCTGGCTTGGCAGAGAAGTCCTTTCGCAACGCTCGGTCGATGTTCACGGGATGCGTGCTCTCACCCTCGATTCGATTCGAGTAGTAGGAGTTCATTGAGCGCACCAACTCGCGCAGCCGCGTACGTGCCGAGTGACTTAGCGTGCCCTGCAACTTGTGAGCCTTTTCAATCACTACACGTGTGGCGGACACAAGTTCCTCCACACGTTTCTGCGGCAAGAGAGGTTCGAAGTGACGTGGGCTATCGTACAGTTCGATCGTATCGGATCGCATAGTCAAGTTGCCAGTTCCGGTTCCGGTAACTTATTTCATAAAATTCCATATTATACATAGACTTAGCTTTCATCTTTCTCGCAAGAACCAGCCTAATGTTGCCGGTTCCGTTGCCGGTTTGCCTATTGGCTCCCTTACGGTTCGCACAGCCGGCAGACCGCATTCATCGATCCTATGGACGGTCACATCACTTGTCAGCACAAAAATGCCGCATGAGGCGCCTCCGCACGCCATGGTGCTGGGATGGCGCTTTTGGTCGTACCAGCAAAGCACGTTCGCAAAGTAGGCATACTGGTCCGGCATTTGGATCGGCATCACCGACCAAGCGCTTCATGACCTCCGCACGCGTAGTACCTGCGAAACCGCGCGGCGTCGCAACGGGCGCGGCTGGAGTCGCGTACGTGCGCATCGAACTCGATGACGGCAGGGTCGTCAGCCGCCCATGACCGACTAGCCCCCGACTACGGTCGTTCACGCGTTTCCAGTGAGTGCCCTCGGTTGGCCGGCAAGCGACCTCCACCAGTCGTGAGCCGGTCGGCTCTTACCGACCGACCCTATGCAGCCGTTTGAGAGCCTGTGTGCCTATTCCGGAGCGGATCCAAACGCGCCGTGCCCGGCCACTACCTCGCTAACAAAATCCATCACCGCGCGCACAGCGGCCGAGCGCCGCAAGTCCCTGTGCACCACCAGCCAGATGTCGCGTGAGAATGCAGCGCCCTCATGCTCCAGCCGTACCAGGCCTGCATCGGCATCCCCCAGGAAACAGGGCAGGCCTGCCACGCCCGCTCCTGCACGGGCAGCGGCCAGATGGCTGCTGATGTCGCTGAGTTCGCAGCCCACGGGCCGTGGACCCGCCAGCTCCAGCAGCCAGCGCTGCTGCGGCATGTCGGCGAACTGCGCATCGTAGGCAATAAAGGTCCAGTCGCGAGGATTGCGCAATGGCAGATAGTCGAGGCTTGCGTACAAGGCGAATGGCATCTGCCCCAGCTTGCGCACCACACTGCTCGACTCGCTGGGCCGAACCAGGCGTAGCGCTACGTCTGCCTCACGGCGCGTCAGCGACACCGCGCGCGCCTGCGCCGACACGGAGAGCTGGATACCGGGATAAGCCGCGCGGAAGTCCGCCAGCCGGCCGGCCAGCAGATGCGTGGTCAGCACCGGTGGCGCACTGAGCGTCACCTTGCCGCTCACGGGCTCGTGGCTGGCACGCGTCTGCCGCTCGATAGCGAATGCGGCAGCCTCCATCGTCCTGGCTTGCTCGAAGACCGACACCCCAAGCGGCGTCAGGCGGCACGAGCGCGGCAAGCGTTCAACCAGAAGCGCTTGCAGCCCGGCTTCCAGCGCGGCCAGCCGGCGGCTCACCGTGGCGTGATCCACCTGCAAATCGCGCGCTGCGCCGGACAACGTGCCGGTGCGGGCGACTGCCAGGAAGTGGCGAAGATTTTCCCAATCGAGCATCTGTGCGTTTTCTCCAGGTTCGGTGGAGATTTTATAGAATTTACGCAGACATGGCTGCAGCCTAGCATCCGTAGATCCTATCGTTGGAATCAATGCCATGCCTACCACCACCAATGCGCAGCGGGCCACCCTGCTGGCTGCTGCGCTCGGCTTCGTCGTCGTCCTGCTGGACGTCAGCGTCGTCAACGTCGCCTTGGATACCTTGCGGCAAGGATTCGCCACCGATGTAGCCGGGCTGCAATGGGTGATCAACGCCTACACGCTGGTGTTCGCGGCGTTGCTGCTGACCAGCGGAGCGATCGGAGATCGCTTGGGTGCCAGGCGGGTGTTCCTGATGGGGCTCGCGCTGTTCACGCTGACGTCGGTGGCGTGCGGGGCGGCGGGCAGCCTGCCGATGCTGGTGGCGGCCCGGCTGGGCCAGGGCATTGGCGCGGCGCTGCTGGTGCCGAACTCGCTGTCGATGCTCCAGAGGGCCTTTCCCGAGCGCGAACAACGCAGCCGCGCAGTCGGCTGGTGGGGTGCGATCGGCGGTATCTCGCTGGCGGCCGGGCCGGTGCTGGGCGGCCTGCTGGTGACCCACTTCGGCTGGCGCAGCATCTTCCTGATCAACCTGCCGCTGGGCCTGATTGGCCTGTATCTGACGTTGCGCCATGTCGCCGCCGATGGCGGCGGACATCACCGCGGCCTGGATTGGCCCGGGCAAGGCGCGGCCATACTGGCACTGGCCGCACTCACCGCATCGGTCACCGAAGCCGGCCGTCTCGGCTGGGGACACGCCTGGGTGCAGGCGGGGCTGTGGCTGGCCTTGGCGTCGGCGGCCGCCTTCATCCGCATCGAATCACGCAGTGCTGCGCCGATGCTGCCGCTGGCGCTACTGCGCATCCCCGCGTTCAGGGTGGCGTCGCTCGCCGGTGTGATCGTGAATCTTGCCTACTATGGCCAGATCTTTGTCTTCAGCCTGTTCTTCCAGCTTCAGCAAGGACTATCGCCACAGCAGACCGGGCTGGCGTTCCTCCCGATGACGGTGGTGCTGATGGCAGTCAACGTGCTCGCCGGCCGGCTGATCACGCGGATGGGCGCGAGGTACTTGATGGTGCTGGGATTGCTCCTGGCCGCCCTGGGTTACCTGATGCTGTTGCCGGTGCGCATCGACGGCCCCTACTGGCTGCTCGCCCCGCCGATGCTGCTGGCCGCCAGCGGCATCGCGCTGATGGTGCCGACCATGACCAATGTCACGCTTTCAGCCGTGGATGGCTCCCGCGCTGGCATCGCCTCCGGCGTCCTCAACTCGGCGCGGCAGGTAGGCGGCATGCTCGGCGTGGCGGGGTTCGGTTATCTGGTGCACGACACTGCCCCCCAAGCCTTCATGCGCGGCATGCATCTATCGCTCTGCTTCGCTGCCGCACTGCTGCTGGTGGGAGCCGTGATGTGCTGGTTTGGCATTCGTGCGGAACGTCCCGCCACGAGTGAGGACGGGCAGCAAGGCGCCACTGGAACCAACGCTCTTTGATTTGGGGTAATCGTCCTTTTGCTGCAGATTGATACGATCAGGCTTAAAAAGACCCACCAGTTACGCTCGATCAGATGATTCGTCTGGTGGCCTCTTTGGGCAGATTCCTTGGGCGCAAGAGTGATGGCGAACCCGGCGCCAAAACGATCTGGATCGGCATGCAGTTAACAATGGATGCCGCCGTTGATCCGACTGATTGGGGGCCGGCAACGGCCCGGTTTCATCGCATCAACGCTCGCCCACCACTCACTCGCGCATCCACGTCTGCGTCCGCCCGAGCAGGCTGATGCCGAGAAAGCCGCGCACGTTCAGCTTCCTGCCGTCGTCCGACAGGGACATCTTCGCGCTGTAGACCTTGCCGTTCTCCGGATCGAGGATCGCCATGCCATCCGGCGGTGCAGATCGCCACCGCCGCCCTCCTTCCGGACACGCATGCCGGCGAGCCAGCGGACCGGTCTGCATCTCGACCTGAATGAGGCGGAACTGCTCGACGGCCACGGCAAAGGGATCGGCGGCGTTAACCGGTGCGCCTCCTGACATGGCGTCTTCAACCGCCGCCGGCGGGGGCGGCGCGAAGGCGCTGCCTCAAGCTTGACATCGGCGATAATCGCAGCGCACCGGCATGACGGAGTATCGAACGGTCGTGCCTGTATCCCATATTTGAATCTGGAGGACGCCATGCGTGACATCATCGACGGCTTTCTGCGCTTTCAGCGCGACGTCTATCCTCAACGAGTCGAGCTTTTCAAGCAACTCGCAACGACACAAAATCCGAAGGCACTGTTCGTCACCTGCTCGGACAGCCGGGTCGTGCCCGAGCTCCTCACCCAGCGTGAGCCGGGAGAACTGTTCGTCATTCGCAATGCCGGAAACATTGTGCCGTCCTACGGTCCGGAACCCGGTGGCGTTTCGGCCACCGTCGAGTATGCGGTCGCGGTCCTGGGCGTGCAGGACATCGTGATCTGCGGGCACTCCGACTGTGGCGCGATGGGCGCGATTTCGCGTTGCGCTTGTCTTGATCACCTGCCGGCGGTCGCGAACTGGTTGCATCATGCAGATGCTGCAAAAGCGATCAACGCCGCGCATCAGTTCGATACCCCTCACGCTAAGCTCGACGGTCTCGTCAGAGAGAACGTGATCGCGCAGCTGGCCAATCTACGCACCCATCCGTCCGTGGCACTTGCACTCGAACAGGGGCGCATGAATCTGCACGGATGGGTTTACGACATCGAGAAGGGTAGCATTGATGCACTCGACGGCCCGACACGACGATTCGTACCGCTCGCCGAGTCGCCGACCACCGTTGCCGTGGCTTCGCGCAATCGCGGACAGGTGTGAGAGAAGTTGGCAGCGACTCGATATAACAGGGATCCGCTTGACCAGGTGCCTGCGCCTGCAACGGCAGGACGGGCGATCACCGCAGTGCCGCTCTTCTGGCTGCAGCCGGGCACCAGCGCCGCCTGCAGGTCGGCCAGGCTCAGCCCAGTTGGGCCGAAAAAGGCCCGCCGGTCGACGGCGGGCATCTCGTTGTCTTGGGGCTCTGCTTACGCAGCTCGACTGAAGGTTGCCCCGGTTGTCAGGGCGTTGGCGAAGCCGTGGTTGACATCACGGTGACCGACCTCGTCGGCGCGCACTGCCACCACCACCTCACGCAGGCGGGCATTGGTCGGCAGATTCCAGTATTCGATCGCGAAGGCTGGGGCGGAAACGTTCTCGACGCGACCAGCGTCGATTTCGGCTAGGTAGAGGGTGTAGCTGATCACGGCTTGTTCTTCGAAATATCCAACCAGCCGGTGCGCGGTCCGGGCGGACACCAGATACAGAAGGAAGTAGGTCACGAAGAAGACGGCCTGCACGAGCAAGATCACGACTCGCTCAAACCAGCTCGGCCGGGCGATCTGGATGAACGTCATCAGGTGCATCCGTTCGTTCTCTGCTTCCTCGAGCAAAGTGCGAATCCACCCTTCATCGGCCACCATCCAGCGCAGGCAACGCAGGTGGACCAGCATGCCACCAACCATTCCAGGCACCGCCGCCACGGTTTCGAGCACGATGGCGCGGTTCCCATAGCGCTTGGCAAAAAATGTATCGGCGAAAAAGCGCAACGTCATCGTGATGGCCAAGGCGACGCGGTCGGAAAGGCCGGCGACATTGTGATGAGCATCGAGGTCTGTCGACGGGTTGATGGGGGCTTGCATGATGGGCTCCAAGTGTTGAGCGTTGCGATTGCGATCGTTCAGGGAGGTGGGTGGCCGGTCCGCATCCCTTAAACATGCATTTACAATACTCTTTTAAAAGAGCAGCAACAAGGTGATTTGCTGCTGCGCAACATGCTATGGGCGATTATCGGACTTTGAGTGGGATGGCTCGGATTCATGATATGCGTCACAGTGCACTATCGCGAACCTTGGTCAACCCTCATTTTTCCCCTGGGATTGGATACCGCGCCAAACCGGGGGCTGACCAAGCGGCAAGGCGGTGGTCTGATGCCCCAGTTTTGGCGTGTTCTTCCGCAAGGCGGCATCGACGGGCTTGTTGGTGCGGCCGTAGCGGGCCTGGCGGCCATGTTTGGGCGCGCGCTCCGCGGCGAACTCTGCACTATCTCTTCGGTGTGTACATCCTCACCTCCGCCGGGCCGATCTCCGCGACATCCGCCCACGCCTTTGCGTCGAAGCAGAACGCCGCGACGGTGCATGTGGGCATGTCGATGATCGTGCTCGATAGCCGGTGCGCGAGGTCGGTGAACTCGGGATTGTGGCCGAAGAGCATCACGCGGTCTAGCCTGTCGTCGAGTGCGCAGATGACGGCGAGCAAGTTGTCCGGGCTGCTGGCGTAGAGGCGTTCATCGACGACGATGTCATTGCGCTGGTAGCCGATCTCGTCGGCGATGAGCTGTGCCGTGGTCAGCGCACGCAGCGCCGGGCTCGACACGAGCAGATCGGGTTCCACCCCGCGATCAGTCAGGCGCTTGCCCATCTTGGACGCGTCATGGCGGCCGCGATCGTCCAACGGACGCTGCCGATCGGGCAAGGACGGGTCGTCGCGACTCGATTTGGCATGCCGCACAAGAAACAGGATTTTCATGATCAAGCTGAGGGATGGCCTGAATCGTCATTATTGCCCTCTTCGGCCGCCGCGGCGACTACTAGGGATGCTAGCCCTTCATGTTTTAGAGTGCTGTCGTTTTCAACCTCGCATCGCTGCTGGGCTTGCGAACCGTCGTAAATCTCGCCGAAATCAAGGCTCCCCCCAAAGGCCTACCGAAGCGGCACGTCCAGATTCGTGCCGCCGACGTGGAGTTGCTCCGATCCGTACACCACGGCTTTAGGCGGCGCGAACTCAAGGTGGTTCTCTTCCATCCACGCAGCGACCGCGGTTTGCAGCCGATTCATGAGATCCAGTTGAAGCTTCCATGGCGCTGGGGACTCGCGGTCGGGAAAGCCATCACCGATCGTTGCCGCGAGAATGGGGGCGAGCACATCCTGGGCTTGATCGCTGCCAATCAATTTGCCTTCCTGCTCGCCCAAGGCCATGCCAGCGAGCATCCGCTCGAGAATCCTCGTCGCCTCGAACCGCGCGAAGTAGGACGGAGGCTCAGGGCTAAAGCCCGCGGTAACCACCTGCGTCATGCCCATCTGCGCTGCTGCCGAGATGGCATCGCGACGGGAGCCGAACCCCGCGACCCATCGACCGGCCGCATCCTTGTACCCGAACTCTTCCTGCATGCTGCCTCCGGCGCCCGGCGCCTGGGCGATACCAGGCGGCGCGTCGCGGTGGCTTCCGCATCGGCTCGCTCGGCGCGCCGGGCTGCCATCTCCAGTTCCGCCCGCAGCCTGCCCTGCACCGCCTGCCCCTCCGTCTGCGCCTGCTGCGCCTGCGCCTGTTGCAGGCTGAGCGTGTCGCGCTCGGCCAGCTGCCTTGCCCGTTCCTCGGCACTGGCCACGGCGGCGTCGGGCACCCTCGCCTGGACCGCCGCCAGCTCAGCGCGCAGGTCCGCGAGCGCCTGCTCGGCTTTCTGGCGCAGCGTGCGCTCCTGGTCGATCTCGCGCAGCGCGGCGCTCGGTGTCGCTGACCCGCTCTTGTGCCACCGCGACCTGCTCGCGGGTGCGCTCCTGGTCCGTCGAGAACCGCGTATGCATCTCGCCCAGTTGCCGCTCGAGCGCCTCGCTCTGGCGCCGGCCTTCTGAACCGCATTCCGCGTATGATGGTGAGTCCCAGCCACCGTGCCGTCGCCGTGCATGCCAATAGCGATTCTCGTGCGCATCGCCTGACGGTCGCCGCCATCCACCGGGAGCGCGATGAACCCGACCACCCTCAATCCGCAGGAAATCGTCACGAGCATCATTGTCCACGAGGTCGAGCCCGAGTCCGTCGAGCAGTACGAAGCGTGGCTCGCGGACATTCGCCTCGCATGCTCTGGATTTCCCGGTTACCTGAGCACCGATGTAATCCGTCCGGTCGGCATGAGCCGCGAATATGCGACCATCGTTCGCTTCGCCGACTTCAGGAGCCTCAACGCATGGATGGAATCCGAAGTACGCCGCCAACATATCGAAAGAATGCGGCCGTCGCTGCGGCAGGGCGACCGCTACGAGATCAGGACTGGCCTCGATTTCTGGTTCACGCAGAAGAACTCGCCGGTCAAGGTGCCGACCGCGTGGAAGCAGTGGCTCGTCACGTGGAGCGCCATCCTGCCCCTCAGCATCGTCGTACCATGGGTCGTCGTGCCGATGCTCGCGCACCTCGGCTTCGCCCATGACTCATTCATGGACAAGGCGGCCGTAACGGCGGCAATCGTGTTCCTGATGGTCTATGTGGTGATGCCGCGCTACACGCGGCTCGTTGCGCGCTGGCTTTTCAAATGACAATGGCGTGCCCGGCGCGCTGCAGTGGCGCTCAAGCCAAGCATGGTACCGAGCTGCGCGCCCATCGCCGGCCGGCCGTCCGCACACACCGGGGCCGGCTAGCGATCACGGAATACCTGGAGTCTTCCAGCCGCTGGCAGGCCGGCAGCCAGTCGCGCTGCTGAAGATGACGTGCGCGGCAAGCAGCACCGACAGCGCGATGAAGCCGACCACGTCCATATGCCCCGCGACGAAGGCAAACCGGCTGCCAAGCAGGATGTCGAGGCGATGCGCGCCCGCCAGCGCATCCGCCGCCGGCCCCACCTTGGCGCCGGGGTCTGGCGCTGACTCTCCCACGGCATGTCCTTCCCCTCCGATTCTTATGATTCGGCCGGCTAGAAGTTGTGCCGCATGCCAAGCGCGAATACCTGCGGATCGGCCCCCGCCTTCACGCCGGCAGGGTTGATGGCGAAATCGTAGATCGCGTTGCCGTGGTTGTTGATACGGCTGTAGTAGGCATAGAGCCCGGTGCGCTTGGACAGTGGATAGTCGTAGCCGACCGTGAACTGCAGCGCGCCGGTGCCGGGTCCGCTGCGGAAGTAGCCGACCGTCTCGGTCGCATTGCCGGTGCCGTTGCCCACCCAGCCCAACCCCGCGCGGATGCTGCCGGTGCCAATCTGCTGCACCACCGAGGCGTAGGCACCGTTGCGTTCGAGGTCGCCAGTGGCGGTGCGGTAGTGCAGGTGCTCGTACATGGCGCTGAGGCGCGTGCGGGAGAACTGGTAGGACACGCCGAACTTGATCGCATCGTCGTTGCGGCCCGCGGTCTGGTAGTGCTGGTGGATTTCGTAGGCCAGCGCCACATTGAGCCCGCCGCGATTGTAGGCGGCCGCCATCGAGTACAGCGCCGGATTGCGCGCCACCGTCAGCTTCTCCTCCGGCAGGCCGTAGCCGAGCATGGCGGACAACCCGCCCCAGGGGTGCGACTGGTATTGCAGGATGTTCTTCTGGCGCCGGTCGAAGGAACTGGTGTTCTGCACGTTGTCGGTGGTCGCCGCGGCGCCGTTGCCGAGCAGGGCCATGTAACCGGCGGTGGTTGGGTAGTAGGGGTCGTAGCTCTTGGTCGACGCCGTGTAGGGCGTATCCCAGTTCCCCATGAAAACCATGCCGTATGGACTGTCCAGGCCGAGGCGCGTATCGCGCGCGGCGATCTGGCCCGCGCCGGTGTCGATCGACAGGGTGCTTTCGATCTGCCACACCGCTTTGAGCCCGTAGCCCAGCGCCTCCTCCCCACGCAGGCCGAAGACCGAGCGGTAGTTGGACAGCCGCGCCGCGTCGCCGAGCTTGCTGCCGTCGCTGGCGGTGCTGGCACTGACGTACTCGAAGGCGGTGTTCAGGCGCCCGTAAATGACGACCTCGGACTGCGCGTGCGCCGGTGCCGCGACCGCCAGTGGCGCCAGCAGCGCCGCGCAGCGCAGGCATGGATGGAGACGGTGGCCGATTCCGCGGCGCGGCAGGGGCCAGGACGGCAGCGACGGCGGATTCCGCATTCAGCCTCCTCTCTTGCCATTGCCCGCGGCTGCGGGCGGGACCGGTACGGCCTGAGCCACCTGGGACGCCGGGGATCCCTTGGCTGGCGCCAGCGGCGCCCCGGTGATCTTGGGCACGCACTCGCTGCGGAACCAGGCCACGCTGACCGGCTCGCCGGCCAGCATGCGCTTGATCGGCGGCACGACCTGCTCGCCCATCAGCATGCCCAGCAGTCCGAGCAGCGCGATGGCTGGCGGCGCCGGCGACCTGACCTGCAGCAGCGCATAGATGATGCCGACGAGAATGCCCGCGGCGAGCGATACGAGATAGACCTTCATGATGTCTTGTCCAGGATTCCAGGTTGCCAGGATTGGGGGCGGGGAGCGGTCAGCGCGCGCGCCGCAGGTCCTCCCAGGCGGCCAGCAGGAAGCCGCCGACCAGCCCGAGGTGTTCGAAGAAGGCATTGGCCTGCATGAAGCGCGCGTCCGGCGGCGCATCCCAGAAGCGGTTGGCCAGGAAGGTCGCCATCAGCGTGAATGCGGCCAGTCCCAGCGCGCCCAGCCAGCGCCGGTAGCCGGCCAGGATCATCAGCGAGGCCCCCAGTTCCAGCGCGATCACGGCGGCCGCCAGTGGCGCCGCCGGCGCCAGCCCGAAATGCTGCATCTCCTGCACCGCGCCCGCGAAGTCGGTGAGCTTGACCAGCCCGCCCTGCAGGTAGGCCGCGCACAGCAGCAGCAATGCCAGCCAATGCAGCCAGCGCGGCAGCGCGCGGCCCGCCGTGCCTTCGCTCAAGGTGGAGTCTTGCATGGCGGGCCTCCGTCAGAACGCCCAGCACGAGCAGCCCAGCGCGCCCCAGAAGCCGCGCGCGTCGCCGGCCGGCACATTGGCGGCCAGCGCCGAGGTGTGCGCGTGGCCGTGCACGCCGCAGGCGCTGGCGCAGGCGCAGGCAGCGGCGCTTCGCGCCAGTCCGGCCTTATCGCGCAACGCCTGCGGACGCGGCTGGTAGCCGCCCTCATGGCGCGCCGGCGACCAGTCGGGCATCGGCGGCGGCAGTTGCGGCGCCAGCGGCCGGAAATCGCCATCGCCATGAACCACCTTGCCGCCCAGCAGCGTCATCACCGAGGTGATGTCCTGGATCTCGTCGCCGGGCACCGAGAAGTAGTCGGCAGACAGCACGGCCAGGTCGGCCAGCTGGCCTGCCGCGATGCGGCCCTTCTTGCCTTCTTCCGACGAGAACCAGGTATTGGCCTCGGTCCACAGCCGCAGCGCCGTCTCGCGGTCGAGCAGGTTGGCCTGCGGGTACATGGCCAGCCCGCCCACCGTCTTGCCCGTGGTGAGCCAGTACAGCGAGACCCACGGGTTGTACGAAGCCACGCGCGTGGCGTCGGTGCCGGCGCCGACCTTGACCCCGCGCTCCAGCATCTTGCGGATCGGCGGCGTGGCCTCGGCCGCGCGCGCGCCGTAGCGCTCCACGAAGTACTCGCCCTGGTAGGCCATGCGGTGCTGCACGGCGATGCCGCCGCCCAGCGCCGCGATGCGGTCGATATTGCGGTCGCTGATGGTCTCCGCGTGGTCGAAGAACCAGTGCAACCCGTCGAAGGGGATGTCGCGGGCTACCTTCTCGTAGACGTCGAGCGCGCGCGAAATGGTCTCGTCGTAGGTGGCATGCAGGCGCCATGGCCAGCGCTGCTCGGCCAGCAGCCGCACCACCGGTTCGAGGTCGGCCTCCATCGACGGCGGCATCTCGGGGCGCTCGACGCGGAAGTCCTCGAAGTCGGCTGCCGAATAGACCAGCATCTCGCCGGCGCCGTTGTGCCGGTACAGATCATCGCCCTGCCCCGGCTTGACCTTGCCGGTCCAGGTGCGGAAGTCGCTCAGCTCTTCCTTCGGCTTCTGTGTGAACAGGTTGTAGGCCAGGCGCACCGTGAGCTGGCCTTCCTGGTGCAGCTCCTCGATGATGGCGTAGTCCTCGGGGTAGTTCTGGTAGCCGCCGCCTGCGTCGATCACGCCGGTCACGCCAAGCCGGTTCACTTCGCGCATGAAATGGCGCGTGGAGTTCTTCTGGTACTCCAGCGGCAGCTTCGGGCCCTTGGCCAGCGTGGCGTAGAGGATGGTCGCGTTGGGTTTGGCCAGCAGCAGGCCGGTCGGGTTGCCGCTGCCGTCGCGCACGATCTCGCCGCCCGGCGGGTTCGGCGTTTCCTTGGTGTAGCCCACCGCGCGCAGCGCCGCAGCATTGAGGATGGCACGGTCGTACAGGTGCAGGATGAACACCGGCGTGTCGGGCGCGGCGGCGTTCAGCTCGTCGATGGTGGGCAGCCGCTTCTCGGCGAACTGGTGCTCGGTAAAGCCGCCCACCACCCGCACCCATTGCGGTGCGGGCGTACGCGCCACCTGCGCTTTTAGCATGCGCATGGCGTCGGCGAGTGAGCGCACGCCGTCCCAGCGCAGCTCCATGTTGTAGTTCAGCCCGCCGCGGATGATGTGCATATGGCTGTCGATCAGGCCGGGGATCGCGCGCCGGCCGCCAAGGTCGACGACCTTGGTGCCGGTGCCGGCCAGGCGCATGATGTCGTCGCGGGTGCCGACGGCAAGGAAGCGGCCATCGTGGATGGCCACGGCGTCAGCCTGCGGGTTGGCGGGATCGAGGGTGGCGAACTTGCCGTTGACGAGGATCAGGTCTGGCGTGGTCGATGCGTTCATGGCGAAGGTCCTGGTGGCGGCTGCCGCGCCGAGGGCGGCGGCGCCGGCAATGAACTGGCGGCGGGTCAGCGGCAGCGAGGGCTGGCCCGCCGGGGGCGGAGGCAGGCCGTCCCGGCCTGCCTTGGAGTCGCGGGACGGCATGCCCGTCAAGCGTTCAAGAACGCCAGCAGGTCGGCGTTGACCTTGTCGGCCTCGACCACGCACATGCCGTGCGAACCGCCCGGATAGATCTTCAGCGTGGCATTCTTGACGATCTTGGCGCTGAGCTTGCCGGCGTTGTCGATCGGCACGATCTGGTCGTCGTCGCCGTGCAGGATCAAGGTCGGAACGCCAATCTTCTTCAGGTCCTCGGTGTAGTCGACTTCCGAGAACTCCTTGATGCACAGGTACTGGCCGAGGATGCCGCCGGTCATGCCCTGCGCCCAGAAGGCGTCGATGGTACCCTGCGAGACCTTGGCGCCGGGCCGGTTGAAGCCGAAGAAAGGCACCGCCAGGTCCTTGAAGAACTGCGAGCGGTTCTCGGCCGTGTTCTTGCGGATGCCGTCGAACACATCCATCGGCAGGCCGCCGGGATTGGCCGCGGTCTTCAGCATGATGGGGGGCACGGCGCCGATCAGAACGGCCTTGGCCACGCGCCTGGTGCCGTGGCGGCCGATGTAGTGGGCCACCTCGCCGCCGCCGGTCGAGTGGCCGACCAGCGTCGCGTCCTTCATGTCCAGCGCCTCGATCACCGCGGCCAGGTCGTCGGCATAGGTGTCCATGTCATTGCCCTTGGCAGGCTGGCCCGAGCGGCCGTGACCGCGGCGGTCATGGGCGATTGCGCGGTAGCCATGCTGGGCCAGGAACAGCATCTGCGCGTCCCAGGCGTCCGCGTTGAGCGGCCAACCATGCGAGAACACGACGGGGCGGCCCGAGCCCCAGTCCTTGTAGAAGATCTGAGTACCGTCCCTGGCAGTGACGTAGCTCATATTATGTGCTCCAACTGGGTGGTGGGGGGTAGTATGGACCTGCGGCTTGCCGGTGGCTGCGACGGCGGCGGTGCTGCCTATTGCCGCCACCGCGGCGGCGCCAGACACCAGCAGCCTGCGCCGCGACGGGCTTTCGGCTGCATCCTGCACGCTCGGCTGAAAAGGTTGCGCGCTCACGCTATGTCTTCCCGGTAGGTGTGATAAGGCAGGGCGAGCGCCGCTCAGCGCGCCGGTACCGGGGCGATGGACTCGTGCGGGGTGGCGGTGCGCTGGGGCGCCTTGTGGACCATGGTGTAGGCATAGTCCACGCCCATGCCGTAGGCGCCGGAATGCTCCTTGACCAGTTTCATCACGGCGTCATAAGTGTCGCGATGGGCCCAGTCGCGCTGCCATTCGAGCAGCACCTGCTGCCAGGTCACGGGCACGACGCCGGCCTGGACCATGCGCTGCATGGCATAGTCGTGGGCCTCCTTGCTGGTGCCGCCGGAGGCGTCGGCCACCATGTAGATCTCGTAGTCCGCGTCGTGCATGGCCGACAGGGCGAAGGTGGTGTTGCAGACCTCGGTCCACAGGCCGGAGACGATGACCTTCTTGCGGCCGTTGGCGGCCAGCGCATCGCGCACCTTCTGGTCGTCCCAGGAGTTCATGGAGGTGCGTTCCAGGGTCTTCTGGCCGGGGAAGACGTCGAGCAGCTCGGGGTAGGTGAAGCCGGAGAAGGATTCGCTCTCCACCGTGGTGATGGTGGTGGGGATGTTGAAGATCCTGGCGGCCTTGGCCAGCCCGACCGCGTTGTTCTTCAGTGCCTGACGGTCCATCGACTGTACCCCGAAGGCCATCTGCGGCTGCTGGTCGATGAAGATCAGCTGGCTGTTCTGCGGGGTCAGCACTTCGAGCTTGGCTTTGGTCATGAT
>NZ_JBYOJU010000045.1:0-85412 GCF_057798855.1 Cupriavidus sp. 96C5-1 | reverse complement strand
TTGGCAAGTCAAGCCGGCTGAGCGGCAGGCCCCGTCTAGCCTCGCTTCATTTGCTGACGCAACTGGGGTTGACCGGGAGTGCGCCGTACTCCCTGGATGACCTGGCGCACGGCACCGTCAGCCTGAACTCAATTCCGGCCATGCTCGGGCCGCTTGGAGGAGAACCGGCATGAACGTGATTGCTTTGGGAGGCTGCGGCCTCATGGGCCGGCATTTTGTCGAGACGGCGATCAAGCTCAAGGCCTTTACCCGGCTTACCATCGCCGACAGAAACGTGGGTGCGGCCCGAGACTATGCGCTTGCACTGAGGCATCCATCCATAGATTCCATGGAGGTGGACGCACGCGACCGTGTGGCCCTGACGAATGTCCTGAGGCAATACGACGTCGTGGTATCGACCATCGGCCCATATTACCTCTTCGGCACGGCGGTGCTCGAGTGCGCAATCGATGCGGGTTGCCACTACATCGACATCTGCGACGATCCCGAGCCGACTCTGGCCATGCTGGGTCTGCACGCCAAGGCCGAGGCCGCGGGGATCACTGCGATCATTGGTATGGGGGCAAGCCCGGGTGTTGCTAATTTGCTGGCGAGCACGGCGATCCGGCAGGTGGGTGCACCGCATCGTGTGGTGACAACCTGGGGAAGCACTTCGCGCGCGAAGGAGGAAGAAAACGCGGACTCCGAGATGGGCGCAGCACTGGAGCACTGGGTCGAGCAAGTCACCGGACGTATTCCAGTGTTCAGAGCTGGGGAAATCGCATTTGGGAGTCCGCTCGCCGAAATCCGCCTTGACGTGCCTGGCGTAGGGACGGTCAAGGCCCATACCGTGGGTCACCCCGAACCTGTCACTCTGCCGGGCACTTTTCCATCCATCCGTGAAAGCGTCAACGCGATGGTGCTCTCTCATGGCCTGGCCGGTGTACTGAAGGTGTTGCAGGCCCGGGTGGACAAGCACGGGCAGACGGTCAAGGAGGCTGCGGAACTGTTGCATACGATTTTGGTGAGCAAAGACCTGTCCGGGCTCTCGTTTGGTGAGTCGATGTACCTGTTGAAACGCTCACTCGCGGAGACTCTGTTTGGCAGGCGCTACATCCCTGCCGAGATGGCTGCCATAGCGGAGGGCAGGAAGGGGGAGAAGCGGCATATCTGCAGCGCTTGGCTGAATGGCGAAATCCCTGGCGGAATGGGGCCAAATACCTGCATCCCGACGGCGGTTGCGTTACTCATGCTGGCAAGGAACCAGATCAGCAAAAGGGGGGTAAGTGCCCCCGAGGCTGCGATACCAGCCGATGCGTTCTTTGGGCACTTAGGCCCATTTGTCCGCCTTCGTGATCCGAATCAGCCGGTCGTCGCCCTTCGTGAAGCCTTTGTGCAATAGCAAGGCTCGAGTTGAGTGCCGGCGTAGTGTGCAGATGCTCATGACTCGGACGTGTGTGACTTGGTGGTCCGGGGCGACGAGGTTCAGGAGAGCGGCGAGACAAGTCTGGTGCCGGGTTCGGTCGCTGATGCTGAGTTCGGCCTGCCTTCATCTCATACAGGAGTGCCGTGAAAAGCCTAGGTCAGTCGCCTGGTGCATACATGAGCGAGGATGCCGGGTCAACGGCGGGAGGGCCACGGGGCCTGAGTGCCAACCGGTGGCGACATCGGGCCGCTGGCCGAAGGATTTCCTCATGACCGCTGATCGCGAGGCGATGCGCTCCGAGCTCGCGTCATTGCTCGGCGAGTTGGTCGCCCACCACGTGTGGGCCTTCGGATATGGATCTAAAATCGTGCGGCGTGCCCGCACTGTTGGAGTTGGATTGTGATAAATCAGTCTTTATACGAATCGCCAGCGGACGTCGATGCGGAGGTGGTGATCGTTGGCACTGGCTTCGCAGGGCAATGCATGGCCATCAAGCTTCATGAGGCCGGTTTCGACTCGATTCTGATGCTCGAGCGAGGCGAGACGGTGGGTGGTACCTGGCGCGACAACCACTACCCAGGCGCGGCGTGCGATATCCCATCACATTTGTATTCCTTCTCTTTCGCACTCAATCCGGACTGGTCGCGCACTTATCCGGGGCAGGCCGAGATCTACGAATACCTGCAGGCGACGGCCAGACGGTATGGTCTGATCGAGCGTATCCGCTTCAATACCCTTGTTAGCGGTGCTGCGTTCGACGCCGGCACGCAAACGTGGCGCGTTCATACTAACAACGGAAGCCTGCGATCGCGCTACCTGATCTTGGGTACGGGTGGGCTCAGCGAGCCGGCTATCCCGAAGCTTCGCGGGATTGAGCAGTTCCAAGGAACGTCCTTTCACTCAGCGCGCTGGGACCACGGCTGCAACTTGCAGGGCAAGCGCATCGCCGTGATCGGAACGGGCGCCAGCGCGATCCAGTTCGTGCCGGAGATCGCAGCTAGCGCGGGAAAACTCAGCGTGTTCCAGCGCACACCGCCTTGGATCGTGCCGCGACACGATCGGTCGATCTCGAACTTGCGCAAGACCATCAACAGATGGGTGCCCGCCTTCATGAGGCTGAACCGCTGGCGCATCCACTGGATGAACGAGTTGTCCGCGCTGGGGACCGTGGTCAATCCAAAATACATGGAGTGGGGCGAGAAGGTCGCACGCAAACACATGCTTGCGCAAGTGCCAGATCCAGTGCTGCGGGCCAAGCTCAGCCCGGATTATGTGATGGGGTGCAAGAGAATCCTGATCTCTGACACCTGGTATCCTGCCTTGCAGCGCGCCAACACAGAATTGATAACGACCCCGATTGAGCGTGTCGTTCCCGAAGGCGTACTGTCGGCTGATGGCAGGCTTCATCCTGCCGATGTCATCATCTACGGCACAGGGTTTCAAGCGACGGAAGCCCTTGGGAAGCTGAAGGTGCACGGCCGCATGGGACTGGAACTGAACGAGGCGTGGCGTTTTGGTGCAGAAGCCTACGTTGGCGCGAGCGTCAGTGGCTTTCCCAACCTGTTCCTGATTACCGGGCCGAATACGGGCCTCGGCCACAACTCGATGGTATTCATTATCGAGGCCAATGTCGCTCACATAGTCGGAGCACTCAAACAGGCTCGGAGGAAGGGGAGCACTGTGGTGGAGGTCAGACGCGAGGTTCAGGCTGAGTACAACCGGATATTGCAGCAGCGGCTCAAGACATCGGTATGGGTAACCGGTTGCAAAAGTTGGTATCAGGACAAGCGCAGCGGCAAGGTTACGACGCTTTGGCCTGGCTTCAGTACCCAGTACTGGGCCAGAGCCAGGAGCTTCCGGTGTGATGACTATCTTCTGTTCGCTGCCGAAAGCAGGCAGGAGCCGTAGTGCCGAGGCTAGGGCAGCCGATGCCCTAGCCTCGACTGCTCCATTCGGCCTGTCAATCAGATATGGAAGGGCAGCCCAGGCAATCAGTGGAACACGCGAAGCTCGCAGGGCACGTCAAGGTGTCCGCAGCTTCCGCTGAACTCGTAGCGCCGCAGCGGTGGGCTCTTCCAGTTCACGGCAGCGCGCCTGTAAGCGTCGCAGAACCAAATGTGCTTACTGAGCTTCCTTGGTGACCACGCCTGAGAAGGTTGCGCCTGGGCGGCTTGAGTTGGTTTCGATGCACCGCCAGGAACAACGAGGGGATCAGCACGCTGGCCAAAGCGATGGTCCAGTGCGCGTCTACTACGTGGCGTCTTTCCTGAATGTCCTGCATGGAAAAATACATCGAAATGTTGAATCTATTTAAAAATATATTTTCCGCATCTGCGTCTGGAATACCATATTTATTCTTCCCAGGAAAAGCTGGTTTCATTAAGACAGAATAAAATACAAATAAATACATTTCGCCAAATTTCAATACAAAGGGAGAAATATTTCACACAGAAACGAAACTCACCCCCACGCAGAATTATCTGAGATAAAAGGAGACAGAAAATGGAAGCCAAGAGCGCCGCTCACGAGCAGGACATTGCCCATGTGGTTCACCCGTACACCAACCTCGACGCGCACCGCGGCCGCGGCCCTACCGTGATCACACGCGGCGAAGGCTGCTATGTATACGACGAGGCGGGCAAGCGCTATCTGGAGGGCATGGCCGGACTATGGTGCGCGTCGCTCGGGTTTTCGGAGGCACGCCTTGTCGATGCGGCCACCAAGCAATTGCAGACGCTGCCTTTCTACCATTTGTTCAATCACCGCTCGCACCCGCCGGGAATCGAACTGGCCAGGCACCTGACTGGTATCGCACCGCAAGGGCTCAACCACGTGTTGTTCGCCAGTTCCGGGTCAGAGGCCAACGACGCCGCGGTCAAGCTGGTCTGGTACCACAACAATGCGCTCGGCCGGCCTGACAAGAAGAAAATTATCTCCCGCTGGTACGGCTACCACGGCGTGACGGTGGCGTCGGGCAGTCTTACCGGCTTGCCGACGGTGCACTCCGACTTCGACCTGCCGATTGCGCGCGTACTGCATACCGATTGCCCCAGCCACTATCACTTCGGCCGCCCCGGGGAAGCTCCCGCGGACTTTGCCACGCGGCTGGCTGACAACCTGGAGCAATTGATCCTCGCCGAAGGGCCCGAGACCGTGGCGGCTTTCATTGCCGAACCCGTCATCGGCGCGGGAGGCGTCATCGTGCCTCCGCCGGGGTATTTCGAGCGGGTGCAGGCCATTCTGAAGAAATACGACATCCTCTTCATCGTAGACGAGGTGATCTGCGGCTTCGGGCGTACCGGTAATATGTTCGGCTGCGACACCTACGGCCTCAAGCCAGACATGATCACGGTTGCCAAGGCCTTGTCCGCCGCCTACCAGCCCATCTCGGGCCTGCTGCTCACTGACGCGATCCAGGATACGCTGCTGGCCGAGAGCCGTAAGCAGGGCACCTTCGCGCACGGCGTCACCTATGCCGCGCATCCAGTGTGCGCGGCGGTGGCACTTGAGACCTTGAAGATCTACGAGGAACGCAAGGTGGTCGAGCATGTGCGCGAGATCGCTCCGCACTTCCTCGGCCGCCTGCAGGCATTGACCGACCATCCGCTGGTTGGCGAGGCACGCGGCGTCGGCCTCCTCGGAGCGGTGGAACTGGTCAGCGACAAGCCCGGCAAAAAGGCGTTCCCCGCCGCGGCCGGCCTGGGCGCATGGATCCAGGGTCGCGCCATGGAATATGGCGTGATTGTGCGCGCCATTCGCGACAGTATCGCGCTGTGCCCGCCGCTGATCATCACCGTAGCACAGATCGATGAACTTGTGGACGGCCTGACACGCGCGCTCGACGACGGCGTCGCGCACGCCCGCAGCCAGGGCCTGCTATAGGCCGAGGGGTCGCATCTCCTCCGACAACGAGGCAGGCCGGTGCCGCTATGCTTGCCGTCGTCGCGCGCTTGTCCGACACATGGTGGCCACTGGTGCATGAGGTGCCGCCGTCTACAGCGGACTCTGCCAAATGCTGCAGCCTGCTGGTGCGGCATTTGGCAGTGGCGCCTCAAGTGTTCAGCGTTCACGTTCCGGCTGCCGCGGCTGCCGGTCTAGGAAGATTTCGAGGTGCTCTCGAATCGGTAAAACGGCCTGAGTGCCCGTCGCGTACCTGCGGTGCTACACCAGTGCACACTTCGATCTTCCCCAGGCACAATGAAGCAGCGTCTTGTGCGTGCTTCGCGCTATCGCAAACACCTTGCCGCCAGATTCCCCGCATGGCACGAGTTCACCCAGCCGAAAATCCGCCAACCGCCTCCTGAGCAGTGGGATCGCCCGGCACTGCCTTGTCTTGATATCGTCAAGTTGACAAAGCCATCGCATCGCATACTGTCTTCGAAAGTAAAGGCCAAAAGCACCTGTGCATGCATGTGTCTGCATTTGCTTCCGGAACTCGAGCATGTGGGGGCTAAACAACTGCGGGCGCGGGTCGAACCTTCAGACTTTGGATACGCTCTACCGGCATCAGCTTGGCTACGATACCCAGTGCCGTCTGAAGTGTTTCTGCTGGTGCTAGCTCCGGGCGTCCGGTGCCGTATGGTGGCTGCGGCGCATACTCGAACAGGAGTTCAGAGACTCGCCCCATCGGCTCGCCGAGGAGATGTCCGAGCATTGTAAGTCCGAAGTCCAGGCCGGCGGTCATGCCACCTCCCGTGACGCGATTTCGGTCGATCACAACGCGGTCGGCCGTGGGTATAGCGCCGAAGTGCGAGAGGTATTCGCGCGTATACCAGTAGGAAGCCGCAGCATAGCCATGCAGCAATCCTGCGGCGCCAAGCAGCAATGAACCATTGCACACACTTGTAACCCATTTCGCGCGGCCACCTCGGTCTGCGACGAAATCGATGGTGCGTTCATCCTCAAGCTGTGCGAACAATGAAACCGTGTTGCCCGGCACGAAAAGAATGTCCGGATTAGTCCACGCGTTCGAGAAATCGTGTGTCGCGTTGACGGAAACGCCGCCGTCTGAATCCACGGCGCCCTTCTCTTGCCAGACGATCTGCGACTCAAACTCTGGTAACAACGAAAACGCCTGCATCGGCGCCGCGAGATCGATGAACGTAAACCCCGGGAATACCAACGCTTGAACTTTCATGATGTCATCTCTCAACCTGCCGGCGAACGCGGGCGCCGGCCTCCCGCAAACGAACTGAGGTTACTCGGCACCACCAACGCGGTTGAAGATGTCGCGGTGAAGGCGCCATTTTCCCTCGACACATTTCCAGGCGACGAGATACCGTCCGCTACCAGCGACGGTTCTCGGTCCGTTTCCTGATTGGGCGTAGAGCTCATACTTGCCAATCTCGATGACGTACTCTGCACTGCCGTCGACCTCAAGCGTGACGAAGTTGCCGCCGACGATGCCCTGTGAGAAGGCTTGGTCGAAGAAGCTTGCGATTTCCCGGGAGCCTGCCATTGTCGGACCGCCGTCAGGCAACAAACGGGCGTCAGCCGTATACAGCGCGACCACGGCAGCGCTGTCCCGGCTCGCAATCGCATCGGCAAGCGCGGTCTCGGCATCCTGTATCTGATCATGCAAGGTCATCTGATCTTCCTTCATCAACTAGAACTATAGAGATTGACGGGGGTGCTTCGGTATGGCCAAGAAAGAACACCGGTCATTGGGGGTAAACGCTGGGCTGTTCTCCACCTACTTGTCGTCCATTTTCCGTGCAAACATCAGTGTCTCCGCAGCAGAATTCATGCTACCTATTGTGGCCTTAGCTTTGGGGAAATCGATATGACAAAAACGCATCATTTACTGCCAGAGACTCCATGCCGATCCGTGTTGGTTCTCTCGTTCAACGGCGTCACTCTGTCGGACATTGCCGGGCCAAGCGACGTCTTTCAGATCGCAAACGATCATCTGGCGCGCGGGGAGCCACCCAAATACCGCACTAGTGTCGTCTCAATGCGCGGCGGCCCCGTCCGCACGTCGTGCGGCATTACGATTGCCACTGAATCGATCAGATCGTTCGACATTCGGGCCATCGACGTCCTCATGGTGCCAGGAGGTGCTCCCCCCGAAGACCCGCCGATGCCGGCCGATGTTGTGGAATGGCTGAAGGTACATGGCGGAGCAGTGCCGCGTGTCTGCGCGATCTGCACGGGATCATTCTTGGTAGCCGAAGCAGGATTGGCCAAAGGAATGCGGCTCACAACGCATTGGAACGCATCGGACGTCCTGGCGGCACGCTATCCGGATATCCAGGTTGAACACGAACCAGTTTTCGTGCGCGACGGTCGTTTATGGAGTTCAGCCGGATTCAGCGCAGGTATCGATCTAGCGCTGGCCCTGCTCGAGGAGGATTGGGGTTATACAGCCGCCATCGATGTTGCCCGACTTCTCGTTGTGTTCCTCAAGCGTCCCGGCGATCAACCGCAGCAATCGCAAGCGCTGTCAATCCAAGGTGCCGGCGACAGAGAGTTTGGCAAGCTGCACGCCTGGATGGTCGGCAATTTGTCGGAAGCAATGACAGTGGAGGTCCTCGCAGCACGATTGGGAATGTCGCCGCGGACCTTCGCTCGGCACTACGTCGAGAAGGTCGGTCGTACGCCTGCAAAGACGGTGGAGGCATTCCGATTGGAGGCCGCTGCGCGCCGAATCAGCGAGGCCCATGTCTCGCTAAAGCAAATCGCTCGTGAATGCGGCTTCGGCGACGAGCAGAAGTTAAGGCGCGCATACGCCCGGCAGTATGGTGTGCTGCCTCGCGCGAAGGCGAAGTCGAACGGATGACAGTGCGTTCCGCGGTGCTTCCGAAGCCGTGCACTGGCAGTCTTGGCGTGGCGGCTTCAATCAGTAGACGTCATATCGCTGTGGATACAATGATCGACTGTTGATGCGTAAGTCCGGGACGCTCGACCTTGTCGTGCAGGTGGTCCGCTGTAACGAGGATCAGATTGGCTTCGTGGCGCTTCGCTGACGTTGGGTGGTGGAGCGCACCTTTGGCTGGATGATTCGTTGGCGTTGCCATGTCAGGCACTACGAGCGGCGCCCTGATGTGTCCGAGGCCATGGCCAACATTGCAATGGGCGGGCTGCTGCTATGCAGAGTCGCCCATTCTTGAATGATCAAACGGGCCGCTAACGCGTCGGTCCTCATCGAGGCTGGTGGCAACTCCCGTGAGAGGGGTCGCTGCCTCCCTCAGTGTCAGATGCAGGCGCATGTCGCGCCATCTGGCCCAAATGTAGAAGCAACCGATCTCGGTGTCGAGGCGATCGATGGCGTAGCCGAGGGAATGTGGCGCGATCGAGAGCGAGCCACCAATCTGGCGTTCCAGCCGATCGGGACGGGAACTGAGGAGGCGCCGGTGTAGCACCAGCAGTTGCCCCTGCGCGGTTTGCACCAGGATCCGATGGCCAAAGCCCGTCAGGGTCAGTACAAACTGGATTGCTGTGTCGACGAAGAACCACAGTGTCAGCGGCGACACGATTTCGAAGAGCGTGCGTGCCACGCTGCGTGTGCCATACGCTTCGAAAAGCGCGTAGACAATGAGTTCGTTGCCCACTTGGGAGATCACGAAGCTGAGCGTGAGCAGCAGTCCGGGATGAATCTTGCGAAAGGCCCACACGTATCCGGCGATCGGTCTACCCAGAAGCACTGCCAGTTCCGCGAACATCGCCTCGCGCTCAGCACTCATGGGCAACCCCCTGGACGAGCCGCTCGCGGCGTCGCCGTGGTGCGCAACTGCTGTCTTATCGCAGGTAGGCCGCGGCACAAAGCCAACCGCCTGACGCGCGTCTTCGGCGTTCGCGGTTGCATGGGGATATCTATCGTCAGGGGGCATGGCGATCCTGTTGGTTTGCATGGAGAACGAAACTCAGAAGTTGCGGCTTACGCCCAGCAGCAAGGTGAGCTTTCCTGGATCACGCGCCTTGCCGTTGCCAACATCCACGTCGTAGGCATGCCGGTCGCGCGCACGGGCGCCGACTGCGGCGGCGCTGAACTCGAAGCCCTTCCACGAATGCCGGTACTCGATGCTGAAGCTATTGACGTCGAAGTCGTGAAAGTTCCGCACACGCTGATGGCCTATGCGTACTTCGATGGCGCTGACCTTGGATAAGCGATGTAGATAGGCAAGCTCGAAGTAGCCACTGCCGCGGCTATTCTTCAGGCCGCCCTCGTAGCACTCAAGGGAGCTGGCAAGGTCATTGATTCCCGCGCATACCGTATTCGAGTTGATGCCATAGAAGTTCTCGGAAACGGTATGGAAGTAGCGCAGCGAAAGACCACGATAGCTGATGCGGCCGAACAGTTCGGTGGTGTCCGGGCTGACGTCGCCAGGGATCGCCGTGACATCGACTATCTCATCCAGTTCAGGGTCTATCGTCACGTTGTAGCCTGATGCGCCCGGCAGCCTGCTGCCCGGGAAGCGGCTGTACAGGCCGCCCACTTCATAGTGCCAGCCATCCGGGTTGCCCCCGCGGTAGCCGCCCACGGCCTGCAGTCTGATGCCATTCCCGCCAGGGTACTGGTGTTTGCTGACGCCCAGCACTTCCAGTTCTGCAAACGCCCCCGACGAATGCAGCAACTCGGCTGCCGCACGGACGGTCGGGCGATTGGCGCTGTTGCTGAGACCGCGCTCGCGGCTGTCCGTGACGGCAGCGAGCTTGAAGCTCAAGTTGAACGCGGGGCTGTCTCCTTCAGTGGGGCCAGCACTGGACTGGGACCAGGCCGGGACTGCCGTTCCTGCACCGGCAAGCGCGAGCAACAGATTTGCGATGTGATGGCTCAAGGCTACTCCTCAAGGATTGCAGGTTTGTTCCGAGCCGCTTGCAGTTTTCCAGGTCTCGGTCTCGCCAAAGACTTCCGCGCCCACGAAGCCGCGCAGGAAGAGCTTGCCGTCCCGTTTGCGTAGCGCGGCCTTGAAGGTCTTGCCTTCTTCCGGGTCATAGACCCAGCCGTCCTTCCACATTTTTCCGTCGAACTGATGTAGCTCGAGAATCAGCAGGCCGCAGATGGGGCGCAAGCGCAGCCCAGCGTTGGGATTCGCCTCATCGGTGCCGCGGTCCCTGGACCGGAGCGAGCTTTTCAGCAAGAACGTGGACACTCCGAAAGAACGCCAACACAGGTCCTTCTCGAGCACGATGCCGCGCAACAGAGTGGCTGTCTGCTCGATAGTCTGCCCTCGCTTGTCGGCGCGCGCCTGCAAGTCCTTCGGCAAGCCAACCAGGCCATGCGGGAGCACCATCGCGTCGACGCCTTCGCAGACAAATCGGAACGCGCTTGGCAGCGTGACGGGTCCGGAGTGACCCACGGTACGCGCTTTGACAGCGCCCACGCCAGGCACATGCAGCATCACCTCCGCAAGCGGCATCCCGACCGCAATGCGCCCGGTCCTGAACACCGGGATGTTTCCAGGCTAGCCTGTAGGCTGCCGGGCGAGTCTGTGAATCAGCAGCACTGGCGGGGCCGCGGCGGATCCCAGGAATTCGTAAGCGAGACTACCATTTCCCGCGCGGGAAAATCGTGGTGGTGGACTCAAGATGCACCCCTGAGATAGTCGGCGATGGATCGGGTCAATTGGATTATTGAAGACATCATAACTGTTATAATCTTATCAGGAGACCTAGTGTTTACGCGGGGAGGGGGATGTGTTTGAACCTGGCCTTTCCTGACTGGCCGGTCGAGGCTTGCGTCACAGTCGTATCTCCCGGATTGGCTCCTGGGGCCTTACTCTTGGGGCGACGCACCGCCCCTATTGAGTCCGGTTCCGCTGGTACGCGTCAACTCAACTCAACGATTGACAATCCAACGCCCAAGCGTATCGAGTCGGTCGAGGAAGAGCGCAATACGGCGTTTTCTGCGGTGGAAAGGCTCCAAGTCGAGTTGAGTTCGAGCCGCGTAGCTCGGTGCGACTAAGGAGATTGCGCGCCGGCAGTTCGACGTGGTGCAACTCCGCAAAAACTACAAGTTCCTGGAAGGCGAGGTCCCGCGGCTGGCCGCGAAGGGCGCAGGAAAATCCGTTACGGACGACGACAATACGAAGGCACGGAATCTTGTGTTGTCCTTGATTCGTCAGGCTTGCACTTATCCGATCTATGTGCAGCGCGCCAAGGTGGCGGACACGGGCCCACCGGTCGATCTGGCGAGCCGCAACCTGTGGCCGGTCGACCAGTGTCGTGAATTCGTAGGGATTCAGTACGCAAAAGCACCTATAAAAAAAGCCCTTCCGGGCAAGGCAGTAACGAAAATGGGCGTCCAGCGTCAGGAGTGTCGGCGCCAGGGTTGGGAGCGCGACCGGCATATCCCTGTGCTGTGGTCCTGTCCGGCCCAGTGGCACTCCGCTGGGCTGGCGGCATGGTGAAGATGAGTCCACCACAGCCTGCGGCGAATTCGCGGCAGAGTGGGGGCGGCCATGCATGCACAGGATGGCCGCTGGCGCCAGCACCTCATCCGGTGTCTATCCGGCCTCGTGACAGACGGCCTCTATGTGCGAGCGGCCTCTGCCTTGGTCAACTTCTGCCGACGTCCAGACCCAGACGATCAATACGGCGGACAGAAAGAGGCCCAGCCCAAGGACGGTACGCGTCATCACACTGCGCAAGCAAGCCTTGGCTGGCTGGGTGGGGTGATCGGGGCTTGCGCTCGGCATAGTTGTTTTATCGCATTGCAGGGATCAGAAGAACTCGTCCAGTAAACAGTAGAACGCTATGCGCCGCTCATCTGGTTCTACACCGTAATCGCGAAAGAAATGCGCCACCCACTCCTGTCCAAGATTCCGCGCAATGCTTCGCGCCGCCAGTGCAAGATCTTGATAGCGGTCACTGACGCCTAGGCGACCGCAGTCGATGAAGCCGGTGAATATATTTCCTTCAGCCATGAAGTTTGGCAGACAGGCATCCCCATGGGTCACCACAAGGTCATGCGTCTTCGGGAGTGTCGACAAAAGCTCAGCAAACACATCCGTGGCGGTTCGTCCCAGTCGCTCATCGTCGAAATCTGCCTCATCAACGAGCCCGGCGCTCACACGATTCTTGGCGGCTGCTACACGTTGCGACAGGTGGTGGTCGAAGGGACACTCCGCAATAGGCACCTGGTGCAGGGTTCGTAGTGCCATCGCCACGATGCTGATGACCTGGGACGGAGACAGGTCGTTGGCGCTGGCCAGATTATGCCCTGAGACGGCGCTCATGAGCAGCCAGTGGCGATTGTTTTCTGTCACAGCATCAAGAACGGTAGGCCGCGGCAGGTCGATCCGCTTCAGCCAACGAAGGCGCTCAACCTCGTCCGGAAGCTCACTTAGCGCACCAATGGGCTCCGACTTCAGGAACAGATCCTCCCCGTTGCCGCAGCGGATGCGAAAAACGTCTGCTCGCGACTCTCCAATAGCCTGTCGTTCAATAAGCGCCCCAGCGAACCTCTCACACCATCTGGTCGGAATATGCATATTGTCACTACACAGTTTTCTGGCGGGATTCGCTGGAGTGGTGCACGGCTTGTTGAGCACGTCGACGTCCTCGAACTTGAATTTGAACGCACGGGCAACCCAGGGTCACCGTGCGGGCTTGTCCGCTGCTAGCAGAAGAACCGGAGGTCGACGCAGGTGCCCTTGCAGTTCAGGTCTGCTGGCAATGTACTCTGACTTGGGTTCTGGCTCGCCCAAATGCAGTAGCTGGAACCCGGACTGAAGCAGGGTGTTCACATACGTTGCCACTGTTCGGTGGTACTTGATTACACCGCCGGCAAACCGGCGCGTAGAGCGCATTGATTCGTCACTATAGCGGTCCACCGGCCAGTGCCGCATATGACCGGTTTCGTCTGTGATCGACACGATTGGGGCAGCAGTGCAGATAGGGTGCTCAACGGAGAACACCAGCCGGCCACCAAGCTTCAAGGCACGATAGATACGGTCGACAGCCTGCGCGTAATCGGCCACGTAGTGCAGCGCCATCGAAGATACCACCAGATCGAAAGAATCCTCGATTGGAACGAAGTCCTCAATCGCAGCTTGGCGGTACGTTATGCATGGGTCGTCCGTCAGCACCCGAGCCTCTTCGATCATGTGGGCGGAGACGCCGATGCCCGTGACCGCAGCCGCTCCACGGTGACGTGCCAGGCGTGCGAATTCCCCAGAGCCGCAACCGATATCCAGGACGTTCAAGCCGGAAAGGTGTGGCAGCTGTGCCTGCAATGCTGGCATCTCCAGCGCGCCGTTTAGACCCGTGTCCTTCTGTCGTAGAGCCTTGTACCCGCTGAAGAAGGATCCGTCGTCATGGATGTTCTGTTTCACGGTGATCCGAAGTCCTTTGATTGTCCGGTCATCTTGCAGTCGCCCCATGACAGCTGCGACCAGCTAACTGGACACATCAGATGGCAAGACCTCCGAAAGGAATTATTTCTGGTGATGACGGAGTATAGTGCTCACCCTGCTAGTTCCGGATCGGTGTAAGGTTTGTCGGAACTCATCTTGGCCCCTGGAGGCCAGATTTGCTCATTTCCAGGCCCAGGCGATCAATACGGCGGACAGATAGAGGCCCAGCCCGAAGACTGTATGAGTTATCACGCTGCGAAGGCAGTTCTTGGCTGGCGTGGGCGTCTTGGCGGCTGCAAATCCTGCCCCCATGGCGGGCTGTATAACGAACAGAGGCACTGCAACAGTCGCGGCACCCACTGCGATAGCAGGCGCCAAGGTTGGTTCATGTAACCATGCAACGCCCTGGATGCACGCCAGTAGCAGCGCGAATGCAATACCTACGGCATAGTGCGTGACCCAACCCAGTTCCGACTCCCTTTGGATGGGATGTGCCTGTCCAATGCTGACGTGCGCGAACTTGCCTTGACATAGATGCCCCACCCAGCGCCCGACTAGCGCGAAATTGAGCGTGGGAACGCCTAGCGCCTTCATGAAGGTCAGCCACACGTCCATGACGGCAGTGGCACCGATGCCCATCAGAACAACTCGAGTAATGTCTTCCGGCGATGCCATACTTACCTCTTCTTCATTGACCAATCTACCTTCCAGACGCATGATAGAAGTTGAAGTCAACTTCAAGTCAATGGGTCTGTAAATGAATATTGCCGAGGTCGCCAAGCGCACGGGAGTTCCCGCCCACACATTGCGTTTCTACGAGAGGAAGGGGTTGATCGCGTCAGTCGGCCCGCGCGGGGCTCGCCGCCAGTTTGCGCCTGCCGTGCTGGACCAGTTGGCCCTTATCGCGCTCGGTAAGGCTGGCGGTCTCTCGCTGGACGAAATACGCGCCATGCTCTCCCCGTGCGGGGAGCCGCTCGTTGACAGAGACGTGCTTTTGGCCAAGGCAGATGAGATTGATGTGACTATCAAGCAACTTCAGGCCATGAGCCGGGGATTGCGGCATGCTGCCGCATGCCCCGCTCCTAGCCACGCAGAATGTCCGACATTTCAACGGCTGCTCAAGGCAGCGGCCGCCGGCGCTTTGAAACCGCGGCATTCGACACCGCATCCACGTCCTGCAGAGCTTCGGTCCGAGCAGGAGAATAGGCATCCGGCTGCGGGTAGAACTTAGCAGGAGTTGCGTTACCTCGGTGGCCAACACAGACAGGCTGGCGGCTCAGTGCATTGCTTCAGGGACGTTGACCTCCTCGAGCCGGCGAATCAAGCTGTCGCGGAAAAGACTGACGGTCGGTGGCAGCGCTCTCTTAGCCATGGACAGTATTTGAATGTCTCGGTTTAATCGACTGTCGATTAGCGGCACAGCAATGAGGCCATAGTCCCGGTCGCTCTCATGGCTGATGAGACTGCCCAGCGCCACGGCCGTGGTACGACGTACAAACTCATGAAGAGCACCAGAGTAATTGCAGGTAAGCACCTCGGTGAAGTTAAGCTTTTCCATCTGGCAGACATGGTCAAAGAGCTGCCGTTGGGTCGTACCCGGACGTGTCATTGCGATCGGATATGGTTGCAAGGCGGCGAGCGAGAGACCGCCAAAAGTAGCCAAAGGATGATCAGGGCGCATAATGGCGCAGAGTGGGGAACGGCAAGCATAGTCAACGCGCACATCAGTCACAGGGGCAGTGCTGAAGACCACTCCGATGTCTGTTTCACCGGCCCTTACCATCTTCACGCAGTCAAATGGCGTACTGACGCTTAATACGAACTGCACCGCCGGGTTCGTCACTTCGAATTCCGCCATAACTTGAGGAAGGAAGTAACGCGACAATCCCTCCGTCGAAGCAATTTGGACGACATGCGCCTTGGTATAGCTGGCGGTGCGGAGACTGTTCACTATGGCCTCCTCCTCCAGCCGCACCCGAAGCGCGTGTGTCGCCAACGCTTCCCCAGCCGCAGTCAATACCATTCCACGAGGTCGTCGCTCGAACAGAAGCACGCCTATCCCCTCCTCGAGCAAGGCAATCTGCCGACTAATGGCGCTCGGGGCAATGTGCAACCGTTCGCTCGCCGCGGCTAGTGAGCCAGAATCGACCACCGCCAAGAAGTACTTGTAGTCCATTGATGTGCTATGAAAAGTGCTTTTTTAGGTACTTAATGTCGAATGCTGTAGAGAGGTACTGGGATTCTAAAAATTAGATGCATCTCTTCCGAAAACGGAAATATACAGAAGCATGCCGAACTTCTATAGTCCGCTCTCCAATATGATGCAGGTGGGCGGCATGCAAAAGAATGAAGCGCTTGAAGGCGTCCGGAGATACTTTGCGGAGGGGCAGTTTGAAGACCAGCTCCGTCGGCGGGTAGCCGTAAAGAGTGATAGCCAAACTCCTGAACACGGCGGAGAACTTACTCGGTACTTGGTGGAGGAACTCGTTCCCCAGTTGGCGGCGCTCGGTTTTACGCATTGGATTATGGAGAATCCGGCTGGGGCAGGCCCGATTCTTGTCGCTCACCGTCACGAGTCGCAAAACGTCCCGACGGTCCTCACCTACGGTCACGGCGACGTTGTACCTGGTTACGACCAGCAGTGGCGAGAAGGCCTATCTCCATGGAATTTGACGATTGAGGGAGACCGATGGTATGGCCGCGGCACGGCGGACAATAAGGGGCAGCACACCATCAACCTCGTTGCGCTCGAACAAGTCATCAAGTCGAGAAATGGTCGCTTAGGTTTCAACGTCAAAGCCATTTTTGAGACCGCCGAGGAGCGTGGATCGCCAGGCTTGCGGCAGTTTTGCCAAGAGAACAAAGAGCTATTGTCTGCGGATCTGTTCATTGCGTCCGATGGCCCGCGCCTGAACGCCAGTCGCCCGACTATTTTTCTAGGCTCGCGCGGAACGGCCCTCTTCTCACTGGAAGTCGTTGCGCGAGAGCACGGCTTGCACTCCGGCAATTGGGGGGGGGTGATGACGAACCCTGCTGTGGTCCTGTCGAACGCGTTGGCGTGCCTTATTGATGGCAAGGGACGGCTAGCCTGCCGCGAGCTTACTCCTCCCCCCATCGCGGAGGAAGTTAGAGAGGCTATTGAAGAACTGGAGGTAACAAAGGACTCGCTTGGTCGATCCCTCGACGAAGACTGGGGAGAACCAGGTCTTACCTTTGGTGAACGCCTGTTCGGTTGGAATACACTAGAAATCCTGGCACTGTCGGCCGGAAATGCCCAAAAACCCGTCAATGCCATCCCGCCGCGAGCCAAAGCATTCTGTAATTTTCGGTTTGTGGTCGGGACACCCTGGCAGGACCTCGCAGCGATATTGCGCAGGCATCTTGATGCGCACGGATATTCAAATGTCGAAGTCGTTGTAGATCGCGTGACACCAGCGACACGTCTGGATGTGAACAACAAATGGGTGACTCTGTCCCGCGATGCAATCTCGCAAGTAACACCGAAGAAGGTCGCTCTGGTGCCAAATCTCGCTGGCACAGTTCCTAACGACATCTTTGCTGATGTCCTCGGACTTCCTACTGTCTGGATACCTCACTCCTATCCCGGCTGTTCTCAGCACGCTCCCAACGAGCATTTGCTGCGGTCTGTTGCAGAAGAGGGACTTCAAATGATGACAAGTCTTTTCTGGGAACTGGGCAACGTCTCTGCATGAAGAGACGTGAACGTGACAGATGAGAAACCATATATATAATAAATCTGGAGAACACACATGACAAACCTGTCCGCCACCATCGACCATGCCGAGGGACATGAGATACGTTCATTTTGGAAGCCAATTACCGCATCGCTTGTCGGAAACACATTGGAATGGTTTGACCTTTCCGTCTACGCATATTTTGCGCTGACGATCAGTCATGTTTTCTTTCCGGCTGCCAATCCGACTCTTTCTCTTTTTTTGGCGTTTGCGACCTTCGGAATTTCCTTCTTGATCCGTCCGCTAGGTGCTGCGGTCATCGGTTCCTATGCCGATACACATGGGCGAAAGAAGGCACTATCACTTTCCATCATCCTAATGGTGGCGGGAACTTTGATGATTGCCGTGATGCCCAACTACGCAGCCATCGGTGTACTAGCACCGATTGGTATTCTCCTCGCGCGCCTCATTCAGGGGTTCTCGGCAGGTGGGGAATTCGGCAGTTCAACTGCATTCATGATGGAGCATTCACCCAAAAGCACCAGGACGTTCGTCGCGAGCCTACAATTCGCGAGTCAAGGTTTTGGCGTTGTACTGGCATCTATTTTCGGCTACGTGTTGACATCCAACCTCACTGAACAGCAAATGCTGGATTGGGGATGGCGTACCCCGTTTATCTTTGGTCTCCTGCTTGGTCCAGTCGGTTACCTTATTCGACGCACCGTGGACGAATCGCCAGACTTCAAAGAAAGCGAACCGGGAAACAAGCCGTTGCGTGAAGTTGTGGTTTCGCAGAAAACTCTTTTGCTAATCGCAATGGGGACTTTAGTTGTTTCGACGGCCTCGAACTTCATTATCAAGTACATGCCATCGTATGCCGCCACTACGCTGCATATCCCGCAGTCTTCAGGTTTTCTTGCGACGCTGACGGGAGGGCTTCTTCTGACCTTCGTGACCCCTATTGTTGGATACCTCGCAGGTAAGATAAATCGCGTTAAGATCATGTTGTCCGCAGCTTTGGTTTATGCCGTTGCCA
Organism: Cupriavidus sp. 96C5-1; assembly: GCF_057798855.1. Lineage (NCBI taxonomy): Bacteria > Pseudomonadati > Pseudomonadota > Betaproteobacteria > Burkholderiales > Burkholderiaceae > Cupriavidus > Cupriavidus sp. 96C5-1. Next base: position 66,980 of record NZ_JBYOJU010000045.1, on the reverse strand, counting down.
TCTTCCCGGCATTTATGTGGCTCAACAAAACCGCTACGACGACTTCCCTGCTTGTTGTCGTAGGGCTAATGGCTTTGATCAAAGCGGTATATTTTGCACCGCTGGCTGGCTTTATGGCGGACGTCTTTCCAGTGCGGACGCGCGTAACGGGAATGTCGTTGAGCTACAACTTGGGCGTAACAATTTTCGGTGGATTTGCACCTGTAATTGCTACGGGCCTCATTTCGCTCACGGGTTCACATCTTGCGCCTAGCTACTATCTGATCTTTGCCGCTGTCTTGAGCATTGCGGCGTTGATAGCGGCGAACCGAAAGCTTGGTTTACATTAAGGGAAAACGGATGGTGAAGGGGCTCGATTCGACGTCGCTGCTTCCTCTCCTTCTCTGAAGGAAGCCATGGAAGTATCCAGAACCCTGTCAAATCGCGCCAACCAGGTGTGGGCGCTCGACACGACCCACATTCCGATGGCGCGGGGGCTTCGTGTATCTGACGGCGGTGGTGGACTGGGCCAGCCGCAAAGTACTGGCCTACCGGGTGGCTGACTCTGGAGAGCTGCCATGCTGTAGAGGCGCTTGAGGAGGCTTTTGCGAAATACGGCACGCCGGAGATCGTCAACACCGACCAGGGCAGCCAGTTCACCGCCACGCAGTTCACCGACTAGTCGGCATGGTTTTTGGGCAACGCCGTTTCCTGGCATCAATTTCGGCATGAAGATGAACGGGCCTGTGGCGCTTAGCATGGCTTTGCGTGCACCTCCAGTAGCACCGGCTGCGTCGACGTCTCCGATCATAGGATTCGCTTTCGACGGCAACCCCGCGCAACACGATCTCATACACGCTGCCACCGGTGGAGTGAGCCTCCTGCGCGACGGCCGTTGCGTTCGCGTACCCGATGTAAGGGTTCAGCGCCGTCACCACGCCGATCGAGTTCTCCACGGTGGCGCGGAGCCCGTCCGCCCCGGACCGGCGCAAGCAGCCCACTCACAAAGAGTCGCATCAATGACGGACGCCGGGGGGAGCATTCCCAGTGCATGCCGGCGGACCGATTGTTCTATGAAGTCGGGGCATTGGGAACCACCGCTGCCGCGTAGGCCCCGATCGAAAGCCCAGCCATACCATCTACCGTTGTGCCGTCGTCGAGCAGAAGCCGCGCGCTGGCCACGCCCGCCACCAGCAGACAAAGCTGCCCGGCATCGATCCACGCGCCATTGCGCTCGGCGCGCTGCCTGCCACGCAAGCCGCGGGAATCCTGCCAGAGTCGTCCCATACGGCGGATTGCTAGGGATCTCCAATCGTGACAAGGTGGGAAAGGAGGCTGTCTCGACCTAGAGCGTGCTTCTATACAGGCCACCGTCGATCACCAAGTTCTGACCAACGATGAAGCTCGCACTATCCCCGCACAGAAAGGCGCACGCGGCGCCAAATTCCTCAGGCGTTCCAGATCGACCTGCTGGCACATCTTCGATCATCTTGTCCGCCACAGGTCCAAGTTCGCGAATACGCTCGGTCAATATGGTGCCGGGAAGCAGGTTATTTATCGCGATGTTAAATTTCGCCACTTGTCTCGATACGGACGCCACATAGCCTGTCAGCGCCATTCTCGACGCAGTGGAAAGTTCCAAGTGTTCTACGGGCTTCCTTACGGCCACGGAAGTGATGTTGACGATCCGTCCGAAGCGGCGTTCAATCATGCTGGGCAGTGCGCTTTGGATCAGGTCGATGGCGGAAAGGAAATTCAGCTCCAATGCTCTATGCCATTGGGCGGCATCGACGTCCAGATAGGGCATGGCGGGAGGCCCCCCGGCATTGGTTACCAGGATATCCATCGTGGGGCACGATGTCAGCACGGCTGCCCGCTCGTCGGGTCTAGACAGATCGGCAGCTAGCCACTCGACACCTTGATTTGTATTTGTCGGAAGCAGGTCGACTGCCGTGCGCAACTTGTTTTCGTCACGCGACACAAGCGTCACATGAACACCCTCGGCGGCCAGTGCCTTGGCGCACGCAAATCCGAGTCCTGTCGATGCACCGCAGACCAATGCACGACGTCCAGTAATTCCAAGATCCATCTAACGCTCCGCTTGCCCGCACTACGAGGGCGTACCAGGGACAATCACGAATTCGGCTTCTGACGCCGTTTCCCGGATCGCCTTGGCTGACTGATATTCGGCGGACTCATAAAATGCCTTCGCGCATTCCATATCAGGGAACTCCACAACGACCACGCGACGGTCTTCCCGAGGGCCCTCAAGCGTAAGGGGCGGTCGTCCTCTGGAGAGAAATCTCCCGCCATGAGCCTCGACGATGGCGGGAGTCAATGCGGTGTATTTGGCGTAGATATCGGGATAGTCGATCTTCACGCGTGCGATCAGGTAGGCAGACATTGGCTTCTTGGCATTCGCACCCAGTGAGCAAGTGCGTAGTGTTAGTCGCATCGATAATAGATGCCAACGAAGGCGTCAGAGAGTGGCTGGAAGTTGTATCTGATATTGGCAATGTTCATAACTGATCGCTGGCAGAGCTCCGTGCCGGGCTCGCTACGACGTTTTGCCGGCCGACGCGGCGATCGTATTTCGAGCCGAGCTCGAGCCGTCGCCGGACGGAATGTCACTTGCGCCGTCGAACGTAGAAGGTTTCGTTCGGGAGAACTCTGAGCGCGCATCTCCGCTCCACATGACGGACATCTGCCGGATGGCGTTCTTGCTGGGGCTCAATAGTGTCTTGACGGGGCAAAGGGCCTAGTGTCCTACTGCACATCGAGAGTCTCGCGTGGAGGAGGTGTCTGAAGCCGGTCTCGGCAATGGGGAGGTGGATGTCGGCATTGGCTCGCCACCGATGAGTTGTGGGGGAGTACTCTCCCTGCAACTTCGCCTGCTTCACGTCTATTGATACGCGATAGAGAACCATCGGCAACCTGCCCCGACCATCTGGCCTGATGCCTGGCAAGTGGGAGCGCCAGGCGTCAGGCCGATTCGGGGCCATGTCAGGTTCCGGACTTCACAAGCGCGGCATAGATGCCATTGACACTCGTCAATTCCTCGTGCGTGCCTACTTCGACGATTCGACCTCGTTGCAGAACGACGATCTGATCTGCGCGTCGGATGGTGGATAGGCGATGAGCGATCGTTATCGTGGTTCGCCCCTTAGACAGGTTTGCAAGTGCGGATTCCATGGCGCGTTCCGTCTTGGTATCGAGCGCGCTGGTTGCCTCGTCGAGGAGAAGCACGGGCGGATTTCTCAGAATCGTGCGCGCTAAGGCGAGCCGTTGCTTCTCTCCGCCAGAGAATCGATATCCTCGATCTCCAACGAGCGTATCGTAGCCGTCAGGCAGCGCAGCCAAACTATCGTGAATCTGTGCAATCCTGGCCGCTTCAATCAGTTCTTCGTCTGTGGCGTCTGGTTTTGCAAATCGGAGGTTCTCGGCGACAGACGCGTAGAGCAAATAGGGTTCCTGCGTTACGACGCCCAACATATCTGTCAACGTCTCAAAACTCAGATCGCGTACATCGACGCCGTCATATCGGATTGCGCCTCTATCTGCATCGTACAGACGCGCAAGAAGATAGCCTAGCGTGGTTTTGCCAGATCCAGTCGTGCCAACGATGGCGACACTGGATCCGGCAGGGATGTTGATGGAAATGTCCGACAACGTAGGCTGGAGTGCTCCAGGATAGGTGAACTGGACATTCTCGACGCGAACCGCTCCCCGCATCTGAGGTCGGCCGAAGTGCACGGCATCGGGCGATTCGACGATCTCGACGGGCTTGTCGAGATACTCAAAGACGCGAGCGAACAGAGCGCGCGTCGTGCGCATTTCTCGGCCAATGACCAAGAGTTGCTCGAGTGGCCACAACAGTTGTTCCTGCAATGCGATCATTGCCACAAGCGTGCCAATGGTGGCTGGAGCGCTGGAATTCAGCAGCAGTCCGCCCAGCAACAGGGTGAGCGCCGGAAGCATGGCCAGCATCAGATATATCAATTGCCATTGCCACTCACCCGTGGTGTGTGAGCGAACTTCCAGCTTGGCGACATCTTGCGATGTCCGTGAGAAGCGCCGAATCAGATGCTCGGCGCGGCCCATCGTGCGGGCAAGGATGATCCCCGCAATCGAGAGCGACTCCTGAACCGCTGCTGACATATCCCCGAGGCGGACCTGCTGCTCATGTGTGAGGGATTCTCGCAGCTTTCCGACACGATCACTCAGGAGAATGGAGCACGGCACTACGATCATCGAAAAGAGCGCGAGACGCCAATCGAGGACGAACATGGCGATGGCGGTCATGACAACGATGCTGGTGTTTCGTGCGAGCTCATTAGCCGTACTGGTGACCAATGCCTGCAATCCGCCGATATCACTGGCGATGCGCGACTGGATTTCGCCAGAGCGCGTCGCCGCAAAGAAGGACAGCGGTAGCGATTGCAGGTGCGAGTACAACCGTACGCGCAAATCGTGCATGATGGATTGCCCGATCTTCGTTGACATGACGATCTGCAATGTATTCAGCGCGGCCGAGAGTGCGGCAATGCCAATAAGTCCACCCGCCAGATACATCAGTAGTGTGATGTTAGCCTGAGGGAGTGCCTCGTCGATGATCGCTCGCAACATGAAAGGCGAGGCCATTCCGATGGCCGAGCTGACCAGCAGCAGGCTGACAACCCAAGCTATCTGGCGCGTATAGGGCGTGAACAGTGCAATGATCCGGCCTGCCGAGACGTGTTTGGCTGCCAGTTCGCGATATGCGTTTATCTTTGTTGTTTCAGATTCATTCATGATTGATTAACTCCAGGTCACCCTGGTGGCGCCCCCCTTGCATTACCGCCTCATTGCGACTTGATCCAGTCGGTGATCAGCGTTAGTGCGCCCGGCGCATATGCATGCCGCCCGAGGCACATGAACAGTGCAACCTTCCATTTGGGCCATTGCGATTCGAGCTGATAGTCGAACCAACGCGCGCGCAGCAACGCATGAGTAGCGTTTCGTACGAGCGTGATAGTCCGGTCACTGTGGCCGGCGAAAGCTCGCGCATACGAGTTGGCGTCATTGACCGGGTCGACGTTCCTGTCCAATGCACCCCATGCGGCGAGTACCGGGCCATGCATTGTCGCGAGCGCGGTGGAGGAATCCTCGGCGTAATTGCGCGCAATAAAAGCGAAGCGATGGGGTTCGATATCCGGTCGCGCATTCGGGTCCGCAGGCTCACCCCGGCGAGAAAAAATGCGGTCGTTGGACTTCAGTTCGGCGGCAATCGCTGCGTCGATGCTGGTCGGCGGGACGCCTTGGGCTCGCAACCGCTGCTGCGTCAGGTAAACACCTTGCCTGCGCCAATTGACTGCGCCGCCGACGATGACCGAGAACGCTGGCCGTACTTCGCTGGCTACGCGCGGAATGACCCAGCCGCCCTGTGAGAACCCGAGTAGACCGATCTTGTGGTTGGGTCCTATGGCCTGGCGCACGCGGGTCATCGCCACGACGGCCTCGTCTGCCCGGTCCTGCATCGATTGTGCAAGCCAATCGCCGCTACTTTGGCCAATGCCTGCCTTGTCCCACGTAAATACCCCGATGCCGGCGTCCAGAAGCGCATTGATGAGCGGCAGGTAGCCGCCTTCAGAGAAGCGATCGCGAGGCCCGTCGCCGTGGATGAGCAGGGCAATCGGCGCATTGGGTGCATTTCTGGGCATCACAAGGGTGCCGGACAGTTCGGCATTGCCGGCATGAAACGTCAGAGCCGAGACGCGCGCGTTCTTCAATTCGAAATCGGACAGGCCGTGCAGGGCAAATGCTCCCAACATGCAAAGCAACAGGAGGAGGGCGGCGCCTGTGGCGAGGAGGGGGCTGATTCGCTTCTTCAATTCTTTCCCTCTATGTAGACCGGCGCATATTGACACGCTTCGGATGATGTTTAATAATAGATCGAGTAGTCAGTCTATTAAATATTTTGGCAAGCGTCTAGGGGGTCGCATGCGAACGATTGACCCGGCAAAGATGGAGGCGAAGCGACGTCATATCTTGGATGCTGCAATCGACTGTTTCTCACGCAACGGGTTTCATGGCACTTCGACGGCAGCGATCTGTGCAGCGGCGGGCATGAGTCCGGGAAATCTGTTTCACTATTTCCCGACGAAAGCGTCGATCATTGAGGCGATCGCACAGGAAGATCAGTTGGCAACCGCTGAGATATTTGCTCGGTGGTCTGAGACGGACGACGCGTTGACGGCCATCGAGGAGATCGTTCTCGAGTTCATGCGGCTCGCGAGCGAACCCGTGTACGCGCGCATCAGCATCGAGATTGGCGCTGAAGCAACGCGCAATCCAGACGTTAACGCACTGTTTTTGGCCAACGAAGAGAAAGTCAAGGGTCGTATGGTCTCGTTGATCAAACGAGGTATCACTCAAGGCACGATAGACACGACGCTGGAATCTGATTTGGTAGCGACATGGCTGATTGCCCTTGCTGAAGGGGCTGTAGGGCGTGTTGTTTTCGATCGCGGTTTCGACTCATACGTGCATGAGCCAATGCTTCGACGAATCGTGCGCAAGACGTTGCAGCCGTAGCAGAAGTGCTGCGCGACGATCGAATGCCGGCCGACTTTTTCGCAGCGGCGAAATGGTACTGATCGAGTGACCAGGAGGGAGGCACGCTCAGAGGCACGCTACGGTCGAAATGCCGGGCGTTTATCCGTGACCTCACCCTACTTCGATGCCCGGATATGCTTGCATGGACGCTTGCGCATGTGGCCGAGTCGACCCCAGCAGCTTGTGGGTTTGGCAAGCCGGTCTTGCCCATTCGGGCAGTGCTTCGGGTCAGGATCAGAAATGACTGGGCCGGCTTTGCCTGGGGCAACGTGCTGTCCCCCGGGCGAGGGCGCGGGACGGTGCATGTCCGGAAGTCGATCAGTCACCATCGCCGCGATGCCATTGCACGTCGTGATCCTGGCTTGTTGTGAACGCATAGGCCACTTGTTCGATGTAGCCCGGTGTCCTTTCAAAATGCTGGCCTTCGCGAGAACTGCTGAGCCTGTACAAACGGCAGGAGTCCATGCGGTTCCTTGTCCTGCTTTCGCATGAGCTCGAGCATAGCGGGATTGCCGGCTTCGGTACGCGTACCCACGCCACCGGGAACAATCGAGATGTCGAATTGCGGCGCGGTATCGAATGAATAGGTCGCAACAGTCTCGACACCTTGTGCTGACCTCACCGAACCACCATGTTCGGACACCATCAGAATCTGATAATCAGGAAGATTGCCCCACATCTCCACTGGTCCAACTACGTCCAGCGTCTCGAAACTCGGGAACATCACGATGCCGATCCTTTTCTTGGCGTTCGCTGTCGCCGTTGGTATTTCCTCGGGGCTCGCTGCTGGAGAGGCCATGGACGTGCCGGATGCGACCATCCGATTTTGTGCCGTCATCTGGAGTGTTCCCTTGTGAGCGAGCGGTCGTGCCTGACGCACAAAAAAAGGAGCGCGGACATTCCGCAATCAGGTCGATATACATGGCATGAGTGTGCCGCGCATAATCACCGCGGTTCAACTCGCCGCTGCTGGCGGCAAGGACAGCGATTGCGCTCTTGGTTGGTGCTTTGGAATGCGCGGTCGCGCGTGCAGGTGGTCGAGCAAGTGGCAGGTTTGAGTGGCCGGAGAAGGCTAGTGCTGTCTCGACCTGGAACTCGTCCGACTATGCGAGTCGATGCATGTCGTCCCGTGGTGGATGCTACGGTTGGCTTGCGTATTCGACCGTTGAGCTGCCAGATCGATGTCAAATTCAAGTAGATCCGCCCGCGTCCTTGCGTGCGTGACGTCGCTGAGAGGTAATATCGAGTCTTGCTCGCCATACCAGAGCCGGACTCTTGTCCTTCCGGATCGGGCTCTGCACGGACGCCGTCGCTAGTGCGGGGACGCCTTTAGTGCCCGGGAATCAGCTGAATGGATTTTCGCGACGGCTGGCTATGAACTTGCTGTCTAAGCACCATTCGCCTCGTGCCATCAGTCTCCTCCATCTGCTTTTGCGTGGTCGGCAAGAACTTTGCCTTGTATGGCAGGCTGGCCTGGGGCTGCGTGCCTCCGATGTCTGGGCCGACCATCCGGGAGGTAGCCGTCATCATCTCAAAGCATCGGCCTTCTGGATTCCAAGTGTCAGATGTCAACCAATGGCCGAGTGCTGCAATCGGATCACCAGTCTTCCCTGGAAATCGGTGACGAACCTGAATTTATCGCTTCTCAAACAGGCTCGAAATAGTGTTTCGCAGCCAGCGGATGCCTTCGTCCTGCCGGCTTCTTTCGTGCCAATGTAGGCGGATGTCGAAGGTTGGCAGTTCCAGTGGCGTCGGAACAATGTGAAACGCCTTTGGATCGTGAAACGACAGAACCGCAACATCGGGCACCGTCAGCAAGTAGTTGCTTTTCGACAGAATCTGCTCAGCAGCCAAATAGTGAGGGATTGCCAGCGCGATGTTGCGACGCATGCTCATCGAACGCAATGCGCTCTCTACCAGTGAATGCCCGCTGCTTGTGGCGTCAATCGCCAAGTGATCCGCCGAGGTAAAGGCCGCTAGATCCAGTTCGCTCTTTGCCAAAGGATGGCCCTTGCGCATGGCCGTGACATAGTGTTCGTGGCGCAGGAGGCGCGAATGTACGCGTCCCTTGATCATCGGCAGGGAGCCAATGGCCACATCAATCTCCCCGGAACTCAAGCCTGCTTCCAACGTTTCCCACGCAAGATTCTTGACCGTAAGTCGGATGCCCGGTGCTCGGCGGACGAGGAAGTTGTTCAGGCCCGGCAGGAATACGAGCTGGCCGATGTCGGTCATGTGGATCTTGAAGGCCCGCGTGGACTTTGCTGGATTGAACCCCTGCGGATGGGTCAGTGCCAGTGTGACACCCTCCAACAACGGTCGCAGCTTGTCCCTGAGCGCGATGGCGATGTCCGTGGGGGCGACTCCATAGCGAACCCGCACAAAGAGCGGATCGCCGATCGCCCGGCGCCACCGTTGGACCATCACGGAAACAGCTGATTGGCTCATGTCCAAACGCAGGGCCGCCTGGCTCAGGTTCTGGCATTCGCAGATGAGGCAGAAAGCATGTAGTTCCGCCAGCGTCCAGTTATATGATTTGTAAATATTAGATACCAAGATGGGGAGAACTCCAGCACATTTTTGCCATATATTATAGATGGTTTGAATAGTACAGCGAAGCGGCAACAGGGCGGTTCCCTGGTATGCCGCCCGTGTTGTGGAGCACGCATGAACAGAGCTGAGATCACATGGTTTGACGGTAGCTGGAGCACCACCAAGGTGCCCTTGATTGGCGCGACCGATCACGCTTTCTGGATGGCGTCTACGGTGTTTGACGGGGCTAGGTCGATTCAAGGCCACGTGCCGGACATTGCGGCGCACAGCGAGCGCCTGATCCGTTCCGCGGTTGCCTTGGGTATGCATCCGAAGATCAACCGTGAGGAAGTCGAGAGTTTAGTATGCGAGGGCCTCAAGCGCCTGCCGCAGGGGCATTTCGACTACTACATCAAGATGCTGTTCTTCTGTTCCGACGGGTTTCTGCTTCCGGATCCGGCATCGACCGCATTGGCTCTGCATATTTTCGAGTCCCCCCTGCCGGAAGACAGCGGATTCAGCGCCACATTCAGCCAATTCCGCCGCCCGGAGCCATCTATGGCGCCTACGGATGCGAAGGCATCGTGCCTCTATCCGAACACGCAGCGTGTCCTGCGGGATGCAACGGCGCGGGGCTTTGATGGGGCGGTTGTGCTCGACCCGGACGGCCATGTCGCGGAGTTCGCCGTCGCGAATCTGTGGATAGTGCGAGATGGCGTTGCCATGACCCCGGAACTGAATGGAGCGTTCCTGAATGGGATTACGCGGCAGCGTGTCATGGCACTACTACGCGAGGACGGGATCGAGGTCCGCGAAGTGCGCTTGACCCCCACGGACGTACTGGAGGCAGATGAGCTGTTCAGTACGGGCAATCATGGCAAGGTTCTTCATTGCGACCGTATTGAGGACCGCAGCTTGCCGCATGGCCCTGTCGCGAGCCGTGCGCGTGAACTCTACATGGCCTATGCACTAAGTTGCTGACGCGATGTCAGCCCATGACTACCGGGAGTAGGGAACCTGCTCTCCTACTTGATGGCAGGCGTAGCAGCGAGCGACGCGTGTCGGTGCCGGAGCCCCCTTTGCTGCGTTCGACTGGCGGCGCCCTGCGGGGTCCAACCTGGCAGCGGCGCCCGGGGCATGGCCTCCCACAGCAACTGCAGTGTCACGCCCTTACGGCGCAGTTCGCGATGCAGGTAGGGGACGTCCGGCGTCACCCGCCCGCCTGGGCTGTTGGCCGGCATCAGCTTGCTTCCTTGCAAAAAAGGAAACAGCGTATCGCCGGCGTTCTAGCCCATGCGCAGTCCCACCCCCAGCCCTTGCCCAGCCCCACTACGGTGCGTGATCACCCGTTTCGGCTGCTTGATCACCGATTTCGGCCGTCGCCGAAGTGATCCGGCCGAAACCAGCGATCACTTCCCGCCGAAACAGGTGATCACGCGCCACCGAAATACGCAACAGATGCGCTGGACGGACCAAGGAGCGCCCTGCATGGTGCAGGTCAGGGTCGCGGTTTTGAACGGGGAACTCTCACCCAACCGCATCTCGGCGCTCGAGCTCGCTGTCTCGCGTCACAGCCAATCCACCGGGCCAGCATCGCCGAACTGGCACCGGTCGCCGAACAAAATGAACCGTGACATGCTCGCGGAAAGTCCGAGCGCCTGACGAAATCGGCCTCCCAACTTTTGCAGGCTTTCCTTCACGCTATGATAATTTAGTGGTCGCCAACGGCAGCAGTTCGGCCTGCAGTCTTTCGAGCCGGTGGGCCACCCTGAGTACCTCCCAATCTCGCCCTGGAGCCCCCACGATTTGCAGGCTTATTGCGGCTCCGCCGGACTCAAGTCCCCAGGGCAGCGAGATTGCAGGCATACCGCTCAAACTGAATGGCAGTGTTAGGTTGGATACTGCCGTGTGAAGTGGGTAACGGTATCCGTCGATTAGCACATCGGCATCACCCACGTTTGGGGCCAGTGCCCGCATGACGGGGCACAGCAGCATGTCGGCCTGCTCGAACTGAGCCATTATCTGCTCAACTAGCATGCGCCGCAGGCGCTGTGCCTTTAGGTACCAGTGCCCCGGCAGGAACTGTGCCATCTCAAGGCGAACACGTACGTCCTCACCCAGTTTTTCGCCGCAATCCCGCAGGCGTTCCGAATGGGCGGCGGCCGCTTCAGTCGATACCGTGATGTACTGGATCGCCGGCGCCAGATCCATACCGCTTACCACAGAGTCGAACACGCGAGCGCCATCGTCTGTCAGCACTTGTGCACCGTGCTGCATCGCGGCACGGACATGCGTGTCCAGCGGGGCATCGAAGAAACCACCTAACCGCGCGACCCGCAGGCCGCGCAGCGGTCTCTCCGATAGACCGGGAAAGGCCGGCAGGCCGGTGAGGGCGGCAAAAGACCGGGCGCAGTCCATTACAGTGCGTCCAATCGGCCCCACGTGATCAAGCGAAGCTGCCACGTCAATCACGCCTTCACGCGAGACGGCGTCGTAGCTCGGTTTGAAGCCAACGACACCACAGCAGGCAGCGGGAATTCGGATCGAACCGCCGGTGTCCGTGGCCAGCGCGACATCCACAATGCCAGCTGCCACCGCCGCAGCAGATCCACCGCTAGAGCCGCCGGGAATACGCTCCGGGCTCAAGGGGTTCAGCACCCGGCCGAACACGGGGTTTGCGCTATTCGCGCCAAGTGCCAGCTCGTGCAGGTTGGCAAGCCCCATTGCCACGCCTCCCTGCCGCTTCATCGCGGCCACTGCGGCAGCGTCAGCCGCGAAAGGACTGGCGTCGCTCGACGCGCTGCCGCCCGTGCGTGGCATTCCTGCGACGCCTATCAGATCTTTGACCGCGAATGGGACTCCGCGTAGATAGCCATCTGCTGGCGGCGCCAGGCGCTCGGGCAGGTACGTGAAGGCATTGAGATGCGGTTGGGCCTGCGCGCGGACCAGCGCCTCCTGCGCCGTCAGGCCGCTAGCTGGCGCCGGGGCGAGCTGCGCCTCGGGCGCTTCGATTCGTACCGGCTCTGCCACGTAGGTTGGTCCCTGTGGCGTTGCTGCAGCGCGAAAACGCGACAGCTCCTCTTCGTTCATGCGAAAACGCTCCACCCACAGCGGCGCGCGTTCCCGATGGCAGTAGCCGAGCCAGTCCGCATATCCGGCCAATACTGCGGCAAAGTCGGAATCGTTGAGGCTCATTCCAGCGTCACCTTGGCGTCGCGAATCACGCGCTCCCAGCGAGCAATGTCGGTGCGCAACTGGTCGGCGAGGGTCTGCGGCGGGGTGCGGCGGATACTTCCGCCCTCCAACCCTTCCAGGAATGCCTTGACGTCATCCTGCGCGAGCACCCAGTTGATGTTGTCGTTCAGGCGTTGCACGGCCTCCCGAGGCGTGCCGGCTGGCGCGAAGATGCCATACCACGTACCGATATTGAAGGATTTCAGCCCCGCTGCTTCAGCAACCGTGGGGATGTCAGGTAGCGCTGTGCTCCGCTTAAGGCTGGTCACAGCCAGTGGCCGGAGCTTGCCGGCCTTGATGTGAGGCACGGCCAGCGAGATGGACGAATACATCAGCGACACTCGCTGGGCCATCACATCGGTCAGCGCGGGGGCCGAGCCTTTATAGGATACGTGGCGCATCTGGATGCCGGCCGCCTGGGCGAACAATTCGCCCGAAAGGTGGGGCGTAGTGCCCACGCCGGCAGAACCGAAGGTCAACAGGTTCGGGTCCGCCTTTCCCGCGCGCACCACGTCAGCCAGCGTCTTGTATGGCTGTCCAACTGATGTCACGATCAGGATTGGGATGTCGGCCAGATATGCTACGGCCTGTAAGTCGGTCAATGGGTTGTACGGCACGCTTTTGATTAGGAGGGGGGCGACGGCTAGGTTGTCGGCTTGGCCGATCAGGAGATTAAGTCCATCTGCCGGCATCTTGGCGGCCGCGCCGACGCCGATGGTACCGCTGGCGCCGGGCCGGTTATCTACCACCACTGGCATGCCCATGCGCTCACTGAGCCTGGCACCGATTAGGCGGGCCACCGCATCTGTACCTCCTCCGGGAGGAAATGGCACTACTAGTCGAACTTGGTTGCCTGCAACGAGCTGAGCGGCGGTCGGGCGCGACTGTAAAGGGCCAAGAAGACCACCAATGGCCAAGGAAAATATGAACTGTCGGCGCCCGAGGATTTTAGAGTACATGTGCGTCTCCTTTTTTTTGAAATGACACTCCGCCGTTCTGGACGGATGGAAGCGATTTTACGTATCTACGCCTGCTAGTCTCTCATCGTTTTTGAGCGCACCCCCCCTTCGCGGTCGGCGAAGGTTTCGACTCTACCCTCCGGTCAAACCAACCGTTCCAGACAATATGCAGTCTCCAGTATCCCAGCGTTTGCAATGCCTGCTGATTCAGAATTCCCGTTCCTGAGACGACCGATCCTTCGGACCGGAGCACATTCTCTGAGTGGGCAAGTCGCTTGGCAATGAGTGACCGAACGCTGGCACGCTTGGTCGAGCGTGAGACGGGTCTTCCTTGGGACGCTGGCGACAACAGCTTCACCCCCGGCTCAAGCCCCGTGGAAACTCTCCACAACGCTTGGGCGACTCAGTGGCACGCGCGCTGGTTAGCGCTTGGCATCGGCAAGCAATCGCAGTTGCTTGTCGGGCTGTGTGGAGGGCGTCGATTCGGCGGCAGGCTTGCCGCGTTGCGACGCGTGCCACGGCATCATACGTTCTTCGGCGAGTTCCAGGCCCTTGAACAGGATTACACCAAGGATGCACAGCAGCGCTAACGCGACGAAGACGGTCGGCGTGTCAAAGCTGCCTTGGGCAACCAGGATGATGTGCCCCAAGCCAGTCTCTCCTGCCACGAACTCGCCTACGATTGTGCCAACAAGTGCGAAAGAAATACCGACCTTCATTCCGGCAAAGCTGCTTGGCAGCGCGTTCGGAAAGCGAATCTTCCAAAGTGAGCCGCTCGATCTCGCGCCGGTAGGCAGATAGCGTCGCCGCGCTGTCGGTATAGCGCGCGAGCCAGGCGGTGACGGCAGCCAACTCGTCTGCGGCGGCAATCCGGGCGGCGGAGGCGGGGGCGCGGTTGCTGTCGCCACCCGTAGAACGAAGCAATTCTGTCACTCGGAATAGTCATTTCACCAGCTTCAAATCCCTCTTCACATCAGCACGCATTTCGAAGAGGCGTCGATGGAGCGCATTTACAAATAGGGAGGGATTCTTGAGAACAGCTTCCGCATGAAGCTTGGGACAGCCTAATCGACAGAGCCTTGCCGCTTTGCGGAGAATATGCGGCGGTTTGGTGTGGTTACGCTCAAGCAGCTTGCCTCATAGACGCTATCCCCTCGCCGGCTATTGCGCTCCAAGCCAGTCTAAGCCCTACCTCTTGAACTCGCGAATGTACTCGGGGAATCAGGCCTTGCTTCAAAAAGCCTTCCAGGTTCGGTAGAGGTGCTGGCCTCCACTTTTCATCTGGGAGCCGTCCCTCACCCATCCCGGGTTCTCCTGGCATCGTTCGCACAGCAATATGGTGGACATTATCAACTAGATGAATTACTATGTCCACAAATATAGAAACGGTCCAAATCAAGGAGACATGATGATGCGTCTGATGATGTACGTGCTGTGGACGGCTGCCTTACTGATGGTCAGCCCTGCGCGAGCTGCCTATCCGGATCGGCCGATCGTTCTGGTGGTGCCGTTTGCGGCCGGCGGGCCGGCTGACGTGATGGCGCGCACGCTCGCCAAGTCCATGGGTACCCGGATAGGACAGACGATCGTGGTGGAGAACCGGCCGGGCGCCGGAGGGCTGGTGGGAATTGCCGGTGTGGCGCGTGCCACGGCAGACGGATATACGCTTGGTATGGCCGGTACGGGCGCCCTGGTGTACGCTCCGTTCATTTCGCCGAAGATGCCATTCGACCCGCTTAAGGATGTGACCCATCTGAGCACGATGGTCTCCACCCCCAACCTGGTGGTCGTCAATGCCAGCTCTCCATTCAAATCGGTTGCCGATCTGTTGGCAGCGGCCAAACGCGAGCCGGAGAGGTTCACCGTGGCGTCGGCTGGCGTGGGCAGCAGCACCCATGTGGTTGGCGCGTTGTTCCAGCGCGAAGCGGGCATTCGTCTGCGCCACGTACCTTACAAGGGTGGCGCGCCCGCCGTGCAGGATCTGATGGGCGGGCAGGTGGACATGTTTATCGCCGAAGTCCCAGCCGTGGCGCACCTGATCAAGGGCGGCAAGCTCCGTGCACTGATGGTGACCGACACCAAACGGCTCGCGGCGCTACCGGACGTTCCCACAGCGGCCGAAGCAGGTTTGCCGAAGGTGCTCGCCGCGGGAGCGTACGGCATTGTCGCGCCGCGCGGCCTGCCTGAAGACGTGGCCCGCAAGATTGTCGATGCCGTCACCGGTGCATTGCGCGCCCCTGACGTTGTGGAAAAGTTTGCCGAGCAGGGCGGCATCGGGCAGTCCAGCACGCCGGACGCGTACCGGGCGCTGATCAAGTCCGAGCAGGGGCGATGGGGGCCGGTCATCAAGGCTGCCGGCATCACCGCAGAGTAACCGTTGCAGAGGAATCAGAACATGAGCATCAAGACGCGAATTACCGAGTTGCTCGGGATCCGCTACCCCATCATCCAGGCCGGCATGAGCTGGGCATCGTCAAGTTCGCTGTTGGCGGGGGCGGTGTCGAAGGCCGGCGGTTTGGGGGTGATTGCGGCTGGCCCGATGCGGCCCGATGACCTGAGGCGTGCGATCCGGGAAGTCCGTGCGATCACGGATGCGCCATTCGCGGTCAACGTGGCGCTGTACAACAAGCGCGCTGCCGAGCATCTGCAGATCGTGCTAGACGAAGCCGTGCCAATTCTGATCGCATCGCAGGGCAGCCCGCGCGACCACATTGGCCGTTTTCAGGCGGCCGGGGTCAAGTGGCTTCACGTGGTGGCGCATCCCGACCATGCGCGCAAGGCAGCCGCCGCCGGTGTTGATGGACTGATCGTGGTGGGTGGCGAGGCAGGCGGACATCCGCCGCCAAGCGGCACAAGCACGCTGGTGCTTGTGCGGTTGATTGCGCGTGCCGTCAACCTGCCGATCATTGCCGGTGGCGGGGTTGCCGATGGCGCGGGCGTTGCGGCCATGCTTTGCCTGGGCGCCGATGCCGTGCAGATGGGTACGCGCTTCCTGCTGACGCCCGAGGCCTCGCTGCATGATGCCTACAAGCAGAAGGTTCTGGGAGCCGGGGTGGGCGACACCACGCTCGTGGGCTGGCGTGGCCTGCCGATTCGCGCGGTGCGTAATGCGTTCACCGATGAGTACGAAGCCGCGGAAAGGGCCGGCAAGCCGCGCGAGGCGCTTGAGGCGCTGTTCGGCAGCCGTTCGCTCAAGATGGCGGCAATGGATGGTGATGTCGATCAGGGCAAGGTCGAGGCGGGGCAGAGTGCAGCGCTGGTCGATGCACTGGAGCCGGCCGCCGCGCTGGTCGAGCGCATTGCGGCCGAGACGCGCGAAGCGATGTCACGCATGGCAAATCAATTGAAGTAAAGAGGCTGGACATGAGCGAACTGCAGATTGAAAACGTCGGCCAGGTGCGCGTGCTGCGCATGAACCGCCCTGAAAAGCGCAACGCGCTGAACAATGCACTGACACGTGGGCTGGTGGATGCACTAGCGGCGGCCGAGGCCGATGAGGCTGTGCATGTGGTGGTGTTCACGGGCAACGGTTCGGCGTTCTGCGCCGGCGCCGACATCACGGAGTTCAAGGACCTGGCCCCGGACCAGATGTCGCGCGTGGAAGAGCGCGCCGAGCTGACGATGCAACTGCACCTCAGCGTATCGCGCATGAGCAAGCCCGTGATTGCCGCAATCAACGGGTTTGCCATGGGCGGTGGGGCAGGGCTGGCCATTGCGTGCGATCTGGCGCTGGCAGCGCGTTCGGCGCGCATTGGGTACCCGGAAGTGAAACATGGCATCGTGGCTGCCATCGTGCTGCCAAACCTGACGCGACAGATTGGTCGCAAGGCGGCCTTTCACATGGTGGCCACCGGTGAATCGATCGATGCGGAGCGCGCGGTCGAGCTCGGCATGGTCAACGCCGTGCATGACGACCATGTGTTGATGGATGAGACCATGGCGTTAGCCAGCCGTCTGGCGGGTGTCAGCCGCGCAGCCATGGCCACCACTAAGCAGACGTTTCACGAAGTGGTGGACCTGCCGCTGGCTCGCGGTCTCGAGATCGGCCGCGAAGCCAACAAGCGCATGCGCAGCTTCGTGCGGACGGAGCGGTAGCGCGCCATGAGCAAACCACTCGAACACATCACGATCCTCGATCTCTCGCGGGTGCTGGCCTGCCCGTTCGCATCGATGATCCTTGCGGAACTCGGTGCTACGGTGATCAAGGTCGAGCAGCCCGGCTGCGGTGACGAGACACGCAGTTTTGAACCACGCGTGGAGGCCGAGGGCGGTAGCGAAAGCGCCTACTACATGGCGTTCAATCGCAGCAAACAGTCGATCACGGTCAACCTGCGCAGCGAAGCGGGGCAGCAGATCGTACGAGATCTGGCCGCAAACGTCGATGTGGTGATCGAGAACTTCCCGGTCGGCACGCTCAAGCGCTATGGACTGGGCCCCGAAACGCTCAGGGAGATCAATCCGAAGCTGGTCTATCTATCTTGTACCGGATTTGGGCAGACCGGTCCCTACGCACCGCGCAAGGGCTACGACACCGTGTTCCAGGCGATGGGCGGGATCATGAGCCTGACCGGCGAGCGCGATGGCGGGCCGGTCAAGCCTGGCTTGCCGGTGGCCGACCTGACGTCCGGACTCTGGGCGGCCATTGCGGTACTGTCGGCGCTACAGGGCCGCAGTGCGTCAGGGCAGGGCTGTCACATCGATCTTTCGATGTTCGA
Source organism: Cupriavidus sp. 96C5-1 (assembly GCF_057798855.1). Classification (NCBI taxonomy): domain Bacteria; kingdom Pseudomonadati; phylum Pseudomonadota; class Betaproteobacteria; order Burkholderiales; family Burkholderiaceae; genus Cupriavidus; species Cupriavidus sp. 96C5-1. The sequence continues at coordinate 48,967 of NZ_JBYOJU010000045.1, read as the reverse complement.
TGCGCAGGTCAGCCTGCTCACGCTGGCGGCGGCGCGCTGGTTCGCGCTGCAGGAAGTGCCGCAGCGTATGGGCACGGAGCACCCCGGCCGCGTGCCATCGGCAAGCTTTCAGGCCGCTTGTGGCCGCTGGCTTCATATCACGGCGAGCGACCAGCACTGGGAGCCGCTCCGCAAGGTGCTGAAACTGGAGACCTGGGGTGCGGATCCCGAACTGCAGACGAACGTGGGACGTGTGCGCCGGCGCGATGAAGTGATGCGGCGGCTGACTGACGCCGTAGCGGCGTGCGATCGCGACGAACTGTGCGCTGCCATGGATGCTGCGGGCGTGCCTGCCGGTCCGATCAAGTCGGTGGACGAAGTCCTCTCCGATCCCCATGTGCTGGCGCGCGGCATGGTGGCGAACTTCGACCATCCGGTCATCGGCCAGTTTCCGGCGCTGCCGGTGCCGCTGCGCTTTGACGGCTGGGACAACCCCGAGGTTGGGAGACCGCCGCTGCTTGGCGAACATACCGGCGACGTACTGCGCGAGCGGCTGGGTATGGACGCGCAGCGTGTGAAGGCGCTGCGCGAGGCCAAGGCCATCTGAAGTGTATGGAGATAGCTATGACTGAATCGAACGAAACGGGCACACAGCCTGCCGTGCTATACGCGGTCGAGGGCGGCATTGCCACAATCACGCTGAACCGGCCGGATAGCCGTAATGCGCTGAACCTGGCCATGTGCGAGGGTTTGCAGGCCGCAGCCACGGCGGCCGCCGCCGATGCAGACGTGCGAGTCGTGCTTGTGCGCGCTGCCGGTCCGGTGTTTTGCGCGGGGGCCGACCTCAAGGAACGCAAGACGATGGACGAAGCGCAGGTGCTGGCCCGCCGCATGCGTGGATTCTTTGCCTATGAAGCACTGGAAAGCCTGCTGATGCCGGTGATCGCCATTGTGGCAGGCCCGGCAGCGGGTTCCGGCGTGGAAATTGCCTCGGCCTGCGACTTTGCCGTGGCCACGCCCGCTGCCACGTTCTGGACGCCGGAGGCGCAGTGGGGCACCGTGGGTGCGACCCAACGCCTGGCGCGCATCGTCGGCAAGCGGCTGGCCAAGGACATGATGTTCACCGGACGGCGGCTGACGGCAGCGGAAGCACTGGATGTTGGGCTCGTCACGCGTATTGTCGCGCCGGACAGTCTGGAGGAGGAGGTGGCGAACCTGGCGGCAAGTGTCGCCAAGGCGCCGCCGCTGGGCATGCGCCTGGCCAAGCGTTGCATCGACCGTGGCATCGAACTGGGCCCACGTGGCGCGCTGGCCGAGGAATTGCTGGCGATTGAAAAGAATCTGGCCCGCTCGGACTGGCGTGCCGGCATCGGGGCATTTGGAGGCAGAGAATGACGTGGGAACCTCGGACACTGGCCGCGGTGCTGGCGCAGCAGGCCGGTTTGCGTGGCACGGAACACGCGCTGGTCACGCCCGGCGGGACTGCCTCATGGCGCAAACTAGAGGCGCAATCGCGCCGCGTCGCCAAGGCGTTGCTCGCGCGCGGTGTGCGCCGCGGAGATTTCGTTGGCCTGCTGTGCGGCAACGATGAGCATTGGGTGGCGAGCTTCTACGGCGCCGCCCAGATCGGCGCCGTGACCGTGCCCGTCAACACCCGTTTCAAGGCTGCGGAGATCGCGTATTGCCTGCGCCAGTCCGATGTGCGGCTGTTGATCCTGACCGACCGGTTCCTTAAGATCGATTTCATGGCGTTCCTGCGCGAGGTGGAGCCTGCCGTCGATCATGCGCTGCCGGGGCAGGCGCTGCCCTTGCTCCGCGATGTGGTGGTCGTTGGCAGCGATGTGCTGCGTGCCGGTCTCGAGTGGGAGGCATTTCTTGCCGCGGGCGATGCGCTGCCCGACGATGCGCTCGCGGGTGCCATCCGTGCCGTCACGCCGGAGGATCTGCTGCTGATCCAGTTCACGTCCGGTACGACGGCGCACCCCAAGGGCGTGATGCTCACGCACGACAACATGTTGCGCAATGCCGCGGCCGTAGGCCAGCGCCTTGGCATCGAACCTTCGGATTGCTATTTCAACTGCCGCCCGTTCTTTCACGTGGCCGGCTCCACGCTGTCGCTCCTTTGCGCGCTGTGCGCGGGCGCAAGCATCGCCACGCTGCCCACATTTGATGCCGGCGCTGCGCTGGCGATGCTGGAGCAAGAATGCTGCACGTTCATCTCCGGCAACGAGACCCTGTTCCAGATGCTGATCGCGCACGGGTCGTTCGAGCGCTCGCGATTGCATCTGCGTGGTGGCTGGGCAGCGGCAGGCCCTGACACGATGCAGCGCATTATTGACGAGATGGGCATCGATCAAATCTGCTGGGCGTATGGCCTGTCGGAGGCGTCACCGAATGTCGTCATCAATGATTGGCGCGATGATGTAGCGTTGCGCGTGGGGGGGGTCGCGCTCCCGCATGATGGTGTAGCGGTGCGAATTGTCGATGAGGCGTCGGGCGCCGTCTGTGACGCCGATGCGGTAGGCGAGATCCAGGTCAAGGGCTGGAGCGTGATGCGAGGCTACTACAAGCAGCCTGACGCGAACGCCAAGGTGTTCACTGCGGACGGCTGGCTGCGCACCGGCGATCTTGGGGCATTGCGCACGGATGGACGCTTGCGGCTGGTTGGCAGGTTGAAGGACGTGTTCCGTGTCGGCGGTGAGAACGTGGCGCCCGCCGAGGTGGAGCAGGTGCTGTTGTCCCATCCCGCAGTGGCATCGGCCCAGGTGGTGGGTGTGCCCGACACGCGCCTGGGCGAGGTGCCGGCAGCGTTTGTCACGCTCAAGCCCGGCATGACGCTGGACGCCGAAGCGCTGCTAGCGTGGGCCAGGCCGCGTATGGCGAACTTTCGCACACCACGCTACGCCGAAATTGTGACCGACTTCGAGCGCATCGGCATGACCGCCAGCGGCAAGGTGCAGAAGAACAAGCTGCGCGAGCATGCCATCGCGCTGTTTCACCTGTCGAGCCAATGAGCACCGAGCCGGAGATATCCATGACTGCCGAAGTCGTCCTGTGTGAATGCTTTGCCCGCGACGGGCTGCAACATGAGCCCGATTTTATGCCCACCGAAACGAAAATGGCACTCGTCGACCGCTTTGCGGCAATCGGCTTTCCCCGCGTGGAAGCCACGTCGTATTCGAATCCGAAGGTCGTGCCGCAGTTTGCCGATGCCACCGATCTGCTGCGCGCGCTGCCACGGCGCGATGGTGTGATGTACAAGGCGACCTGTGCCAACACCCACGCCGTGCAGCGCGCGCTGGCGGACCTTGATGCCGGTATTGGTGCCACCGAGGTGAGTCTGCTGGTGTCTGCCTCGTCGTCGCACTCCGAGCGCAACCTCAAGCGCAGCCGGGACGATCAATGGCAGAACATTCGCGCCATGGCAGATGCGGCGCGTGGGCGTTTCCGCATGGTCGGTACCATCTCGGTCGCGTTCGGTTGTCCGTTCGAAGGCCATGTCGACCTCCAGCAGGTGCTGCGCGATGTCGGGCGGTTTCGCGATGCCGGCGTCAGGCTCGTGACACTCGGTGACACGACCGGCATGGCCACACCCGAAACCGTGCGGGCATTGTTCCGCGCCATGCGCAATGACTTTCAGGACGTCACGCCAATTGCGCACTTCCACGACACACGCGGTACCGGCCTGGTCAACTATGTTGCCGCGCTGGAAGCCGGAGTAACCCACTTCGATTGCGCGATGGGCGGCGTGGGGGGGCACCCTGCTAAGGTGCAGTACGGTGGCGGGCATACCGGAAACGTCTGCACCGAGGACTGGGTGGCGTTGCTCGACGCGATGGGCGTCCGTACGGGCATCGATCTGGACGGCATGCTGGCGGCCGCGCAGGAATGCGAAGCCGTGCTCGGCCGGCGGTTGCACAGCCGGGTGCTGCGCAGTGGCCTGAACCCGTTACGCACCTCGTTACGCGCCGCCTGAGCCGCCTACCAGCCGGTTGAGACGTGACACCAGCGAGCGGATTTCGGCAAGATCGAGCCCGGTGCCGTCACCCTGTTCCATGGCGGCGTCAACCGCTGGCGCAGGGCTCTCCGTTTCGTCAATGGGTTCGCCCGCAGCGGCCCGCCGCTCTTCATCCAGCACTTGGCGCGCGCTGGCGGTGAGCATCGACAGCATTTCCATCAACTGTTTGCGCTGCTCTGGGCTGAGCGGACTCAGCAGCCGCTCGTTACGCACATTGGCGTCGATGATCACCTGCCGGTAGAGCACATCGCCAGCCTTAGTCAGACTGAGCAGCACCGCGCGTGCATCGGTGTCGCTACGCTCGCTGACGATCAACCCGCGCTCGATCAGGGTCGATACGGTGCGGCTGGCGTAGCTCTTGTCCAATGCGGCGCGGCGTGCGAGTTCCTTCAGCGAAAGCGGTGCGTGCGCGCCAAGCATGCCTATCGATCGCCATTCCAGCAGTGTCAGCCCGAACTTGCGCTGTACGCGCAACGATGCACTCGCGGCGGAGAGGCCGGCCAGGTTATGCAGACGTGAGGAAAGCAGGTCGGTAATGATCCGCGGTGCGGCACCTGAACTGCGTTTTGTTGCGCTCATTGGCGAGGGTTCCAATTAGTTGACTCTGTCAACTATTCTACCCGCATTGTCAAAGCTAGACGACAGATTACTGCGTCAATTTACGTGAAGTGTACTAAAACCCGGTCTCCCGCACTTTATGTGATGGCTGCGTCGAGGGCTTGATTTCCGGCCGATCTGGCTTTACGTCGATCGTTACCATGAGCCAAGTTCTCGGTGGGATCGATCGTATTCTCGCCCGTGTGGGTAAGCGCTTCGTCTCCAGCGACGCCCGAGGGGAGACCATCACCGTCGAAGCCTGCAATACGGTTCGCGCGGCACCTTGTCCTGCCTGCCATCGTTAGAGTAGCCGACTCCACGGCAGCTATGTGCGCAGGCTGGAAGAACGTCCGATGCTCGAGCAGCGGGTCGTTCTCGCCGTAGAGGTGCGTCGTTTCAAGTGTGCAAACGCCGGCTGCCCGCGTCGTATGTTTGCCGAGAACATCCACGCCTTGGCCGGTCGGCATCAACGTCGGACGCCATCGCAGGCTCGGGCGTTGCACGCGTTGGGCCATGCCATCGGTGGTGAGGCGGCAGCCCGGCTTGCCAACGCCTTGGGCTTGCGCAGCAGTGCCGACACGGTGCTGCGGGAGTTGAGTTGCGTGGTCCGCCTCCTTTTTCCGCAGGGCAAGGTACCGCTTGTTCAGGCACCCGTGCGCACGATGCCGTGCCCGTCGGCCCGGCGCGTGTTCGGATGGCTTGTCGGATGGAGGAAGCTCGCCGTCGAGGAGTCCAGGAGCGCGGACCACGAGCGCTTCGTGCAGGCGCTGTGCAAGATCGAACCCATGGTGGGTGAGGTCCACAGCCTCGCGCGGGAGTTTCTCGGGCTCATGCACCGGCGAAGTCTGCGGCAGTTCGATCGATGGTTGAAGCGTCTGTCGTGCTGCGACGCTGCGGAAATGCGTAGGTTCGCGCAAAGCTTGCGCGCCGACTTACCGGCTGTGCAGGCGGCCTTCAAGCTGCCATGGAGCAATGGCCAGATCGAAGGTCACGTCAACCGGCTCAAGTTCCTCAAGCGACATTCATATGCAATGACGCATGTGCGCCTATATATGGTTGTAAATGACAACGTTATGATTGACGATATCAACTATATCGCCTACAGTTGCGGTGTAGGCGACACAACTGGCATGGCGACTCCGCAGACAACGCTGAGCCGGACGTCACGCCGATTGGCCATTTCCACGACACGCGAGCCAGCGGCCTAGTCAACTATGCTGACGCGCCGGAGACGGGCGTTCCCCACTTTGATTGTGCTTTTGGTGGCGTGGGCGGCCATCCGGCCAAGGTTCGGTACGGCGGCGGGCATACCGGCAACGTCGCCACTGAAGATTGGGTCATTCTGCTCGAGTCAATGGGAGTGAAGACCGGCATCGATCTGGGAAGATTGCCGGCCGTTTCGGCTGAATGCGAGGCGGCGCTAGGTCGGGAGCTGCACGCACGTGTCACACGCAGTGGCCTGAACCCGTTGCTGGCGGTCGTCGCGGCGGAACGCAATCAATGGCCCAAGGCAAATTCCATTTGGCCGGCGGGCCCGACAACTTGCCACTGAAGTTAAGAATTGGAATTCAAAAGAAGAACATGAAGACGGAGGAGACGCAGATTGGATAGAAGACGATACATGGCGGCGGCCATTGCCGCATTGGGCCTGCTGGGTGGCACCGCCTTCGCTCAGGGCACCGACAAGACGGGAACGTATCCGGACCGTCCGATCCGGATCGTCGTTCCCTTTACCCCGGGCGCGATCAACGACGTGCTTGCCCGCGCGATGGCGGAGAAACTGACCCAGTCGCTGGGACAGCCGGTACTGGTCGAGAATCGTCCAGGCGCGGGTAGCGTTATGGGAACCGACTATGTGGCAAAGGCCGTGCCGGATGGTTACACGCTGCTGCAGGTGCCCGCCGCGTTCGCGATCAATGAGTCCTTGCTGCCGAAGCTGCCATACCGCTGGGACAAGGAATTCAGCTTCATCTCCATGGCCGCCACTTCGCCCTTTTTGCTGCTGGTGAGTGCATCTTCGCCAGCGAAGACAGTGAAAGACTTGGTGTCGATGGCGCAGGCTGCGCCGGGCCGCGTCGCCTTTGCCTCGACCGGAAAAGGGGGCAACGCGCATCTGATGGGGGAGATGCTGAAGACCATGGCAAAGATTGACGTGATCCACGTGCCATACAAGGGAGCCAACCAAGCCATCACCGACCTGATTGGTGGCCAAGTGCAGTTCACCTTCAGTACCTATACCGGTGCTGCCAGCGCCATCAAGGCGGGCCGCATACGTCCGCTGGCGGTGACCTCCGCCACGCGCTGGGCGGCATTGCCAAACCTGCCCACAATCGCCGAATCGGGGTATCCAGGTTACGAGGCCATAGGCTGGTGGGCGTATGCGGTGCCGGCCAGAACGCCCAAGCCCATCATCGACAAGCTGAATCGGGAGTTGAACAAGGTGATGCAAATGTCCGACGTGCAGCACCGGTTCCGCGCGGAAGGCATCGATCTGATGGGCGGTTCACCTTCGCAGGCGCGGCAGTTTGTGGCGAAGGAGATCGACACCTGGTCCGACGTGGTCCGGCAATCCCGGATCAGCCTGACGGAGTGAGGGAGGCATGAATGAAATGCACCACACCCGGACGGACAAGAAACATGTCCTGCAATGGCTGGATGCGGGCAAGGCCGGCCATGACGGCGCCAGGGTCCATGCCCTTGTGAAGGGCGATGACGTGGAGATCTACGTCATCGCGGAAGGGAGCGGCATGCCCATCGTGCTGTTGCCGTCGCGTGGGCGCGATTCCGAAGACTACGACGACGTGGCCGCGCGGCTGGCACGCGCCGGCTACCGCGTGCTGCGGCCTCAGCCTCGCGGGGTGGGCCGCAGCACCGGGCCGATGACCAGTTTGACTCTGCACGATCTTGCCGGAGATATCGCCTTGGTCATCCGAGCGATGTCGGACGAGCCCGCTGTCGTGGTGGGCCACGCCTTCGGAAACTGGGTGGCACGGATGACGGCGACGGACTATCCAGATCTGGTGCGCGGGGTCGTCATCGCCGCCGCTGCGGCGAAGCAGTTCCCGGCGGTGCTCAGCGAATACGTCAACAAGAGCGCGGACATGTCGCTACGCGCTGCCGAGCGCCTGCATTACCTGCGTATAACCTTCTTTGCCCCCGGTAACGATCCTACCGCTTGGCTGCAAGGCTGGTACCCGCGAGTGAGTGAGAGCCAGCGGTTGGCCGGACAGGCAACCATGCAGGCCGAATGGTGGGCAGGCGGTTCCGCCCCCATGCTTGATCTCCAGGCGGAGGCAGATCCGTTCAAGCCTGCCGACAAGCGCAACGAACTCAAGGAGGAGTTCGGCAGCCGGATCTCCGTCGCGCTCGTCGCGAACGCGAGCCATGCGCTGCTGACGGAGCAGCCAGCTGCGGTGGCGACAGCCATCGACGAGTGGATTAGCACTCTCTAACGCGGGGACACGTTCGAAGTTGTACCCATGCATCCTGCGCTGCACGCGCGGGAGGGCCGGCTGCTGCCAAAAAAACTACGGGATCCGGAAGGATTCCCAATCCAAGAAGATCGGTCAGAAAGGAGACAATTCAATGAAGCACCCAATTCGCGTCAGCATGCTGATCCATCCGCTTGTGTTGCTCTGCGCTAGCAGCGGGGCACATGCGCAGTCGAGCGTCTCGCTATACGGAATAGCCGACGCCGGTATCCGGTATGCGACCAATGCGAATGCCGGAAAAGACCGGAAGTTTGAATTATCGGAGGGTGCGCTGACCGGCTCGCGCTTTGGTCTCAGGGGCGAAGAAAACCTCGGCGGGAGCCTATTGACTTTCTTCCAACTGGAAGGTGGCTTCGACTTGGGCACGGGGGCATCGCTTCAGAGTTCGGCCAGCACCGGCTACGCGCAAACCGGGACTGGCGGCAGCGGGCGGCTGTTCGGCCGTCAGGCATTCGTTGGCATCAAGAGCGAATACGGTGCCATTTCTTTCGGGCGGCAATACTCGGTCGGCTACCAGAGCATGGCCGGTGCGCAGATCTTTGGCAACCCGAATCTGGACACGCTGATCATCGTCAGCAAGTACACAGGGAGCCGGCAAGATAACGCGGTCAAATACGAAGGTAAGTTCGGGGGCTTCAGTGCCGCGGCCGACTACGCCTTCGGCGAGATCACTGGCAATACGAGCGCCAACTCCGCAGCCGGCGTCGCACTCGGTTACATGGCGGGCGGCATCAGCGTGGGCTTGAACTATACGACCGCGCACAGCGCGGACGGGCGCGAAGCACGCCGCACGGTGGGTATCGCCGGCGGCTATGCGATAGGGCCGTTCAAGGCAACGCTAGGTTACTTGGGCAATCGATACAAGACTGCGGAAACCAGGAATGATGTCTTTATCGGCGGCCTCAGCTACACTCCGGTCGCGGCCTGGCTGTTCGGCGTCGGTGCCTTCCGCGACAAACAGCGCGACCCGGGTGGAAGCCGAGCGACCATCTACGGGATGATCGACTATCGACTCTCCAAACGAACCAATGTGTACCTCGAAACTGACTACAATCGCATTACCGGCCGCTACGAACTGATCAAGTCGCAGGGCGTGCCTGGTGGCAAGTTCGGCGCAATGCTTGGTCTGCGACATCTGTTTTGACGCGCGTTGGACAGCGGAAACGGGTGGTCAAGGCGCCGCGGATAACCTTGCCCGTATGGAGTCATTTGCGTCGCCTCGTAATAGCGCAGCCTACTATTTCTAGCTGCCGAGTCGATCCGGTGCCGCTCCTGCGTGGCCTCATGTCGCGCATTGTCCTCGCTGTGCGGGTAGTCTCGTCGCCGGCAGCGAGCAGCAACAAGGCATGGTTTTTTGCGGCGCGAGGAGCGTATGCCTATCGCAACCGTACCTTCGTGTATGGGACCGCGGGTATATCGACAACCGAAGCACATGCTGTAGAGCACCTGCAGCAGCATGGCGCGCAGCGACTTCTCCGGCGCGATGCTGGGCCGGCCACCCTTGATATCGGCCTCGTACATCTGCGCGAGCAACCGGTCCATCTTCACCAGCGCCTGGTTGGCCATGGTTCGGATCGAGCGCAGCGGGTGCGACTTCGGCACGAAATCATCCAGACGCCGTATGGTGAACAAGCTTTCGGTGAATGTGTCTGTGCCGCGCATGGATGTTGGGGTTGGATGGTGTCCTCAAATCAACGCCTCAGCCAGTTGTCGCGCCGACGTCCGCTGGAGGTGTTTCAGCGACCCGCTAGGGCTGAAAAGTCAAGATTTTTGCGAAGGTAGGAGAGCTGCAACGCGTTCACCCAATCGGTCTGCTACCTGTCGCGCCTCTTGTCGCAGAGCCGCCCAATCATCGCTTTTCCGGTTCAGATATCCTTCTCGCGCCCTGGCAAGCAATATGGCAGCCTCAGCGGGCAGGCGGGGCAATGCCCATGCTGCGGCAACGTCTTTGGGCACGAAATCTCCCTGGGCCAGCGTTCGCCACATACGCGCGAGCGTCAACAGAACATTGCGCTCATCGCCTTCCATGGCTTCGAGCAACGTGGGAAGAGCGTCCCCAATCGCGTGGCATATATCAGAGTACGGGATGATGGGCAGCAACTCTGTCGTATCGGGGCCGATCAGCGCCATTGCTTCGTTCCGGGCTTGCGCCAGGAGCAAGGTGAACTCGGGATCAGAAGCTGGCTCGGGCACCTCGCCGGCTTCGAATGCGTCTCGTAGCCACTCCCCGTAAACGAACTCGCTGCGGGCGGGGTAGGCCAATGCCGCGAGATCAGCGCGTTGAAAAATGATCAGTTCAAGAGGACGCGGGCTATCAGGGGGAGCAGGATACCGTCCCGAAACACCCATTAACTCTGCCACTAGACGTTTGCGAACTGCATGTGTCATCGGTTGCTCGACAACGGCAAGTAAGTCGACATCACTGTTTGGACGCAGGCCACCCCTTACCGCCGAACCGTGGAGGTAGGCCGCAAGGAGCGAATTTCCTAAGCATCGTTGCACTACCAACAATGCTTGCGATGCTTCGACTGGAGTTTGCGACATGTCTTTCTTCATATTTACCATCTATAGGACGTGCGAACGCAATGCCTTCGCGTTGGCGCGCGCGCTCGAACGTGCGGACGCTCTCTCACTGACAACATCAGATCGCCAATGGAGAGTCTTCGCCTGTGAACGGCTTCCTGCCGAGAAGACGCTCGCACCCATGCTGGGAATTATCGCAGCCCAACTACGGATTTCGCCAGCCGTGTGGAACCTGTAACGAAGCCCGTCGAGAGCCATCCTACGCGACGCGGGCGAGCCGCCTTTCGCTGCTGACCCATATTGGTGTCCCAAGGTTGGAGGAACTTCAAACACCAATGGCGTGGGTTTCAGACCGAGAATGGCTCCCGTACTGCTTCGACTGCCTAGTTCTGAATCCCGCCGACGTTTTATCGCCGCGCTGGAAGCGGGATTGGCTAGATCCGCACACGGCTGTCTGCCGAGCCCCTGGCCATAGACTGAATGCGCTCCCGCCATTCACGCTACGCATGTGCGGGAATCTCACTGCGGTGCTCGGCGCGATCAGCAAGCGACAGCGCAAGGGGTAGGTAGCAGAGTCCAGATCTCGGCATTGGCGGAAATAACGTTCTGCAATTGTGGTTGCGCTCTTCCGCCAGTGGGGCGTCCCACGTATCCAGGCGAAGCCGTTACGCCGAACCTAAAATGCAATTAATCGCCAGGCTTTGCCTGCAACCATTAGCCACTGGCTGGCATGAGGCAGTTCCCCTCTGCGTAGAAGGCAGCCAATCCCGTTTAGATTATAATTTCACTTTCATGAAATAATCTGGCCAGCAGCCTCCACGCTGGTTTGCCTTCTTCACGGGACGGGCCTCCATGCCGCGACCGCTACCTGATCCGACGCCACCGTCGCGCGCGACGATTCGCACCATTCACCAACTGGGCGACCGCATTCGAGCCACCCGCGCAGGGGAAGGGATGCCCATTGACCAGGCGGCGAGGCATTGCGGTGTCCCCGCCGGCATGCTGTCTAAGCTAGAGAACGGCAAGGCATCAATCTCGAGCACGCCCTGCGTGTGATGGACGGACTGGGTTTGACGATGCTGGTCGTTCCCAAGACGCATGCGCCTTGGCTCGAACAGGCAGCGGCCCATGCGGCCAAGATCGGCGAGGATGCGGCCAGGGAACAGCATGCCTGGCTGGAAGGGTAGAGACGCCGATCAGGACGGGCGTCATTCTCGGATGCGGTCCGCGATCGGTGCGGAAATGCCATTCGCTTTCGTGCGGACGCGCCTTCCGCCTTGCTGAGAGCTCTTGTCCCGATTCAGCCTGGTGACGACATCTTCGACGGTTTGGTTTGGATCGTGCCGGTGGCGCACGCCTCGCTTGCAGTTGCTGCGCACGTTTTGCATCCTCCGGTCGGGCGTGCCCGGCCTCTAGGCCGGCCAGATCCCTTAGAGGCCAGTTCAAAAAGGCTGGTCCATACGCCTGAGGATGTTCCAGCAGACGAGAGCGCAGCCGAACTTCAGGAATGCTTCGTGAATGTCGGCCCGACGATCGAAGCCAATGCGTAGACGACGGAAGTTGTGGGGCCACGAGTGAATCCGTTCAACCTCCCATCGGAATTTTCCCAGCCCGATGCCATGCTCTGTGCGGCGCCCGGCGATCACCGGCTTGCTGCCTCGTTCGCGCAGTTGCTGACGATGCCAGTCGGGTTCGCAGCCTCGATCGGCGTAGATTCTTGGGCGAAATAAGGGCAACTCACGCTGGCATGATGATCGCTGTGCCGGCCGAGGTCTGGCGCGCCTATGACTCACTCGCCCCGGCCAAACTCGGCTGCGTGCTGATGAACATCGCGGCACACGTTGACCCCCGCGCGTTGCGCAAGCATGCGCGGAGACCGAAAGCGCCGAGTGAGAAGGGCCAAGTTGCCGGATGCGTGGCACGACGGCATGTCTCTACCGCCCGTGTCATCAAGACTGGACGTGTCGTTCAATCACCTTGAAAGGGGGGCTCTAAGCCCTCGTCCAGGTAGGTGTGCGCGCCCGCATGTGCCTGCAGCATCGGCAGCGCAAGCGGCAAGCCAGTGAGTGCCCCGGCCATGCCCAACGACTTCAGCCATGCACGGGCCCCGGCATTCTGCGATGAGCCTGTGACCCGTCGCAACGCTTCGCCCCCCTTCGATGGAAGGGTTGCCGGAGCGCCTGACAGCATGCGAGAGAAGCGCTGAGACTAAGCGCAAGGACGAAACCCAGACGAGCCCCCGACCAAGGCACCGAAGGATGCCGCTCGCCTCAAGCCACGGAGCTCACGAAGGCCTCGAACGCGCAGGCCTCCACCGGCGGACAGAAGAAGTGGCCTTGCCCGTAGTCGCAGCCGGCAGCCAGCAGGATGTCGCGCTGCGACTCGGTCTCGACGCCCTCGGCAATCACGCGGATGCGCAGTGCATGCGCCATGCTGATGATGGCGCGGCACAAGGCCACGTCGTCCGGGCCCCGCGTCAGCGAGCGGATGAAGGACTGGTCGATCTTGATGTAGTCAATGTCCAGGCGCCGCAGGTACGACAAGGACGAGTAGCCGGTGCCGAAGTCGTCGAGCGCGATCTCGATGCCGGCCGCCTGGAAGCGGGAGAGCTGGTCCATGACATCGGCGTTCTGCTCCATCAGCGAGCCTTCGGTGATCTCGATGACGAGGCTGCCCACCGGCACGTTCCTGCGCTCGATCATGCTGGACCAGGACTCGGGCCCGCTCGCAGGCGCGCAGAACTCCACTGGTGATTTGTTGACCGAGATCTGGAAGCCCTTGCCCAGCAGCACCTGCCAGCGCGCAAGCTGGTTTAGCGCTTCCGTCAGCACCCAGCGGCCGATGTCGATGATGAGGCCGGATTCCTCCGCAACGGCAATGAAATCGGCCGGGTGGATCGGCCCGCGTACCGGATGGTCCCAGCGGATCAGGGCCTCGGCCTTGCAGACCTTGCCCGTGCGCAGATTGACAATGGGCTGGTAGTGCAGCGCGAACTGCCCGGACGCCAGCGCCGTGCGCAGATCCTGGGTGATGCGCAAGCGCTCCCTCTCCGCCTGCAGCAGCGCCTGGGTGAAGACCTTCCAGCGATTGCGGCCCTCCTCCTTGGCGGCAAACATCGCCTGGTCGGCGCACACCAGCAGGGCCTCGGCATTGTCGGCGTCCTTGGGGTAGGTCGCCACGCCGATGCTGGCCGACACCACCACCAGCTCGCCGGCCAGGCGGTAAGGCGCGGCAATCCGCTCCAGGATCGCCTGGGCAATGCCCTCGGCAACGCCGGCATCGCCCACCGCGGGCAGGATCACGGTGAACTCGTCGCCGGCCAGCCGCGCCACGGTATCCGAAGCGCGCACTGATGCCGCAATGCGCCGCGCCGCCTCCAGCAGCAACAGGTCGCCCTGGTCGTGGCCGAGGGTATCGTTCACCTCCTTGAAACGATCCAGGTCGATGAACAGCAGCGCCAGCACATCCTGCGTGCCGCGCGAACGCTCGATCTCCTGTTCCAGCCGGTCGAAGAACAGGCGGCGGTTGGGCAGATCCGTCAGCGCATCGAAATTCGCCTGGTGCCGGATGACTTCTTCCGCCTGGCGCTTCTCGGTCATGTCATGGATCAGCGCAACGCGGCGGCGCTCGCCATACGCGTGGGCCAGGTAGGTATCCACGGTCAGGTAGGCGGGAAACTCGCTGCCGTCCTTGCGGCGGATCGAGAGTTCGCCGCTCCATGTGCCCTTGGCTGCCACGGTGGCCCGCAGGCGCTCGACCAGCCCTGCCGCATTGCCTGCCCCGCTGACGCTATAGCCCGAGCGGCCCTTGACCTCCTCGACTGTATAGCCGGTGGCGGCGGCAAAGGCCGGATTCACGTCGATGATGGTGCCATCGAGCGACGTCACCACCATGGCCTCGCTGCTGGACGAATAGACCAGCGAAGCCAGCCGCATCTCCTCCATATGGCGCCGTCGCTCCCCCATGGAGCGGCGCAGGCTGTAGTACAACAGGCCAAGCAGCAGCGTGGAAGCAATGGCACCGGCCAAGGTAACGCGGCGATAAACCTCGTAGGGCGCCAGCACCAGGCCGACCGACTCGCCCACCACGAAATTGAGCCCGAACTCCGGCGCACGGTAATAGCCGAAGACCCGCTCCACGCCTTCGGAGCCCGACACCGCCCGGTAACTTCCAGACTGGGGCGACTCGCTGGCGAGGTACGGCCTGTTGCTGACCGCCCTGGCCAGCGCGCCCTCCAGGGCCGGCACGCGCGCAATGACCTGGCCGGAAGTCTTGATGACCGACGCCACTTCGCCATCGCGGTTAGTGAACGTCTGCGCAAAGCTGGCGAACTGCTCCGGACTGACCGAGACCACGATGACCCCGTCGAAGCTGCCCGCACGCAGGATGGGGCGCGTGAACTGGATCGACCATTTGCGCGAGACCTTGCCCTTCACCGGGTCGCTGATGAACAGCATGTCGCGCCCGCCCGCGTTCTGATGGACCCGGAAATGCTCGCGCCCGCTCAGGTCGACCTTCTCGCCGCGCGCGGGCGGGGCGATGGACGAGTAGATGAGCAGGCCATGCTTGTCGATCACCGACACCTGGAACGACAGGTCCACCACCAGGTTCTCCCGCTCACGCACCATCTCGATGAACCCCGGCTGGCCGGCCAGCCAACTGGCCCGCAGGTCGAGGAGGAATTCGGACAGCCGCAGGATGCTGGATTTCGAGTACGCGCCGAACGCCCGGGCCTCCGCCTGGGTACGCTCCGCGGCGTCGTGCAGCAAGCGGTCCCGCTCGCTCACGAGCTGAAACGCCGCGAACGCCCACGTTGCAATCAGCCACGCCGCCGCCCCCAGGTTCAACGGGGAAAAGACCTGGCGCAGGCGCTGCAGCGCCTTGCCATATCGGGTGGTCGAGCGTTCTGGCATCAAATGGGTATCGCAGCGCAGCGAAGAATCGACATCGATAACAGGCTAGTCGAGGTCAGCGAACCCGACAAGCAGCACACACTCTAGTCCCGTGCTCACCGCGCGGAGCCGGGCCGGCGCGCGCCGAAAGCGTCACGTCGTGATCATGCCCCGCTCGAGTGGCAAAAGCGGCGTGGCAGCCGTGGAATCGCGAAGCAATGATGTCAAAGCGCTCTCCGGATATGCACCGGCAGGGCTTGCAGGAGGTGCGCCGCCCGCCGGCGAGACGGCGGGTAACGGCGACCAAGCGAATGTGCAAAGGCTGGCCGGCATGCATTATGGCTACTATGTGCCATTCCGGCCTGATTGACTCCCCCCAAAAGGGGGCTAAGGTATTTCCGCGACAGACATTTCGGCGCCGCTGTCTTGCCCGCGCAGGCGGACATCAGGCGCCTTTCACGGCAGTGGAATCCGCGCAAAGACGCTGGGTCCCCGCCTCCGCAGATACTGTGTTGCTCAAGCCTTTGTAAGTGTTTTTCCCAAGTCGAAGGCCTGAGCGTGCTTTAGAGGCCAGTTCAAAAACGCCGTGAGGGGGCTGTTTGCATTCCGGCGAAGCTGTTAACCTTGGCTGCCTCAACAACGAAGCCCAAGGAATGGAAGCGCCGGTCATTGATGACGAACTGTGGATACTGATCGAATCGTTGCTGCCGCGACCGAAGCCACGGCGCAAGAAGCACCCTGGCCGGCCGCGCGCATCGGATCGGGCGGCGCTCAACGGCATCCTGTTCGTGCTCAAGACAGGAATGAGGTGGGACCACCTGCCGACCCGCTTGGGCTTCGGCTCGGGTGCAAGCTGCCGGCGGCGACTGCGCGACTGTCAGACGGCCGGTGTATGGCGTCGGATGCACGAGTTGCTGCACGACAAGCTGCGCGAGGCTGGCCAAATCGACTTCTCATACGTCGCAGTCGATGCCTCGTCGGTACGAGCTGTTGGGGTGGGCGAAAAACAGGCCCGAACCCCACGGATCGCGCGCGACCTGGTTTCAAGCACCACATCCTTGTAGACGCCAATGGCGTTCCCGTCAGCGCCATCCTGACTGGCGCGAACCGCAACGACGTCACGCAGTTGCTGCCGCTGGTCGACGCGATTACGCCGATCCGCGGTACGCGTGGCCGACCGCTCCAGAAGCCCAAGATCATCTACGCCGATCGAGGCTGCGATTCCGACTGGCATCGTCAGCAACTGCGCGAACGAGGCAGCAAGCCGGTGATCGCCGGGCGCCGCACAGAGCATGGCAGCGGGTTGGGAAAATTCCGATGGGAGGTTGAACGGATTCACTCGTGGCCCCACAACTTCCGTCGTCTACGCATTGGCTTCGATCGTCGGGCCGACATTCACGAAGCATTCCAGAAGTTCGGCTGCGCTCTCGTCTGCTGGAACATCCTCAGGTGTATGGACCAGCCTTTTTGAACTGGCCTCTAAGAACACAATTGCCGGATCAATAATCAGCCCAGGGCGATTGGGGGGCTGGGGTTGGTCCAGCCATTCTCGAACACCATCTCGCCCAGGGATTGCCGTCTGGCCCAGCCTTCCTGTTCCCGCATCGGCTTCTCATAGAAGGTGTCGACCTGGCCGACGCACAGCACAGCCACTGGCCGGGCACCGGGCGGCAGCCGCAGCAGCCGGCCAAGCTGTTCAGGGGCGAACAAGGAAACCCAGCCCACGCCGATTCCTTCGGCGCGCGCAGCAAGCCAGAGGTTCTGGATGGCGCAGGCCACCGAAGCGAGATCCATGTCCGGCATGGTGCGCCGACCGAAGATATGCGGCGCACGTCCATCCATCAGCGCTGCCACCAGGACTTCCCCGCAGTCCAGGATGCCCTCTACCGTGAGTCGCATGAACTCGTCCTGGCGTTCGCCCAAGGCGACCGCGGTGCGCTGGCGTTCGGCGACGACCAGCGCGGACCTGCGCTCTCAGGCTCCTGTCAGTGATGCGGATGAGGCGCCAGGGTTGCATGAAGCCGACGCTGGGGGCGAGATGCGCAGCGTGCAACAAGCGTTCCAGCAATGCAGGATCGAGCGGGTCCGGCCGAAAGTTGTGCATGTCGCGACGCTCCCGGATGGCGCGATAGACAGCGGCAATTTCATTGTCGCTGTACCGATATGGGTTCATGGCTTGCATAGCGCGGCGGTGCTTAGGCTGGAGGGAAAGTCGCAATGCAGGTAGCTCGGCACGATGGTGCCGTGACGATAGACGGCTTTGCCCTGTGTGGTTTGGCGATGCTGGCTCATCCTAGGTCTTGCTGGTCCAACCGATGCGATGCCGCTCTTGGGTGGCCTCATGCCGCGCATCCTCCTCGCTGTGCAGGTAGCCGCTCGTCGTCGACAGCGAACTGTGACCGAAGTTGTCGCGCACAAAGCGCAGGTCGACCTGCTGGTCGGTCATGTGCGAGCCGGCGGTGTGGCGCAGCCAGTGCGCCGAGGCGCTGGCCAGCACCGCGGCTTGCGGTTCCCATTCCGGCCCGCGTCCCCGCAGGCGCGTCGCGGCCATGCCGAATACCTCTTTCAGGATCAGGTGCAGCGCGCCGCGTGACAGCGGCTTTTCGCTGCCCGCTTTTCCAATCACCGGCAGCACCAGTGGACGCGTCTCCCCCAACTGCGCGGTAGGGGGCAACGCGTGGGCGCGGCGGTAGCGCGCGAGTTCGGCAATCAACTCGTCGGTCGCCGGCACCAGCCGGGTCTTGTTGCCTTTGCCGGTCACCTCGAGCCACCAGCGCTCGATGCCCTGGGCATCGCGTCGGCAGAAGAACGCGCCCATGGTGGTGGCCGTCAGCTCGGAGGCGCGCAGGCCGCCCAGGTAGAGCACGGTCAGCACCCACCGACAGCGCGCCGCGTGCAGGCGCTCGCGTGCGGTGTCAGTCGGCATGGCTGCCACCGCGTCCTTCACGGTCTCCCACAGGTCGTGGCTCAGATAGCGGGTGATGCGCGCCTGGTTGGGGGCGCGCCGGCGGCGGGCGAGGGCGAGCGGGTTGCCGGCCAGGTAGCCCGCCTCGGTCAGCCAGGCGAAGCACGCGTTCAGGATCACCATCGCTTGGCGCACGCTGCCGGGCGACAGCGGCCCGGCAAACGGGCGCCAGTCGGGGTGGTCGCGCGCGAGTTTCTTTTTGCTGCCGGCCAGGACCCAACGCGCGGCCGGTTGCGGGTCTGCGAGGAAGCGCTCGTACGTGAGCAGATCCTCGTGTGTCAGCGAGGACAGGGGCCTGCCCAACTGCAGCACGGCCCACAGCAGGAGCCGCTCGGCTTCGCGCCGGTAGGTGGCAAGCGTCGTCGCGCTGTCGGTATAGCGCGCGAGCCAGGCGGTGACCGCGGCGAGGTCGTCAGCAGCGGCGATGCGAGTGGCGGTGGCCGGGGCGCGGTTGCTGCCGGCCACTCCGGACAGCCCCGGGGTCAGGCGCAGACGCTCCAGCGGGGTGAGGAGTGGGGCGGCCGGGCCGTCCGAAGATTGGATCGGGAGCAGTTCCATGAAGGGTGTCGGCTGAAGCACATGCTGTATGCATCAATATAGCAGATTAATAGACATAAGCGCAGTTATGTCTAAAGATTTGTAAAATTATTCAATAAATTAACGTATTACGTAGTAATATTTAATTAAACTGATCTCGTGTACCGCCCAAATATGACCGCCAGCCCTGAATCCCCATCGTCCGAGGCCGCCCTGCAGGCCACGCTCGCCGCCGACGTGGCGACCCTGCGCGCGCAGTTCCCCGAGACCCGCGCGCTCTACCGCGAGGTCTGCGCCCTGCTGTTTTTCAGGTATGGCATCACGCCCACCGCCAACAAGCTCTACGGCCTGGTGCGCAAAGGCAGCATGGGCACGCCGACCGAGGTGCTGGCGCAGTTCTGGGCGGACCTGCGCGGCAAGATGCGCGTGACCATCGACCAGCCCGGGCTGCCGGATGCGCTCAAGTCGATCGCCGCCGACGCCGTGCAGTCGATCTGGCAGGCCGCCAACGCGGCCGCTAGCAGCGAGCTGGCCGCCTTGCGGGCCGAAGCGCGGCTGCAGGCGAGCGAGGCGGAGGCGCAGCGCGACCAGGCGCGCGCCGCGGTGGTCGTGGCCGAGCAGGAGACCGCCGCCGTACAGGCGGACTTCGACGCAGCCCAGCAGGCGCGCGCGGCGCTACAGGGGGAACTGGAGGCCGAGCGCCAGGCCCACGCGGCCGCGCGGGCGCGCCAGGAGGAGGGCCGGCGCCAGATCGAGGCGCTCGAGCGGCAACTGGGGGAGATGCGTACCCAATTCTCGGCGGATCTGGAGCGCACCCGCGAGCAGGTGGCGGTGGCGCAGGAACGCGCCGAGGCCACCGAGCGCCGCGCGCTGCGCGAGATCGACCAGGAACGCACGCTGCGCCAGAAGGCCGAGCAGGCGTTCGCGGACCTGCGCGCTGAGTTGGCGGCGGTGCAAGCGCGGGCGCAGGACGCCGCCGTGGCCAGTGCCGAGGAACGGGCAAGGCAGCAGGCCGAGCGCGACACGCTCAGCCGGCAACTGGCACAGGCGCAACAGGCGCTGGCGGAGGGGCAGGCGGTGCAGGGCAGGCTGGAGGCGGAACTGGAGATGGCAGTCCGGCGCGCGGAGCGGGCCAATGCGGAAGCCACCGCGGCCCGGCGCCTGGTATCGCCCAGGCGCCGGGCGCCGGTGACGAAAACCAAGTTCAAGCCCGGGCCGGCCTGAGAACAGGAGCGGGATAGAAATTGTCCACCGTTCGCTGGGATAAGCCTGTGGACAAGCCGCGCGGGGGCGGATGGCCGATGGTCTCAGCAGATTTGATTAAAATTTAAGCAGTGAGGGCGACGGCCACGTCCTCCCGCCAGCGCGGATTCCCGCTGCAGCCGTTACCTGGAACAACCCCGAAATCCAGCGCTGCCGCCAGACGGCATCACGCGGGATCCGGCGCCGCCCCCAAATCTATTCACCCACACCATGTCGATCGAAATCGAGCGCGCGCAAGCGATTACCAGGATCCGCATCCAGATGGCCCAGCACGGCCTGACTTTGACCGACCTGCAAGCGGCGGGCTGCTTTGCCGAGCCGCCGCCGACTCCAACGCAAGGAGCGGTGCGTTACCGCAACGCGCACGGGCAGAGTTGGGACGGCCGCGGTGCCATGCCGGACTGGCTGCAGCGGGCAGTCAACGCCGGGCAGACCGTGGAACATTTCCGTATCGGGTAGGACTCACGCGGCGACGTCGTCCCATGGGACGGCCTGGGGCCTTGCATTGCTCGCCAACTGACCAACCCGGATAATGAGGGGAGACCGGCGCTGCCGGCCCGTAATCCGAAACGAAACCGAATGCCGGACGCAACGCTCCCTTCCCCCGACTACACCGCTTGGCTCGCCGATCTGAAAAAGCGGGTGGAGCAGGCACGTCAGCGTGCCGTCCTCTCTGTCAACCGAGAACTGGTGATGCTCTATTGGCAGATCGGACGCGACATCCTTCAACGGCAGCAGCAGCAGGGGTGGGGTGCTAGGGTGATAGACCGGCTTGCGCACGATCTGCGAGCGACATTTCCGGACATGAAGGGATTCTCGCCGCGCAACCTCAAATACATGCGCGCGCTGGCCGAGGCTTGGCCGAGCGGCGAATTTGTGCAGCAGGCTGCTGCACAATTGCCCTGGTTCCACCTTTGCACACTGCTGGACAAACTGAAATCGAACGAATTGCGCGAATGGTATGCCAGCCAGGCCGCCGAGCACGGCTGGTCGCGCAATATCCTTGTGATGCAGATCGAAACTCGCCTGCACGAGCGGCAAGGCCGCGCGGTCAGCAATTTTGCGGACCGGTTGCCGCCGGCCCACTCGGACCTGGCCCGCGACGCGCTTAAGGATCCCTACATCTTTGACTTCCTGGGCTTGGCGGAAGATGCCCAAGAACGGGACATCGAGCGTGCCCTGACCCAGCATATCACGCGTTTTCTGCTGGAACTCGGGGCCGGCTTTGCCTTTGTTGGCCGTCAGTACCGCCTGGAAGTGGGCGGCGACGAGTTTTTCGTTGACCTGCTGTTCTACCACCTTAAGCTGCGCTGCTACGTGGTGGTCGAACTGAAAACTACGCCCTTCAAGCCTGAGTATGCCGGGCAGCTCAATTTCTACTTATCCGCGATCGACACGCAACTTAAGGCAGCTGACGATCGGCCGTCGATTGGACTCCTACTTTGCAAAGAGAATAACCGTCTAGTCGCAGAGTACGCGTTGCGTGGCATGGCGAAACCGATGGGTGTCGCCGAATACCAGTTGCTACGCGAGATTCCGCCGCCCTTGACGCCGGATCTGCCGTCGATCGCACAGATCGAAGCCGAGCTTGCCTCAGGTGAGTAGGAATGTGAAGGACCGACTGCTCGATCGGGGCCGAAGCCGGGGCGTACGTTTGACCGCGAGGGCTAAGCGAAACGTTGTGATGTCTGACAGACAGGGGCCGCTGTCCCGGCGAGGAGAAGCTGGCTCGTTTTAACGAGTGGGAAATTGTGCAGCAAGTTGCTGCACAGTTGTGCTTAGCACCCATCGAGCGGCAATCCATCAATCAGATAAAGCGCCTATGTGCTCACATTAATTGTCACGCGACAACACGTAATATGTTTGATGATGCACTTTTATGCGGCATCTGGACATCTATACGGTATATTTTTCTGCATGTCGTACCCAAAGGGGTCAAGGCGCGAAGGGGCGAAGGACGGGCTTGTGACGCCGGCCAACGGCAACCTGTCGATGCTCCTGCGCAAGGTCAACGCCAGCGACTTCGCTGGGGCAGCAGACGAGTTCCTGAAGTGGAGCAAGGCGGGGTGATCGTGCTTTCGCTGCAAAATGATACGCCGGCGCTAGAAATTCTCTTTGAAATCAACAATTTGCACACAACGACTTTTCCACGAAAAGCTCTTTGCACAACTCGTTGATACAGAGCGGTTTACTTGCTGAAACCGTGTCAATCAGCACCGAAAGCACGATCACCCCTTCTTCATGTTGCACGGTAACCGGCTCGGATCTTGGGTGGGAGAGCGGATTCTGGAGGCGGCAGAGGCGGGAATCATCTCGCTGCCCGAGCACGACTACCAAGTGCTGAAGGACTGGAGTCGCGTGCCGTATGGCTTCTAAGCGTAGGTGCTCTTTGCCAAGCTGGCAGGAAAGAGCGCTGCAGCGCGCGATGTGAAGAGGCCCCTCGTGTGAGCGAAGGGCCTTTTCATTTTCAGCGCACCCGGCAACCGAGCGCGCTGAATAGCTATCAGCACACCACCGGATCACTCCGCAATCAGAAAATTGTCCCGATTCTTGCCGAGCCAGGCCGGTGCACGCCCACGGCCGGTCCAGGTAGCGCCGGTCTTGGGATCCTGGTACTTCGGCGGCAGCGAGGTCTTGGCCTTGGTCTTCGACCTTGCCTGAGCGCCGCCGGCAGGACGGCCGCGCCGACGCTTCTGGGCGATGTCATCGACCGTCAATTCGTACTCCGCCATCAGATATGACAAGAGACGTTGCAGGCTGCCGGATGTGAGCAAAGTAGCTTTTCCTACGTCGATTGCATCCGTCGACGGCTAGTGGCGTGGCAAGAGACGAACTGAGCGGGGCTTGAACTGCAAGAGCTCAACGTTATTGCGCCCATCTTCAGGTTGAGATGCATCCGGCCCGGCTTGCAGCGTGCAACGCGTTATGGATGGCGAAAAGCGTCGATTCGGATTGGGGGCCAACGCCGGACAACAAAAGCAACTTCTCTCGATATCGATCGAATTCAGCCCGCGCGTCCAGTCTCGCGACAAGCCGCTCGATGTGAGGCGGTGGGATGACGTGAGGGAGGGGAGCTGCGAAACCCACGTATGCGGCGCGTCCCAGGACAGCCGCAATCACAACAAAAGCTACAGCGCTGACAAATTGGAATAGGAGCCGAGTTCGGTTCGGCGTTTCGCGAGCACCGGCTTGATGCCGCGCTCGCGTAGCTTCTGCCGATGCAGTTCGGAATCGTAGCCGCGATCGGCGTAGATGATTTTGGGCTTCTGAAGTGGTCGGCCACGCACGCCGCGAATGGGTGGAATCGCGTCGACGAGCGGCAGCAGTTGGGTGGCGTCGTTTCGGTTCGCGCCGGTCAGGATCGCGCTGACGGTGATTCCGTTGGCATCGACGAGGATGTGGTGCTTGGAACTTGGTCGCGCGCGATCCGTGGGGTTCGGACCCGTTTGTCGCCCGCCCCAACAGCTCGCATCGACGACGAATCGACGGCTGCTCGTGAGAAATCGAGTTGGCTTTGGCGCGGTTTCTTATATGGAAAACGCGCTGCAGTTGGTGCGCCGTGCCTGCCGCCGACGCGCGCTCTCCAGCGCGCCAGCAGGCGTGCCCATGGGGTCGGGAACAAAGTTCTGCAAGAACTGTGAACAAATTTATGAGCGCCGTTTTCGTCGTCCGGGCATGATCATCGGAGTTGCGGGCAACGGTCCACCTGAATAGAAGTCGGAGATCAGACGCTTGCGGTTGATTTCCGCAAATGCAAAGCCGTTTATCGGGATAGCATTTGCGATATGTGGCTGTACGATGAGATATCGTGCCCGTACCGCATCGGCGGTCAGAATGTAAGCCCGAAGATGCCGCATTCCCAGCCCCCGCACGGTCCACCGGGGCTTCAAGTGAGACACTCTCGCATACTCTTCAGCGTGAGCGCGCGAGATGAACAGCGCTCCAAAGATCTCATCCCCTTGTGTAAAGGAATAGGGTTCTTTCGTCTCGAGGTCGTACAACGTCCAGAACGGTTCGCCTTTCACTTCAGGGCCAGGCATCACAACGTTGTCCAGGCGCAAGGCAAGAAGTTGCCCAATGGACGGAAGTTCTTCAACCGACAGCACCTTCAGGCCATTTTCGTTGGCGGAGTCAACAGCCCCACTTTGATAGCCGTTGGCTGAGACAACTACGCCGACCACCCCTTGGCAATCGTGCACTTTCATTGCAAACGCTAGAACATCATCCCTTTCCATGGGGCGGCTGGTGTTCTTACATTCAATCGCAACACGGTGTCGCAGACCAGCAATCTCAAATTCGTAGTACACGTCTATCTGGTAAATGCTCCCCTTTGATCCCCGTAAGCTGACTCCACGCCCGACGACAGCGTTCTCAAGTTCGAGGTCAAGCAAAGTCTGATAGACATTGCGGACATGGTCCTCGAGCCCTGGCCCATCTCCTACTTCGGGTCTCGTGGTGCTTTCATTCAGTAGAGCTATGAGACCTGCCATCGAACGTTGGTTCGTCATACTCGAAAACCCTTTAACTGCCTGCGCAACAGGACGGAAGACCGACCGGCTCTTTACCAGCGCAGTCCAACGGCACGCTCGTGAGCCTCTCGGTTCTGCTGAAGGATGCGATTGCGCTCGTCGTCATCGTCAATTGCGTACCGTAGCAGATACTCGAAGCCGTCGATTCCCTCCGCGGCGGCGGCTTCGCTCATGGCTTTTGCTGTCTCGATGCGTCGCAGTTCTGTCACTTCCTCCCCCAGCGCGTCTGCTACCGCTTGCGTGATAGAGTTCACTCGGTCTACAGCTTGTGGGTGGTCTGCCAGAAATCTGCCGCGTCCTCGCGCAATTTGCTCTTCGGTCAATTTACTCATGTCGGTAGATATTTTGTATCGAGCTTGGAATTCTGCTCGCTTTGCCAAGCCGGATTTGCAGTTGAGATGCATGGAAGTATGCCACTAGTATCTCCGGAAAATCGCTCACGCCGCTAAATTTATGCTTGACAACGTCCGATATTTTCGTCGGCGATATACCGGTATCTCGGCTTACCAACGAACGATATGACAGGCAATGAACTGAAACTTCGAGCGGCTATTTACACCTTTATGGATGGAAATGGCAGCATGCCGACGGACGCGGCATCGTTCGATTCGGTCATAGCGGAAGCATAGGCAATGCGCTTGATCACCATGATCAGCGTGTTGATGGCTTCAACCACATTGGTGCCCAAGGGCCAGCGGGCGTGGGCGAGAATGCCTATGCCTAGCAAGTAAGGCCTGAGCCGCCGGGCGAACTGACACAGCGGCCCGATCTTACAGCTCATAGTCGTACCAGTCCTGCTGACGAGGCGGAGCTACTGCGCGGCGCCCACGCGGCTCGCAGGGTGGTGGGGGCCTCGCGTTGGCCTGCTACGAAACCGGGAGAACGCACCCTATCCGAGGGTCGGCCGGGATTCGCAAAAAATCCGTCACATCTCCGCTAAGCCGCTGATTTAAATAGGAAATCGATCGATGGATCGAGTGGCGGCACGCGCCGCTGCAAGTCGAGTAGGTAATCGCCGAACCGGTTGACACGCTCGCGGCGGTATGGCGACAGCGCCTTCAGCACTTCGGCATTCACCGGGTGCCCGCGTTCCTGCAAATCCTTCAGCTTGCGTGACATCCACTGAACGTTGTGGAGGATGACCATGTTGGCGACCAGTTGGTTGCACTTGATCACCTTGCGCAGTTCGCACCGTACCCGGATCAGCTCTTCGATCAGCACGTTGACGATGTCGGGCAATTCGACCTTGGTGTGCGCCGCATCGGTTGCGAGCGCCTCCAGCCATTTCAGCGTGTTGGCCTCGGCCGGCCGAATGTGGAGGTACCCGCGTAGCAACTTCTGATGCCGGGAGCGTGTGCCAGAGGCATCGTAGAGCTTGACCGCGCTTGTGAGTCCGTGCATCGATGTGCTCTCCGTGGGGGTGCCGCCGGCACGACGGCGTGTCGCGCGACACTACGGACAAGCGTAGGGACTAGAGCCTGCCCGCGAAGGATACAGTTCTTGCGGAACCGCTAAAGCTCAGTTTGCAGAGCCGGAAGAAGCGCTTGCCAGGCGCCACAAAGCAAATACAGATAGCGCTATTGCGCGGGATCACAGTCATGGATGGATCCCGCTGCATCGACGATCCGGAACCAGCTCCATGGACTGCGCCGGCGGCCGCTTTATTGACGGATCGGGACGCAGCGGACCGCCGGTGCGGGCGCTCAGCTGAACAGCGTCACGGCCTTGCCGAGGGTCGACCAGATGCCCGCGCCCAGCGGGATGAGCACGTAGGCCCAGAACGCGAGCAGCAGCAGGGTCTTGCCGAAAGTGCGGTCGTTTTGCATGGCTGGGGTTCCTGTGTGTTGGGGAATGGCGTTCAGGCGGCGCTGGCCACTTCGCGCAGGTGGTGGCGCTCATGCACGGGCCGGATCAGCAGGTTGCAGACGAAACCCGCCACCAGCAGGCCTGCCATGATGTGCAGGGTGTCGACGTAGACCTCCGACCTGGGCACGCCCATTGCCAGCTTGTGCTCGCGGATGTAGTTCACCAGCACCGGCCCGGCGATCCCGGCGGCGGCCCAGGCGGTCAGCAGGCGGCCATGGATGCCACCGACGTAGGCCGTGCCGAACATGTCGGCCAGATAGGCCGGAATGGTGCTGAAGCCGCCGCCGTACATGGTGAGGATCAGGAAGTAGCAGACCACGAACAGGGCCACGTTACCGGACGCGCCGACGGCCGGCACGGCCATGTAGAGCGCGGCGCCGAAGGCGAAAAAGATGGCGTAGGTCACCTTGCGGCCGAAGTAGTCGCTGGCGGAGCTCCACAGGAAGCGCCCCGTCATGTTGCCGATGCTGAGCAGGCCGACAAAGCCGGCCGCGGCGGCGGCAGTGATGGTGCCCTTGAAGGTTTCCTGGATCATCACCGCGGCCTGGCCCAGCACGCCGATGCCGGCCGTGATGTTCAGGAACAGGATCAGCCATAGCAGGTAGAACTGCGGCGTCTTCAGCGCCTGGTCAATATGCACGTTGGCGTGCGTGACCATCTTGCTAGCATTGGCGGTGGGCATGTAGCCCGGGGGCGCCCAGCCCGGGGCAGGGATGCGGATGGCCATCGCGCCGATCGACATCGAGATGAAATAGACCACGCCCATGACGAGGAAGGTCTGCGCCACGCCCGCGCTGGTCGCGCTCTTGAAGTGGTTCATCAAGGCGACCGACAATGGCGCGCCGATCATCGCGCCGCCGCCGAAGCCCATGATCGCGAGCCCGGTGGCCATGCCGCGGCGGTCCGGGAACCAGCGGATCAGCGTGGAGACCGGCGACACGTAGCCGAGCCCCAGCCCGACCCCGCCCAGCACGCCGTACCCCAGGTACAGCAGCCAGATCTGGTGCAGCCAGATGCCCAACGCCGACACCAGGAAGCCACCGCTGAAGCAGCACACCGCCGTGAACATGGTGCGGCGCGGCCCGACCTTCTCCAGCCACTTGCCGGCAAAGGCGGCCGAGATGCCGAGGAAGAAGATCGCCAGCGAGAACACCCAGCCCAGCGTGGTCAGTTGCCAGTCGCCCGGGGCGGACTGCGTGACGCCGATGATCCGGGTCAGCGGCTCGTTGAAAACTGAGAAGGCATAGGCCTGGCCGATGCACAGGTGCACCGCCAGCGCGGCAGGCGGCACCATCCAGCGGTTGAAGCCCGGGCCGGCGATGATGGCCTCCTTGGAGAAGGCCGAGGGGCGCGGCGATAGCCGGGACGGCGGCGCATGTTGGGACCGCTGCTGCGAGGATTGCGACGGCGTTTGCGCTTGCGCGGGATATGACATGAAGTTGTCTCCTACCTGGAAGTGGCAGCCTCTTTTTGCGCGTGGTGCGATGGGCTGGAGTGCGTCGTTCAGCAAGACCTGTGCCCATGGCGGATTCCGTTTGCCATCAATGGTTTGCAGCGCGCTGACGGTGCCGCCAGGAGAAGCCGTGGACAAAATGTCCTGCCGGCGGCCCCTCGCCTTGGCCAAACTGTCCATCTGCGGCCGCGATTTCCGCGGCTGGCTCGGTTTACTCCCAATACTGGCGGATGGTGCACTGTCGTTAGACTCTCCTCTTGCCCCCGCAACAACTAAAGTGATGAGCGAACGACAAAGCAACGCAGCCGAACCAGACAACTGGCAGCGCCGCGCGATCCTGGTGGTGGACGACGAGGCCGGCATGGGTTCGTTCCTGTCCCGCGCGCTGGAAGCCAAGGTGGACAGCGTGGTGACGGCCGACAGCGCCGAAGCGGGCGCCGCGCTGCTGGAGCAACGCCATTTCGACCTGATCCTGCTCGATGTGGCGCTGCCCGGCATCAGCGGGGTGGAGTGGCTCAAGGCACTGCGCGCGGCCGGCAACCCGGCCGATGTGATCCTGATGACCGCCTTCGCTGACATGGACACGGCGATCGCCGCACTACGCTCGGGCGCAGCGGACTTTATCGTCAAGCCGTTCCGCGTCGACCAGATGCTCAATGCCATCCAGCGCTGCTTCGACCGGACCCGGCTCGCGCGCGAGAACTACCTGCTGCGCCGCGAGCTGGACAAGTACACCATCCACAAACACTTCATCGGCGAGTCGGAAGCCATGAAGAAGGTCATGGCCCTGGTCGCGCGTGTGGCGCCGATGCCGTCGACGGTACTGGTGACGGGCGAGTCCGGCACCGGCAAGGAAGTGGTGGCGCGCGAGCTGCACCGGCTCAGCGGGCGGCAGGGCCAGTTCGTGCCGCTGAATTGCGGCGCGATGGCGCCCGACATCATCGAAAGCGAATTGTTCGGCCACGCCAAGGGTGCCTTCACCGGCGCGGCCGGGGCGCGTCACGGCCTGTTCCTCTATGCCGACGGCGGCACGCTGTTCCTGGACGAGATCTCGGAGCTGCCGTTGCCGATGCAGGCCAAGCTGTTGCGGGTGATTGAAGACCGGCGCATCCGGCCGCTCGGCAGCGAGCGCGAGATTGCCGTGGACGTGCGCATCGTCGCCGCCGGCAACCGCAACCTGGCCAACGAGGTTGCCGCCGGGCGCTTCCGGCAGGACCTGTACTACCGGCTCGACGTAGTGTCCGTCGCCATCCCGCCGTTGCGCACGCGGCCGGAAGACATCGTGCCGCTGGCCGAGCATTTCTCGGAACAGTTGTCCGCGCAGTTCGGACTGCCCCCAGTGCCGCAGTCGCCTTCATTGATCCGGCTGCTCAAGGGCTATGACTGGCCAGGCAATGCGCGCGAGCTGCGCAACCTGGTGGAGCGGGCATTGATCCTGGGCGAATACCCGGTCGAGTTGCTGGCGCAGCATGCCGATCCGGCGCAGGCCGGCCTGCCGGAAGAGGCCTGCGAGGACGCAGCCACGCCGGCCGACGACGCCACGTTGCTGGAGGCGGTGGAGCGGCGGCACATCCTGCAAGTGCTGGCGGCGGAGGGCGGCAGCCGGGTGGAAGCAGCGCGCCGGCTGGGCATCTCGCGCCGCACCCTGGACCGGAAATGCCTGCAGTGGGGCCTGCGTCCTTGAGCCCGGCCGCGCTGCTGCGCCGCTATCGCGCCTCGCTGCGCGCCAAGCTTGTATCGATCGTGGTCGCGCCCCTGCTGGTGGCGCTGATGGCGCTCCTGTTGATCATGGGATTGTGGGGCAACCGCGCGTTCCAGGCGTTGCTGGCATACAAGGTCAACAGCGACCTGCTGGTCGCCCACGAGTACTTCGAGCATATGGTGGGTGGCGTGGGCGACCGTGTCCTGCAGGAGGCAAGGTCGTATGCGCTGGTGGACGGACTTGGCCGCCGCGACGTCTTGCCCGGCATCCTGGCCGACGCGCGGCGCACGCACGGGCTCGATTTCCTGCAGTTGCTCGACCCGCGAGGGCGGCTGCTTGCCGCTGCGCCAGCCGGCGCAGCAGGGGCCGACTATGCCGCCTGGCGCGTGGTGGCTAGTGCCGCGGCTGGCCGCGCGGACGCCGCCACGGACGTCTGGTCTGCCACGCAACTGGCCGCCGTTTCCGTCGAGCTTGCCCGGCGTGCACAGGTGGCGCTACGCCCCACCGTCAACGCAGCGGCGACCGACAGGACCCAGGAAACCCGCGGCATGGTGGTGCACGCGGCGGCACCGGTATTCGATGAAGCGGGCAAACTGGTGGCGATCCTGCACGGTGGCACACTGCTGAATAACAACCTTGGCTTTATCGACACGATCAACGCGCTGGTCTACCAGCCGGAATCCCTGCCTCGTGGCAGCCAGGGCACGGCGACCCTGTTCCTGGACGACACGCGCATTGCCACCAATGTGCGGCTGTTCCATGGCGAGCGGGCGCTGGGCACGCGGGTCTCGCGCGAGGTGCGCGACAAGGTGCTGCTGCGCGGCGAGAAATGGCTGGACCTGGCCTTCGTCGTCAGCGACAGGTACATGAGCGCCTACGAGCCGATCGCCGACAGCCGCGGCCAGCGCATCGGCATGCTGTACGTGGGCTACCTGGCCAGGCCGATCAGCCAGGCCAAAGACCTGGCGCTGGGCGTGCTGGTGGGCTTGTTCCTGCTGCTGGCCGTGGCCGGGGCGCTGTTTTCGCTGCTATGGGCCAGGCGCGTGTTCGCGCCGATGGCACGGATGGTCGGCACCATGCACGCGCTCAAGGCCGGCGATACGGAGGCACGGGTAGGCCCGGTGGGCAGCGAAGACGAACTGGGCCAGCTTGCCGGCCAGTTCGACCAGCTGCTGTCGGACCTGCAGCTGCGAAATGCCCAGCTCAAGGACTGGGCGGACTCACTCGATCGCAAGGTGGCCGAACGCACCCGCGAGCTGGAGGAATCCAACGCCGTCTTGCGGGCGGCCCGGCAGCAGCTGATCACGTCGGAAAAGCTCGCCGTCGCCGGGCAGCTTACCGCCGGCGTGGCGCATGAAGTCAACAATCCGATTGCCGTGATCCAGGGCAACCTGGACGTGGCACGCGAGATCCTGGGCCCGGCTGCGGAACCGGTCCGGCATGAACTGCGGCTGATCGACGAACAGGTCCGCCGTATTCAGTTGCTGACCAACCGGCTCCTGCAGTTTGTCCGGCCAGAAGCCTACGCCGGCAGTATCGAGAACCTGGATGTGGGCGAGGTCTCGGCAGGCTGCGTCGAACTGGTCCAGCACATGCTGAAGGGCGCCGCGATCCGGGTCGAACTGGACTGCCAGGCCACGCGGCAGGTGCGCATCAGCCGCAGCGAACTGCAGCAGGTGGTGGTCAACTTGCTGACCAATGCCATCCACGCCATGCCCGGGGGCGGCACGCTCACGCTGGGTACGCGCGATTGGGGCGGGCGGGGCGTGACGCTTTATGTGCGCGACACCGGCCAGGGCATCGGGGAAGAAGACCTGCCCAACCTGTTCAACCCGTTCTTCACCACCAAGAAGCAGATGGGAACCGGGTTGGGTTTGTCGATCAGTTATGCGCTGGTGGAGCGGTATGGCGGCCGCATCACGGTGGAAAGCACGCTTGGGCAGGGCGCCGAATTCATCATGTGGCTGCGCGACGACGGGCTCCCGACGCAGTCAGAGGCAGGCGGCGAAGTGTGATGACGTGGCATGCGGCAGCGCCTTGCCGCTCGGCAGTTTGAGTGCCCGCTTTGGGTTGCGGTATCGGCCTCTCGACTCGAGAAAGGTCACCGCAGGCGGCCGTTCACGGCCAGAAGCAATCAATCGCATTCGACCAGCCCGTGACGCGCACCGCTCAAGCCGGCACGCCATGCAGCACTATCGCTATCCTTAGATAGGCCGAGCACTTTGCGCGCGTGTTCGATGCAGCTCCTGCGTTCAACTGGAGTCCCGTCACTGCCTCGAGTACCGCGCGCTTGAGCAGACGGTCTATTGGCGTGCAACGCGGCGCCAGTACAGTGTCGCCGCCAATACGCCCACCCACGCGATCGACACGCCGTAGTTGATGCGCTGATACAAGCCGAACGGACCGCCAGTTCCTGCGGTCTGGGCCATCAGCGGTAATGTCAACAAACAAAAGAGCGTTGTAACGGCCGACAGTGCACTGAGCCAACCAAGACCGAGCGCACGCTTTCCCAGCACGATCCACAGCGTATTGGCACTCAGTAACGACAATGCCATGACAAGGCCAGCCAAATTGTGGATCTGCTGGGACGACGACACGGCGTCCAGACGACATCCAGCATCGCAAGTCCACATCCCCGTCGCGACATTTCCCAAGCCGTGAATCAGTAGCAACACGGCGCTCACGCGGGCAAGCCGGTTCTCCGTAAATGTGCGCCAGACGGCGCATCCGAACGAGACGAACCAGAACGCCAACGGGAAATTGTTGATCAGGGGCGACCACCGATGCGAGCGGGCTCCATCGCTATTCCTTCGGCCTAAACGTAATCGTGAAATCTGTCCGTTGGCCTTTCGGTGGCACGGGCAAAGGCGATGCATTTCTGATGGCACGAAGGACGGTGGAATTCCAGACGGGATTGTCACTGACTTCCTCTGTGCGGACCTGCAACACATTTCCTTCGCTGTCGATGAAGACCCGAACAACAACCTTTGGGTTCCTTTCTAAGTCTTCCAGTGCGCCTCCATAGGCTATAAAGGGACGGACTTGATCGCGGACGGCACTAGCGAAGTCTTCAATAGTGCCTGGAGCTACCGTACCGGCTGATGCCCCGGCGACCAGAGATTGCAGTCTTGCAAGAGCTACCCTGCGATCATCTAGCGTCTGCCGAGGCGGGCTCGACGCGCTCTCGATTGTCAGATCATCTCCCTTCTTACTCGTTTGGGTCGAATCGAGTGCAAATGCTATTGGTTGAATCGCGGTTACCTTATGCAACTTCCCGTCGGCGGTCTGGTAGGGGCGGCATCTCATGCTTAGCACGGCGAACTGTGCTGCCTTATCCAGCGATGCGAATCCAGAAGATCTGCGAATGCCCGCAAAACGCACCAAGCCACTTTCATCGGCGAGCAATCGAACCAATACTGTGCCAGACTGATTTTGGCGCCGAGCGGCAGCGGGATAAGTAACCTTCGGTAGGGTGCATGCGAGGTCGGTCAAGTTGACCTCGGCGACATGTCTTACGCCTGGGACTGGCTCAAGGGCAGCCTTGCATTCCGGTGAGTCTGCCTTGAATTGGCCTTTAGCGATCTCGGCATACTTCTGGACGGTCAGGCGATCTAAAAGCTTGAGGCCAAGTGGGGTGTTAAAGAACTGTCTTTCCGCATCCAAGTCTGCTTCCGTTCTAGACGAGACCGGCGACAGATTCCGTTGCCGATCCGCATAGCGCTGACCGGGCCCGCTTCCTAGAAAGTCCAAGGCCTCTTGAAATTCGGAGGCAGAAAAGTCCGACGCGACTACGCCGGCCAGCTTCTTGCCCAATGCCGATGGCGCCATCCACGCCGCACAGGGCAGCGCATCATCAGTGCGGCCCCAATCAGCCAGTAGTTGCTGCCGAACTTTGTCAGCGATGAATACTTGCGCAATTTCGGCCGTATTGGGTTGCGCCAAGACGTAAGTGGGGAAAATCGCGATCAGCGAATGAAGTACCGTCGTCGCCACGGCGCTAGCGAATTTCATGGACAATTTTCACGTTGAGCGAGAGTGCCATTATTTTCACATTTTTATTCCTGCTCGCGAGCCTGCTGATTCAAGTCATTGACGGCGCGGTGCGACAGTAGCACATGCAGGTCGGTGTCGCCGAGAAGAATGTAGTCGTCGGCCACCTCAGTGCAACCAGCATCACGAAGCAACTGGATGGCCGCTTGAGAGAGTTTCGCCACTGCTTTTCCTTGTTGTCACAGGTACGACGCCAGGGCGTTCCTTAGATCCTGCTCCGCGAGATCTCCCGCATCCTTTCCCTCCGGCAGGTACACCACCTGGTTGGCGAACTTGGCCAGCTTCCGGCCGGCAGCATCTCCGTCGCACACGGCAACTGTGAGCTGCGGCAAGCAGGCGAGCCACTGACGCAGCGGCTTTGGATCACTGCCAAGCGTCGCGACGCACGAGAGTCCCAGGGAATGCAGCTTGCATGCGTCGAAGACACCCTCGCAAAGGAACAGAGGACTCCCAGCCTGCGCGGTTTCCAACCCCCAGACAGCCAACTCCGGTGTCCGTGCCCCATAGCGCGAGACGAACGTGAAGTAGCGTTGCTCGCGCGGATCTCCATCGTGAGCCTTCGGCCGATCCGGGCGGTAGGTCTGATAGCCGACCATTTGCCCCGACAGATTCCACAGAGCAAACGTCACGCTATCATCAGAGACAAACACGCCTCTGTAGCGTGCTGGGTCGAGCCCGCGCGCCGCCAAGTGCGTCCTCATTGCTTCCATGACGTCCTCCGTCTTTTTCCTAATCGCAGATAGCGATGATCTGGTTTAGCTGCTCACACGCCGCAGAGAAAACGTCTGCCGGAACTTGCTTCCACGGGTGAGCCTTCGCTCCACGGGCACGCCAGTCAAACGATTTTGGCTGGTGCGCGAGCACGTAGCTCGCCAGATTTTTCGGCCCCTTGAACTTGATCGCAAACGGATTGCTGTCGTTGAACTCGGCAGTCGTCATCGGGAGCCCAATCACAATGCCGGTCCGCTCGTTGAATGCCTTTGGCGACAGGACCAGCATGGGGTGCAGGTCCTTCATCTCACGACCCACTTGGGGGTTGCAATCGATCCAAATGATGTCGCGACGATCCGGCACCCATGAAGCTCCCGCCATCAGAACACCTCCGCACCGATACGGCCGGTAGCCATTGCTTCGCCGCCGTGCCTGGCCGGATCAAACAGCGCTAGCTTCTCGGCCAGCGTCAGTTTGCGCGGGCCAACTGGCTTAACGGTCACACCGACCTCATCGGTTGTGACCTGGACTTCCTGCCCGACCTCAAAATGTGCGGCCCGAGCAACCGCAGCAGGGATGCGAACCGCCAGGCTATTGCCCCACTGCTGGAGCGTGAGCGTTGCTGTCTTTGCCATGATGCAAACCTCCTGAATTCGTAGAAACCAGTTTAGACGAATCGCCCTTGGGTTTCAACATGTTTATACGCGCCCATGCGCAGAAGCGGGCGCGGGCTGACGGCCATGGCCAGGCTGCTATACGCAGGATCAGCGCACGCCTCCCCCTCAAAACATCGGCGGTGGCGGGTCGTGCTTTAGCGATCGCGCCCCCTTGCAAGTAGGGCGCGCACGCCTTCGGCGCCGCCAAGCAGAAGAATGGATTCGACGGCTTCGCCAGCAGCTTCGAAGTCGCGCTTGGTGACTTCGAGGTATGGGGAAACATGGTCGAGCTGTGAATGTCCAAGTAGCAATTGAACGGTGTCGAGGGAATGCCCCTGCGCGAGTAGCTTGCTGGCAAACGTCCGCCTTCCGGAATGGCTGCTGTAGCCCTTGCCGAGCCCTGCGGCGCGATAAAGGCCCGTCACATAGGTTTGCAGGCTGTCGGCGGCCAAGCAATAGACTTGCTCGTCGGCATCGTTGATTCGGCGCTTGATGCTCAGCTCGTAGGGGCCGCCCTTCTGCGTGAGGATAAGACACGTTCGGGGCATCGGACCACGATACATGCGACGGTCCAACGCCGTGCCCTTGTCGCGCCCCCATCGCCATTCGATATAGCGTTCCAGGGCGGCAACCGTTTTGGGATGGGTCAGATAAACGCACCGCTGACGGCAGCCTTTGGTGATCGCGGCCCTCAGGCTCATCTCATCTCGAATCTTGCCCGAAGGTAGCAAAACATCGGCTACTTCGATTCGGGCTATCGCCGATACTCGCATGCCACAGGTAAAGCCAAGAAGCAGTATGAGCACGTCGCGCTCCGGGTGCCGGTTGGTGGCCTCGATGACGCGGAGCAGGTGGCGGATTTGGGGAGGCTTGAGGGTCTTTGCGCGTTTGATTTCCATGGTTCCTCCGATCTCGGAATACGCTCGATTTCGAGCTGCGTTACGAGAGAGAAACGGCCAGCGCTCCTTTCCATGATAAACCGGCTTGTTTCCTGACTTCCTAGGAAAAACAGGAAATCTGGATACCCCTTACCGGTTTTGTCGATAGGTAAGTCAAAGCACTCGTTTCGCTAAGACGGCGCGCAGGTGCTCGCCCGCCTGTTACGGCCCCCTGCTGCCGTACGACGACGATTTGAGCCGCATAGCGATTGTGGGCATCCAACTTGCCTGCTAATGCCTGCTAGCGGTCCCCGTTGGCGGGCACGCACTTGAGCAAATGCGTGTCTGCGCAGAACCGCGGGCTCTTCTGGACTTCTCGTCCACCCCTTCAAAACTGGCAGGGACTATCGGCTACCTGGCAGCGGCATCGGCAACCGTGGTGCGTTGACAGGAGCGCATCATGGTCTGACTTCAGACAGGAACGCGAAGACCAGTGGCTACGGAATATGGGGCCGAAGTGGTGCAATCCATTGAGGACGAGAAGGGGGACGCTGCTGCGTCTTGGTCGCCGCTCCGTTCACTGTGGCGCGGGGCCGGTGGTGCCGCGGCGCGCCAGGCTCACCGGTAGCTCCGTTCGGCCTGGAATGGTGCCGTCCTGCGACCAGTCCAGCAGCGCGTGCGCGGCGAGTTCGCCAAGCTGACGGGTATGCAGGGAGATGGTGGTCAGCCCCGGCGCGATTTCGGCGGCGATCGGCAGGTCGTCGCAGCCGATGACCGATAGATCGTCGGGGACCCGTATGCCGAGTGAGGCGGCTTCAAAGAGGCATCCGAGCGCGAGTACGTCATTGCCGCAGAAGATAGCAGTGGGGCGCTCTGCGCCAACGCTCATCAGACGCTGCAACCCGGCCCGTCCGCCCGCGAAACCGTAGGGCTGCTCACAGATCGCGCCTGGCTGAGGAGCCAGGCCGTGTGCCTTCAACGTGTTGACGAAGCCCTCCACGCGTTGGCGTGCGCGGTCATTATGCCGTGTGATGCCGGAGATCATGCCGAAGCGGCGGTGGCCGAGCTCGAGCAGGTGGCGCGCGGCCATCGCGCCAATCTCGAAGTTGTCGAAGCCGATGCAAGGGTAGTCGTTGGACAGCGACCACGTCAGCAGGGCATGGATCCCACTCTTTTCCAGAATCGAGAACGTTTCATGCGCATGCTCGCTGCCCACCAGCACCAAGGCGTCCACCGCGCGCTCCGATAAGGCGCGAACCACGGCGATCTCGCTTTTCAGATTGTAGTTGTGGGTGGCCAAGAGCAACTGGTACCCGTGCTCGGCCAGGGTCGTCTGAAGGCCTTGGATCGCATTTGAAAATATGGCGTTATCCAAAGTGGGTACCACCGCCCCGACCGTGCGCGAGCGCCCGGAGGCGAGCGTGCGTGCGGACGCGTCCGGTACATAGCCCAGCGCCGCAATGGCCGACTGGACCCGCTCAAGGGTCTTCTCCCGCACCACCGCGGGTGAGGAAAGGGCACGCGAGACGGTCGCCATCGATACGCCCGCGAGTTTCGCCACATCTTCTAACCTTGCACGCCGCACAGCCTCTGCTCCGTCTGTCGAATGGCGTCATTGTCTCCGATCTTCCCGCGCGCGGGTCGGGTGAATGGTGCGACGCAACATAGCGTTCCCGCTCAAACCACAGGAAAACCCTAGCTTGCATCGACTGGCCGGTGCACTATTCTTACGCATGAAAGCGCTTACATTAAATCTGAGGTGACATTGGATCGGAAGAGATTATGTGCTTTATCAGTGCATGAAATGCCGTTTCAATCATGATGATCAAGACTTGATAGCGCTTGCATATTTGACACCAACCTGCACTAGGGAAATCATGATCTACCTGAAGAAAGCCAACAAAACGCCGGAGACCGAAACGGCAACTGCCCAGCAAGTCGTGACGGAGATGTTGGCCCAGATCCGGACGCGCGGCGACGATGCCGTTCGCCAGTACGCCAGGGATTTGGATGGCTGGAGCGGCGACTTCATCCTTACGCCGGAGCAGATCCGGCGGCAAACCGCCGAGGTGCCGGCCGCGGTACGTGCCGACATCGACTTCGCCATCAAGCAGGTGCACGACTTCGCCATGGCGCAGCGCGAGTCGCTGCGCGAGTTTTCCGTGGAGCTGCATCCCGGCGTGACGGCGGGGCAGCGGGTGATTCCCGTCAATGTGGTTGGCTGTTACGCGCCAGCCGGGCGCTATGCGCATATCGCGTCGGCCTATATGGGCGTGGCCACGGCCAAAGCCGCGGGTGTGAAGACGGTGGTCGCGTGCTCCAGCCCGTTCCGGGGCCAGGGCATGCACCCCCACGTGCTCTATGCCTTTCAGGCGGCCGGCGCGGACGTGATCATGACGCTGGGCGGCGTGCAGGCCATTGCCTCGATGGCCTACGGGCTGTTCACCGGCAAGCCGGCCGATGTGGTGGTGGGGCCGGGCAACAAGTTCGTGGCGGAGGCCAAGCGAGCCCTGTTCGGCCAGGTTGGCATCGATGTGTTCGCTGGACCGTCGGAGGTGGCGGTGATCGCCGACGACAGCGCCGATCCCCGCATCGTTGCCAGCGACCTGGTCGGGCAGGCCGAGCACGGGCACGAGTCGCCGGCCTGGCTGTTCACGACTTCCCGCCGGTTGGCCGAGCGTGTCATAGCCCTGGTCCCCGAGCTGATCGCTGACCTGCCGCCCACGGCACGTGACGCGGCAGCGGCGGCCTGGCGCGACTACGGCGAAGTGATCCTGTGCGATAGCCGCGAAGAGGTGGTGGAGGTGTCCGACCGATATGCTTCCGAGCACCTGGAGGTACATGCCGACGACCTGGATTGGTGGCTCGCGCGGCTGACCTGCTACGGCTCGCTCTTCCTGGGCGAGGAAACCACGGTGGCTTTTGGCGACAAGACCAGCGGGCCTAACCACGTGCTGCCCACCAAGGGCGCGGCGCGTTACTCGGGGGGGCTGTCGGTACACAAGTTCATGAAGACGCTGACCTGGCAGAAGATGACACGCGAAGCCGCACAGCAGATCGGGCAAGTGACCGCGCGCATTTCCCGGCTGGAAGGCATGGAGGCGCATGCGCGTACCGCCGACGACCGGCTGGCCAAGTATTTCCCTGCCGAGCGCTTCGAAACCGGTGTTCCGGTCGAGGTTTGACAATGCCATATCCAACTATCACTTCGGCCGCCCTGCCGCCAGGGCTGGTACCGGATCTGCGAGGGCGGCAAGCCCTGGTGACTGGCGGCAGTTCCGGCATAGGCGAGGCCATCGCCACCGCGCTGGGGCTGGCCGGCGCGCGCGTGGTGCTGACCGCCCGGCGGCAGGGCCAGCTTGACGAAGCGGCGGCCCGGCTGGATGCACTGGGCATCACGGCCGAAACCGTCGCCGGCGACATGTCCGACCTGGACGCACTGCCGGCGTTGTCGGAGGCTATCCTGCACCGCTTCGGTGCCATCGATATCCTCGTCAACGCGGCGGGCATGAACCTGCGCGAGCCTTTCGGGGCGGTGACGCCGGCCAGCTGGCGCCTGCAACTGGATACGCACGTCGGCGCGCCCTTCTTCCTCGCGCAGGGCCTGGCGCCCGCCATGCAGGCCCGCGGCTGGGGCCGCATCCTGAACATCGCATCGCTCCAATCCCATCGGGCCTTCGCCAACAGCGCGCCGTACGGCGCCGCCAAAGGTGCGATCGTCCAGTTGACCCGCGCCATGGCCGAGCAGTGGTCGCCGCACGGCATCACCTGCAACGCAATCGGTCCGGGCTTCTTCCCGACGGCGCTGACCGGCCCGGTATTTGCCGACACCGAGCTGGCCGGCTATCACGCGGCGCGCACCTGCATGGGCCGCAACGGCGAACTGAAGGACCTGCACGGGCTGGCGGCCTTCCTCGCCAGCGATATGGCGGCCTACATCACCGGCCAGACCTTCATGGTGGATGGAGGCTACACGGCAAGGTAAACACGCAGACCATGGCGCCAGAAGTGCAGTCGCGCTTGCGCGCGGCGGCCGCCATGCCCCTACATAAAAATACAAGGCAGGAGACAGGATCATGGATTCGACAGCGAGCAGAGGTGCGTCAGCGCACAAGCTGCGCAAGGTAGTCACATCGAGCACGATCGGCGCGATGGTGGAGTGGTACGATTTTTTCCTGTACGGCGTGGTCGCCGGACTGGTCTTCAACAAGCTGTATTTCCCCTCGGACGATCCTGTCGTGGGCACGCTGCTGGCCTATGCGACCTTCGCCGCGGGCTTTGTGGCACGTCCGCTCGGCGGCGTCATCTTCGGCCACTTCGGCGACACGCTGGGCCGCAAACGTATGCTGGTCCTCACGCTGATGATCATGGGCGTGGCCACCACCGCCATCGGCCTGATTCCCACCTACGACCAGATCGGCGTCTGGGCGCCCATTTTGCTGCTGGTGTGCCGGCTGGCGCAGGGGATCGGCCTGGGCGGGGAGTGGGGCGGGGCGGTGCTGATGACCTTCGAGAGCGCGCCCAGCCATCGGCGCGGCTTCTTCGCAAGCCTGCCGCAGACCGGAATGTCGCTCGGTCTGGTGCTCGCCAGCGGCGTGATCGCCACCCTGTCTCTGCTGTTGTCGGACCAGGATTTCCTGGCCTGGGGCTGGCGCGTTGCCTTCCTGCTCAGCGCCGTGATGGTGGGCATCGGCTCCTATATGCGCTCGCATGTGGATGAGTCGCCCGAGTTTGCGCAGGCAAAGACGCGCGGCAAGCAGGCCCAGGGGCTGCCCTTCATGGCCATGCTGCGCCGCTATCCCCGCGTGGTGCTGGCCTGCATGGGCGCGCGCTTTATCGATGGCGTGTTCTTCAATGTATTCGGTGTCTATTCCCTGTCCTACCTGACCCAGACGCTGCAACTGTCGCGCAACCATGCTTTGCTGGGGGTGCTGATCGGCGCCGCCGTGATGACGTTCTTCATCCCGCTGTGGGGTGCGGTTTCGGATCGCGTGGGTCGTCCTCTGGTCTATGGCACAGGCGCGTTGCTGGCGGGCTTGTCGGCCTTTCCGGCGTTCTGGTTGATGGAGCACAGCAACGGGAATATCGCGCTGGTATGGGCCGCCATCATCATTCCCTTTGGCATCTTTCACGCCGCGGTGTTCGGCACCATGTCCTCGATGTTCTCCGAGGTGTTCGACGCCAGTGTGCGCTACACCGGGATTTCCTTCGTCTATCAGTTCGCCGGCGTGTTCGCCGGCGGCCTGACCCCGATCATTGCCACCTGGCTCAACGCCAAGGCTGGTGGGCAGCCCTGGTACCTGTGCATGTACGTGCTGGCGATCGGCCTCATGAGCGCGGCCTGCACCGCCTGGATTGCCGCCCACCGCGCCCGCGCGAGCGCGTTCACGCCTGCCAAGCTGGACGCCTGATGCACAACGCACGCATATCACTATTTCAGGAAGGAAACAGATGAAAGCGCTTGTCTACACCGAACCGAACCGCGTCGAGCTGCAGGAGCGCGAGATGCCGACATTGGTTGCCGGGGAGGCCGTGCTGCGGATCGATGCCACCGGCATCTGCGGGTCCGACATGCACGCCTACCATGGCCACGATCCGCGCCGCCAGCCGGGACTGGTGCTCGGGCACGAGTTTGCTGGAACCGTTGTGTCCTCCGCCGACGAGCGTGCGTTGCCGATCGGCACGCGCGTCACCGCGAACCCGCTGATTACCTGCGGCCATTGCGACTACTGCCTGCAGGGCCGCGACAACCTGTGCTCCAACCGCACCATGGTGGGCATGACCCGGCCCGGCTCATTCTCCGAATTCCTGTCGATACCGCTGGCCTGCGCGATTCCCCTGCCGGGCAGCCTGTCCAGCATCCACGCGGCCCTGACAGAGCCGGCGGCCACCGCGCTGCACGCGGTCAACCTGTCGATGCGCGCAATGGTCAGGCCGGTGCCGGAGGTGCGCACGCTGATTCTCGGCGGCGGGGCGATCGGCATGCTGGCTGCCGCCTTGCTGCGTTCCTATGGCTGCCGCGAGGTCACCGTGGCCGAGACCAACCCGCTGCGGCGCGCTTCGATTGCCGACAACCTGGGCTGCGCGACACTGGATCCGCGTACGCAAGCGCCGGCGGAGGCGGCATGGGATCTGGTGATCGACGCAGTAGGCGCCAAGGCGACGCGCAACACCGCACTGGCGGCCACGCGTCCGGGTGGCGTCATCATGCACATCGGCCTACAGGACTGGGCCAGCGAGATCGATATGCGCAAGCTGACGCTGGCGGAACTGACGCTGCTGGGTACCTATACCTACACCATGGCCGACCTGCGCGCCACGGTGGCCGCGCTCGACGGCGGCGCCTTCGGCGACCTGGGCTGGGTGGAGACCCGAGCGCTGGAGGATGGCGCGCAGGCCTTCCGCGATCTTGATGGCGGCAAGGTGGCGGGAGCCAAGGTGGTGCTGCTGCCCGAAGCCGCAATGGTCTGATTTTCCAGCAAACCTGTACACGCGCGCTGCCGCGGCTTCGCCCGCGGCATTTTCTCCAAACCAGTACCGGTATCGCACGTTCGCGCTTGTTGCAGGCGCGCGCGTGTCGTTTCGTGCCCGATCGACGCAGGCGGGACCGTATCGCTCCAGCGCTCAGGTTCTTTCTTGCGCCACAGCACATCTACCTACCAATGCAAGTCATATATATGAGCTAGTTGACATGGATGAATTTGGATTCTATGATCATTCCACACCCCAACCAGACCGCGAGGAGACAAAGATGATTCACGTTGTATTGCATGACG
The DNA here is from genome assembly GCF_057798855.1 of Cupriavidus sp. 96C5-1. Taxonomy (NCBI): domain Bacteria; kingdom Pseudomonadati; phylum Pseudomonadota; class Betaproteobacteria; order Burkholderiales; family Burkholderiaceae; genus Cupriavidus; species Cupriavidus sp. 96C5-1. The sequence continues at coordinate 6,081 of NZ_JBYOJU010000045.1, read as the reverse complement.
CCAAGGACACGGTGGCAGTGGCCGTGGTGGAAGGAATCGAGGCCGGTACCGAGCTGAATGCCTGGATCATGGACGAGGACCGCACGATCTCGGTGAAGGCGCTGCAGGCGATCCCGATGGGCCACAAGGTCGCGCTGCGCGACATGGCGGTAAGCGACACGGTCTACAAGTACGGGATCGACATCGGCAAGGTCGTGGCACCGATCAAGGCAGGCGAGCACGCGCACGTCCACAACATCAAGACCAAGCGCTGGTAAGCCACCCGGTCATTCATTCCGCTAGAAAAATCCCACAGACTGCACAGAGAAAGCCATGACGATCATCGACCGCAACACCACCTTCTGGGGCTATCGCCGCGACAATAACCGTGTGGGCGTGCGCAACCACGTCATCATCCTGCCGCTGGACGACCTCTCCAACGCCGCCGCCGAGGCGGTCGCCGCTGCCATCAAGGGCACCATGGCGATCCCTCATCCCTATGGCCGCCTCCAGTTCGGTCCGGACCTGGACCTGCACTTCCGCACCCTGATCGGTGCCGGCAGCAACCCCAATGTGGCTGCGGTGGTGGTGATCGGCATCGAGGACGGCTGGACCAAGAAAGTGGTCGACGGTATCGCCAAGACTGGCAAGCCGGTGGTCGGCTTCGGCATCGAGGGCCACGGCGACCATGACACCATCATGCGCGCCTCCAAGGCCGCCAAGGAATTCGTGCAATACGCCACGGCGCTGCACCGGGTGGAATGCCCGATCAGCGACCTGTGGGTCTCGACCAAGTGCGGTGAGTCCGATACCACCTCCGGCTGCGGCGCCAACCCCACCGTAGGCAACGCCTTCGACAAGTTGCATCCGCTCGGTACCACGCTGGTGTTCGGCGAAACCTCCGAGCTGACCGGCGGCGAGCACATCGTGGCCGCACGCTGTGCCAACGACAAGGTGCGCGACGAGTTCATGGCGATGTTCAACCGCTACCAGGGCATGATCGACCGCTGGAAGACCACCGACCTGTCCGAGTCGCAGCCGACCAAGGGCAACATCGCCGGCGGCCTGACCACCATCGAGGAGAAGGCGCTAGGCAATATCCAGAAGATCGGCAAGAAGTGCACCGTCGATGGCGTGCTGGACAAGGCCGAAGAGCCGACCGGTCCGGGGCTGTGGTTCATGGATTCGTCTTCCGCCGCGGCCGAGATGGTGACGCTGTGCGCTGCTTCGGGCTATGTGGTGCACTTCTTCCCGACCGGGCAGGGCAACGTCATCGGCAATCCGATCGTGCCGGTGATCAAGCTGTGCGCCAACCCGCGTACCGTGCGCCTGATGAGCGAACACATGGATGTGGATTGCTCGGGCCTGCTGCAGCGCGAGCTGACGCTGGACCAGACCGGCGACAAGCTGCTCGAATGCATGTTGGCCACGATCAATGGACGCTGGACCGCCGCCGAGGCGCTGGGCCACCGCGAATTCGTCCTGACCCGCATCCACGAGTCCGCATGATGGAGCGCATCTGCGTTAGCGAGTTCATGGCCCCCGATGCCGTGGCAGTGCTGGCCGCAGGGTTCGACCTGCAGTACGAGCCCGGCTGGGTTGACCGCCGCGCCGACCTGCTGGCCGCGGTCGGCCAGGCCAGCGCGCTGGTGGTGCGCAACCGCACCCAGGTGGACGCCGCGCTGCTGGCGGCAGCGCCCGCTTTGCGTGTGGTGGGACGGCTGGGTGTGGGGCTGGACAATATCGACGTGAAGGCCTGCCAGGCGCGCGGGATCCGCGTAATTCCGGCCACCGGCGCCAACGCTCGTTCGGTCGCGGAATATGTGGTGACCACGGCGCTGATGCTGCTGCGCGGCGCCTATGGCAGCCACGGGGCGATGGTGGCGGGGCAGTGGCCGCGCGCGGCGTTGTCGGAAGGGAGGGAGGTGCTGGGCAAGGTGCTGGGACTGATCGGATTCGGCGATATCGGCCGGCAGACGGCGGCGCTGGCTCAGGCGCTGGGCATGCGCGTGGTGGCCTTCGATCCGTTGATGACGCCAGAGGATCCTGTGTGGCAAGACAGCGGGGTCACGCCGCTGGCACTCGATGCGCTGCTGGCACGAGCGGATGCGGTCAGCCTGCACGTGCCGCTGGTGCCGGCCACCCAGCATCTGATCGACGCCGAGCGGCTGGCGGCGATGAAGCCCGGCGCGGTGCTGATCAACAGCGCGCGCGGCGGGGTGGTCGACGAGGCCGCCCTGGCCGAAGCGCTGCGCTCCGGGCGGCTGGCGGGCGCGGCGCTGGATGTGTTCGAGCACGAGCCGCTGCCGGCCAAGTCGGCACTGACCGAGGCACCGAACCTGATCCTGACGCCGCATATCGGCGGCGTCACGCGCGAGGCCAATGCCCGCGTTTCCATGTTGATCGCGCAGCAGGTGCGCCAAGCGCTGGAGGGCGAACGATGAGCCGGCTCGATGTGGACACGCTGACGCAGCTGGCGGCGCGCGCCTTGCGCAGCGCTGGCGCCAGCCGATTGCAGGCCAGCGCCACGGCAGCGGCGCTGGTGCGGGCAGATGCGACCGGATTGCCTTCACATGGCGTCTCTCGGGTGCCAATGTACGTGGCGCACCTGCGGCGCGATCGCGTAGACGGGCGCGCCGTGCCCGCCGTGCGCCGGCAGCAGTCCAGCGCGGTGCTGGTGGATGCTGGCAGTGGCTTCGCATTCCCCGCCTGTATGTTGGCGGTGGCCGAAGCGATGGAGCGGGCCCGTGCCACGGGCGTGGGGGTTGCCGCAGTGACGAACAGCCACCACTTTGGCGCGGCGGCGATTCATCTCGACGCCGTCGCGGCGGCGGGCATGGTCGGCCTGGCGCTGGGCAACTCGCCCGCGGCGATGCCGGCATGGGGCGGGCGCAAGCCGCTCTTCGGCACCAATCCGATCGCCGCCGCGTTCCCGCGGCGCGGGGCGCCGCCGGTCGTGATCGATCTGTCGTTGTCGGAAGTGGCGCGCGGCAAGATCATGGTCGCGGCGAAACAGGGTAAGCCGATACCGCTAGGCTGGGCACTCGATGAAGAGGGCCGGCCCACCACCGACGCGACAGCCGCGCTGCGCGGCTCGATGCTGCCCGCGGGCGGGGTCAAGGGTGCAATGCTGGCGCTAATGGTGGAGTTGCTGGTTGTCTCGCTGGCTGGCGCGCAGTTTGGTGCGGAGGCGGACTCCTTCTTCGAGGACGAGGGAAACCGGCCGCGTATCGGACAGCTGTTCCTGGTGCTGGATCCGGCGGCTTTCGGCGGCGGCGAGGTGTACTACGGCAGGGTGGAGGCACTGTTGGCGGCCATGCTGGCTGATCCTGGCACGCGCCTGCCTGGCGCACGCCGACAGGCCACGGAAGCCGAGGCAGCGGCGCAAGGCATCGAGGTGCCGGACGTACTTCTGGCTGAACTGCAGGCCCTGGCCGGGGAGGGCATGAAGTAACGTCCGGCACACCAATAAAACGCCCGCCATGGACGGGCGCATCCATACACACAGGAGACACAACATGCACCGATTTCTGGTCCGGCTTCTGGCCGGCCTGTCTGTCGCGCTGCTCGTCACGCCGGTACTTGGCCAGAGTGCGGCGGCGCCCGTCGATTATCCAAGCAAGCCCATTCGCTATGTGGTGCCGTTCGCAGCCGGCGGACTGACCGACATCATGGCGCGCCTTGTCGGACACCAGCTCTCCGAGGATTGGAGGAAGCCGGTGGTGGTGGACAACAAGCCCGGCGGGAACGCCAATATCGGTGCGGACCAGGTGGCCAAGGCGCCGGCCGATGGCTATACCTGGCTGGCAGTGACCCTGACCCATGCGGCTAATGTCACGCTGTTTCCCAAGCTGCCGTTCAATATGCAGAAAGACCTGGTGCCGGTGGCGCGCATCGCGTCGTCGCCTATGCTGGTGGTGGTCCCGATGAACTCGCCGATCAAGTCGATGAAGGATCTGGCCGAAGTGGCGCGCCACGGCAAGCTGAATGCCGGATCGAGCGGCAACGGCACACCGCCGCACCTGACCCTGGCGCTGTTCGAAGACCTGGCCAAGGCGGACCTGACGCACATACCCTACAAGGGCGGCGCGCCGTCCTTGACGGACCTGATCGGTGGGCAGATCGACGTGGTGTTCTCTAACTTCCCGGAATCGCTGCAGTATGTGAAGGGTGGCAAGCTGCGTGCGCTGGCGGTGACCGCACGCGAACGCCATCCGCTTCTGCCGGGTGTGCCCACGGTGGTGGAGAGCGGCTTCCCCGACCTGATCGTGGAGAACTGGACTGGCGTGATGATGCCGGCGGGCACCCCCCGGCCGGTGCAGGAAAAGGTAGGCGCATCGGTGGCGAAGATGCTGGAATCGAAGGACATACGGGACCGGATTACCGCAGCCGGGTTTACGCCGGCACCGCAGGCCAACGCCGCGTTCACCGAGTACTTCAACGGCGAAGTGTCGCGCTGGGCCCGCGTGATCGTCGATAAGCAGATCCGGGCCGAATGATCCGGTCGATCCGACTGCAAGCCAGGAGGGGCGGCCTGTCCTGGCCGCCGTCTCATTCCTAAGTGGCAGAATTTTGCGGAAAGCGCATGATGAAAATCGGGATCCCGCGGGAAACGCGGGCAGGGGAAACACGCGTCGCGGCTACGCCGGAGACCGTTAAGAAGTACGTCGCACAGGGCCACCAGGTGATTGTCGAGTCAGGCGCCGGCGTGCGTGCGAGCCTGCCGGATTCTGTCTACGAGGCCGTCGGCGCGCGCATCGGCACGGCCGCACAGGCGTTCGAAGGGGATCTGGTGCTCAAGGTGGGCGCCCCGGATGGTGCTGAGCTTGCGCTGATGAAGCCGGGCACCGTGCTGATCGGCATGCTCAATCCATTCGACGCGGAGAACAACGCATGCATGACCGCAGCCGGGATTGTCGCCTTCGCGCTGGAAGCCGCGCCGCGCACCACGCGCGCGCAGAGCATGGACGTGTTGTCTTCGCAGGCCAATATCGCCGGCTACAAGGCCGTGCTGATCGCCGCCCACCACTACCAGCGGTTCATGCCCATGTTGATGACGGCCGCGGGCACCGTCAAGGCCGCGCGCGTGCTGATCCTCGGCGCCGGCGTGGCGGGGCTGCAGGCCATCGCCACCGCCAAGCGGCTGGGCGCGGTGATCGAAGCCTCCGACGTGCGTCCCGCCGTCAAGGAGCAGATCGAATCGCTGGGCGCGAAGTTCCTCGATGTGCCGTTCGTCACCGATGAAGAGCGCGAGATCGCGCAGGGCGAGGGCGGCTATGCACGTCCGATGCCGGCGGACTGGATGCGGCGCCAGGCCGAACTGGTGCACGAGCGCGCCAAGGCCGCCGACATCGTCATCACCACGGCGCTGATCCCGGGCCGGCAGGCGCCGGTGCTGCTCCGGGATGAGACCGTGCGGGCCATGAAGCCGGGCTCGGTGGTGGTCGACCTGGCCGCGGCGCAGGGCGGCAACTGCCCGCTCACGGTGGCCGACGAGGTGGTGGAGCGCCACGGCGTCACGCTGATCGGGCACACCAACCTGGCCAGCATGGTGGCGGCCGACGCTTCGGCACTCTATGCACGCAATGTGCTCGACTTTCTCAAGTTGATCGTCAAAGACGGCAAGTTGGCCGTCGACCAGGGGGACGACATCGTCGCCGCCTGCCTGATGACCAAGGACGCTGAACAGGCGCTGGCACAGTAAGCAACCTCCAAGGAATCCTTCATGGAAGGCATTAACCACACGGTGATCAACCTGATCATCTTCGTGCTGGCGATCTACGTGGGCTACCACGTGGTCTGGACGGTAACGCCCGCCCTGCACACCCCGCTGATGGCCGTGACCAATGCGATCTCGGCCATCATCATCGTCGGCGCCATGCTGGCGGCCGGCCTGACCGAGGGCGCGGTGGGCCGCACCATGGGCACGCTGGCGGTGGCGCTCGCCGCGGTCAACGTGTTCGGCGGCTTCCTGGTGACCCAGCGCATGCTGGAGATGTTCAAGAAAAAGGAACCCAAGGCCAAGGCCGGCAAGGGCCATGAGGAGGGCGCCAAGTGAGCATGAACCTCGTCACCCTGCTCTACCTGCTGGCCTCGGTCTGC